>NZ_JBQTCE010000002.1:945027-1090475 GCF_052665095.1 Streptomyces sp. NEAU-174 | reverse complement strand
CCCCACCCCCCTTGCGTTCGCCTTACGCACCGCGCCCTTACGCGTCGTACAGATCGGCCTTCTTCGGGGCGGCGTCCTGGACCTGGCCGCTGAGCGTCAGCGAGCGGTTGCCGAAGCGCTCGGTGTCCACGCCGTGGTGCTTGAGCACCCCGATGGCCGCCTCATGGACCACCCGCAGCACCGGCGTGGCCGTGCGCAGCGCGTCGTCCGCCATGAAGCGGTGCCGCCAGGGCTTGTCCGCCCAGGCGTGCCGCAGACCGAACGGCTCGGGCAGCACCAGCTTGCCCCCGAGGTGGTCCAGTATCGGCGGGTACCAGGTGAAGGGGGCGCGCGCGGTCAGCCGCACGACCTCCTTCGCGTTCACCAGCGGCAGCGGGATGGACTTGGTCTCCCAGAACCGGAAGGTCTTGGCGACCGTCTTGCTGGGCGCCGAGGGCTTGCTGGTGAACAGCGGGTGCACCGGCCCCAGCGCATGCCCGGTGACCTCGATCCGCAGTGTCTTGTGCAGCAGCGTCACCGTGATCATCAGGGTGATCACCAACTGGCCGTCCCAGAGCACGAACTGCACACCCAGGTAGTGCCGGTCACCGGCGCCGAACTGCTGCTGGTCGCAGATCCGCTGGAGATCGACGCCCTTTATCTGGAAGCCCTCCTCCTCGGAGGTGCCGCCGCGCTCGACCGCCTTGGCCCCCTCGCCGATCGGCGAGACCACCCAGTGGCGCACGGAGGGGGTGGGGAAGCCGCCGGTGTGCAGCGGGGTGCGCTCCAGCATGCGCAGCTGGTCATGGATCGCCCGTATGACGTCCCAGCTGCGGAAGGGGTCGATCTCCTTGTCGGGGTCGGCCGAGACCAGGTCCTCGGCCAGCTGCCAGCTGCCCCACCGGGTGCCCATGCCCAATATGCCCTTGGGTCCGGCGTAGAAGACCACATTGCTGTACTGCTCGGCGGTGAGCTTGTGGAGCGACTTGCGCAGCTCCTCGGCGGCGGTCTGGCCCGGGTGGTTGGGCACCGTCTCGGGCACCTTGGCGCCGACGCCGCCGCCGGAGAGCAGCCCGTCCCAGGAGTCCCGGAGGTCCTTGGCGGTGCGCTCGCAGATCTGCTTGGCGATGTACCAGCCGATGACCGGGGCGACCACGACGCCCCGGAGATAGATCCCCCAGAAGCCCCCGAAGGGCAGCTTGATCAGGAAGATGACGACCATCACGCCGAGCGCCACCAGCAGCGCCGTGCCGAGCGCGCCCATCCGCTTGTCCTGGGCCCCGGCGACCGAGCGGCGCAGCTGGAAGGCGCCGAGCCAGAGCAGCGTCCCGGGCAGGAACAGCAGCCCGAAGATCACCATGACGGCGGTGAGCCGGGCGTCACGGGTCTTGCGGATGCGGTTGGCGGCCAGACAGTGCTCGACGACCGTCTGCGGCTCCATGCCGAAGGACTGGATCACCTGGCCCCGGCCGCCGCCGAGCATTCTCAGCTGGACGGCGCGCGCGAACGCCTCGCCCAGATTCGGCTCGAAGAGCGAGATCCTCGGCTTCTTGACCTCCGAGACCGTCCACTCCGAATTGGCGTCGAGCAACTTTGCCACGGGGTCGTCGCGGTAGGCGGCCGACGCGAGTGCCTGCGTCGCCGCCGTCTGTCCCGCCGCTCCCGACAGGGGAACCTGCGCCCCGGGACTGAAGTCGAATCCGTCCGTCACCAACGCCCCCAATACGGCACGCTCTTGCGCTGCGACCTCAGCGTATCCGGGGTGTGCACCGCCTGTCGCCAGGGCGTGTGCGGCCTGTGGAAAACCCTCGTGGAGAAGGCCGCCCACGGAACCCACCACGGAGCGGTCCACGAACCGCCCACGAACCGCCCGCGGAACCGCCGGTGGACGGCCGACGGCGAAGGCCCGCCCGCCCCGGCGCGGTTGGGGCGGGCGGGCCGTGACCTACGTCACGGACGAGCCGTGACATGGCCGTGCGCTACGCCATGGACGGGCCCTGAACTACGCCTCCGCGGCGACTTGTTCGCGCATCCGCTCGGCCAGCTGGTGGGGCATCGGCTCATGCCGGGCGTAGGAGCGGCTGAACCGTCCCGTGCCATGCGAAAGCGATCGCAGATCGACCGCGTACCGACCGATCTCGATCTCCGGCACCTCCGCCTTGATCAAGGTCTGTCCGCCACCGGACTGTTCGGTGCCGACGACCCGGCCGCGCCGGCCGGACAGATCGCTCATGACGGCGCCGACATAGTCGTCCGAGACCAGCACGCCCACCTCCACCACCGGTTCCAGCAGGTCGATCCGGGCGTCGGCGGCCGCCTCGCGCAGCGCGAGCGCGCCCGCCGTCTGGAAGGCGGCGTCGGAGGAGTCCACCGAGTGGGCCTTGCCGTCCAGCAGCGTGACCCGCACATCGACCAGCGGATATCCGGCGGCGACACCCCGCGCGGCCTGGCCGCGCACGCCCTTCTCGACGGACGGGATGAACTGCCGGGGCACCGCGCCGCCCACGACCTTGTCCACGAACTCGATGCCCGAGCCCTCCGGCAGCGGCTCCACCTCGATCTCGCAGATCGCGTACTGGCCGTGCCCGCCGGACTGCTTGACATGCCGGCCGCGCCCGGCCGACTTCGCCCCGAAGGTCTCGCGCAGCGAGACCTTGTACGGCACCGCGTCCACCTGGACGCCGTACCGGCTGCGCAGCCGCTCCAGCGCGACGTCCATATGCGCCTCGCCGAGGCACCACAGCACCACCTGATGGGTGTCCGGGTTCTGCTCCAGGCGCATCGTCGGGTCCTCGGCGACCAGCCGGGACAGGCCGAGCGACAGCTTGTCCTCGTCCGGTTTGCTGTGCGCCTGGATGGCCACCGGCAGCAGCGGATCGGGCATCTGCCAGGGCTCCATCAGGAGCGGCTGGTCCTTGGACGAGAGGGTGTCCCCGGTCTCGGCGCGGGTCAGCTTGGCCACGCACGCCAGATCACCCGCGATGGCCTGGGGCAGGGTGCGCTGCTGTTTGCCGAAGGGCGCGGACAGGGCGCCGACCCGCTCGTCCACGTCATGGTCCTCATGGCCGCGGTCCTCCAGACCGTGTCCGGACACATGGACGGTCTCGTCGGGGCGGAGGGTGCCGGAGAAGACCCGCACCAGGGATATCCGGCCGACATACGGATCGGAGGAGGTCTTGACCACCTCGGCGGCCAGCGGACCGTCCGGATCGCAGCTCAGCGGCGGGCGTGCGGCGCCCTGCGGGGTGGTGACGGCGGGCGTCTCGCGCTCCAGCGGGGACGGGAAGCCGCCGGTCATCAGGTCCAGCAGTTCGATGGTGCCCAGGCCCTGCTTGGACCCCGCCGCGGCGGGCGCCGCCGCCAGCACCGGGTGGAAGCTGCCGCGTGCGACGGCCTTCTCCAGGTCCTCGATCAGCGTCTTGACGTCGATCTCCTCACCGCCGAGATAGCGGTCCATGAGGGTCTCGTCCTCGCTCTCGGCGATGATCCCCTCGATGAGCCGGCCGCGGGCCTCCTCGACCAGCGGCAGCTGGTCCTCCTGGGGCGGTGATTCGGTGCGCGTCCCCGAGGAGTAGTCGAAGACCCGCTGGGTGAGCAGCCCGATGAGCCCGGTCACGGGGGCGTGCCCGTCCGGTCCCGGCTCGCCGCGCAGCGGCAGGTACAGCGGCAGCACGGCGTCGGGGTCGTCGCCGCCGAAGCTGTCCCGGCACAGCTCGGTCATCTCCTCGAAGCTGGCGCGGGCGGCCTCGAGGTGGGTGATCACGATGGCGCGCGGCATTCCGACCGCGGCGCACTCGTCCCAGATCATGCGGGTGGCCCCGGTGATCCCCAGGGCGTCCTGGGCGGCCGAGACAACGAAAAGGGCCGCGTCCGCCGCTCGCAGACCGGCCCTGAGTTCCCCGACGAAATCGGCATAGCCCGGGGTGTCCAGGAGATTGAGCTTCATCCCGCCCCATTCGACGGGGACCAGCGACAGCTGGATCGAACGCTGCTGCCGGTGCTCGATATCGTCGTAGTCCGAGAGACAGCCGCCGTCCTCGACCCTGCCCGCTCGGTTGACCGCGCCCGTCGCCAGCGCGAGGGCCTCCACCAGCGTCGTCTTTCCCGTCCCACTGTGGCCGACCAGAACCACATTCCGCAGGGAGCTGGGCCGGTCGGCCGCCACTGCCCTTCCGGCGGCCCCTGGGTGTGTACTCGTCTTGTCGCTCATGTGTCTCGCCTCCCGGTCGACACCTTGCGATACTTCGAGCTTTCCACCCCTGTAACGGTGCGTCCATACGTCACACATGCGGCCGTACCGCGCACGGGGTCACGGAGCCGTCCGACAGGTGCACGGCGCCCCTCCGGGGCGTGGCTACGATGGGCGCGCCGGTGGCCTCTTGACCACCCGGCCCGTTTCGACCCCCCGGGAAGGCCATGCTGAACAAGTACGCGCGTGCATTCTTCACGCGTGTTCTCACACCGTTCGCCGCCCTGCTGATCCGTCTCGGGGTCAGCCCCGACGCGGTGACCCTCACCGGCACCGCCGGCGTGTGCGCGGGCGCACTGGTCTTCTATCCCCGGGGGGAGTTCTTCTGGGGCACCGTCGTCATCACGCTGTTCGTCTTCTCCGACCTGGTCGACGGCAATATGGCGCGGCAGCTGGGGCGCTCCAGCCGCTGGGGGGCGTTCCTCGACTCCACGCTGGACCGGGTGGCCGACGGCGCGATCTTCGGCGGTCTGACGTTGTGGTACGCGGGCCGCGGGGACGACAATGTGCTGTGTGCGGTGACCATCTTCTGCCTCGCCAGCGGCCAGGTGGTCTCGTACACCAAGGCCCGCGGCGAGAGCATCGGCCTGCCGGTGAATGTCAACGGGCTGGTGGAGCGCGCCGAGCGACTGGTGATCTCGCTGGTGGCGTGCGGCTTCTCGGGGCTGCACAAGTTCGGCGTGCCGCATATCGACATCCTGCTCCCGATCGCGCTGTGGATCGTGGCCGTCGGCAGCGCGGTGACCCTCGTCCAGCGGGTGGTGACGGTGCGCCGGGAGGCCGCCGAGGCGGACGCCGGGGAGCGGACGGTGCCCCAGGGGGGCGAGGCGCGGTGAAGGAGAGGCTGACCGACGCGCTGTACGGACTCGGCTGGAGCGTGGTCAAGAAGCTCCCGGAGCCGGTCGCCGTGGCGCTCGGGCAGCGCATCGCCGATCAGACGTGGAAGCGGCGCGGCAAGGGCGTGCTGCGCCTGGAGGCCAATCTGGCGCGCGTGGTGCCGGACGCCTCGCCCCGGCGGCTGGCCGAGCTGTCGCGGGCGGGCATGCGCTCGTACCTGCGCTACTGGATGGAGTCCTTCCGGCTTCCGGCGTGGAGCCCGGAGCGGATACGGGGCGGCTTCGACGTCAAGGACGTGCACTATCTGGTGGACGGCCTCGCCGAGGGCCGGGGCGTGATCCTGGCGCTGCCGCACATGGGCAACTACGACCTCGCCGGGGCCTGGGTGACCACCCATCTCGGGGTGCCCTTCACCACGGTCGCGGAGCGGCTGAAGCCGGAGTCGCTGTACGACCGGTTCGTGGCCTACCGCGAGGGGCTGGGCATGGAGGTGCTGCCGCACGAGGGCGGGAGCGCCTTCGGGACGCTGGCGCGGCGGCTGCGCGCGGGCGGGCTGGTGTGTCTGGTGGCCGACCGCGATCTGTCGGCCTCGGGCGTGGAGGTGTCGTTCTTCGGCGAGCGGGCGAAGATGCCGGCCGGGCCCGCCGCGCTCGCCCTCCAGACCGGCGCCCCGCTGCTGCCGGTGACCCTCTGGTACGACGAGTCGCCGGTGATGCGGGGGCGGGTGCACCCACCGGTCGAGACGCCGGGGGACGGGAACCGCGCGGAGCGTATCGCCGTCATGACCCAGGAGGTGGCCGACGCCTTCGCCTCGGGGATCTCCGAGCACCCGGAGGACTGGCACATGCTCCAGCGACTGTGGCTCGCGGACCTGGACCGCGGTCCCGGCGGCGCTGGAAGTCCCGAGGGCCCCGGCGGCCCTGGACGCCCTGAAATGGAGAAGCCTTGAGGATCGGGATCGTCTGCCCGTACTCCTGGGATGTCCCAGGCGGCGTCCAGTTCCACATCCGTGATCTGGCCGACCATCTGATCCGGCGTGGCCACCAGGTCTCCGTGCTGGCCCCGGCGGACGACGAGACGCCGCTGCCGCCGTACGTGGTCTCGGCGGGGCGTGCGGTGCCGGTGCCGTACAACGGCTCGGTGGCCCGGCTGAACTTCGGGTTCCTGTCGGCCGCGCGGGTGCGCCGCTGGCTGCACGACGGCGCCTTCGACGTCATCCACATCCACGAGCCCACCTCGCCCTCGCTGGGGCTGCTGGCCTGCTGGGCGGCCCAGGGGCCGATCGTCGCGACGTTCCACACCTCCAATCCGCGCTCCCGGGCCATGATCGCCGCGTATCCGATCCTCCAGCCGGCGCTGGAGAAGATCAGCGCGCGGATCGCGGTGAGCGAGTACGCGCGCCGGACGCTGGTGGAGCACCTGGGCGGGGACGCGGTGGTCATTCCCAACGGTGTCGATGTGGGCTTCTTCGCCGACGCCGAGCCGAAGGAGGAGTGGCAGGGGGAGACGATCGGCTTCATCGGCCGGATCGACGAGCCCCGTAAGGGGCTGCCGGTGCTGATGCGTGCCCTGCCGAAGATCTTCGAGTCCCGGCCGGGGGCGCGGCTGCTGATCGCCGGGCGCGGTGACGAGAAGGAGGCCGTGGCCGATCTGCCCGCGCCGCTGCGCGAGCGCGTGGAGTTCCTGGGGATGGTCAGCGACGAGGACAAGGCGCGGCTGCTGCGCAGCGTCGATGTCTACATCGCGCCCAATACGGGCGGCGAGAGCTTCGGCATCATCCTCGTCGAGGCCATGTCGGCGGGGGCTGCGGTCCTCGCCAGCGATCTGGACGCGTTCGCCCAGGTGCTGGACGGGGGAGCGGCGGGTGAGCTGTTCGCCAACGAGGACGCGGACGCCCTGGCCGCCGCGGCGGTGCGGCTGCTGGGGGACGAGGAGCGGCTGGCCGAGCTGCGGGAGCGGGGCAGCCGGCACGTACGGCGCTTCGACTGGTCGACGGTGGGGGCGGACATCCTCGCGGTCTACGAGACGGTGACGGACGGCGCGGCGTCGGTGGCCGCCGACGACCGTACGCGGCTGTGGGCACGGCTGGGCCTCGCCAGGGACTAGGACCAGGACCGCTCTGAGGGGTCTCACAGCGCCGCGCGTGGCGGTCCCGGCTGAGGGCTCCGCCCCGGACTTCGGGGGCCGCAGGCGGTAGCGTGGCGGGCCGTGAGCACCTTGATCTGGATCGCGGTCGCACTGGTCGTCATCGCCCTCTACCTGAGCTGGACCGCGGGACGCCTCGACCGGCTGCACAGCCGTCTGGACGCGGCGCGGGCCGCGCTGGACGCGCAGCTGCTGCGGCGCGCCTCCGTCGCCCAGGAGCTGGCCACCGCCGGAGTGCTCGATCCCGCCGCCTCGATCGTGCTGTACCAGGCCGCGCACGCCGCCCGGCAGGCCGAGGAGGAGCACCGCGAGGTCGCCGAGAGCGAGCTGAGCCAGGCGCTGCGGGCCGTCTTCGAGGACAGCGCCCAGGCCGAGGCGGTACGGGAGGCGCCGGGCGGCGAGGAGGCGCTGGGGGAGCTCACGGAGTCGGTGCGGCGGGTGCCGATGGCCCGGCGGTTCCACAACGACGCGGTGCGCGCGGCGCGGGCGCTGCGCCGCCATCGGATGGTGCGCTGGTTCCGGCTGGCGGGCCACGCTCCGTTCCCGCTCGCCTTCGAGATGGACGACGAGCCACCGGCGGCGCTCGGGCGGGTGCCGGGCTCCGAGGAGGCCGAGCGCTGACGAGCCCCGCGCCGAGGGGCGCCCGTCCGTGCCGAGGCGCCGACCGCCCTTCGCATACCGAGGATTAACCGGTCGCTTCGAGCCACCGGCCTTTGATTGGCCCTTGTCGATCCCCGCCCCGACGCGGTTTTGTCATTCGTGTAGCACACACACTCATGACCTGGACCGGATGGCCGGGTCATGTACCGGTATCGAACGGCCCTACGATGGGCTCATCGCACTTTTCATTATCGAGTGAGGTCAAACCGTGTCCATCACGCCCGCCAGCACGTCCAACTCCGACGCCCCCGCGACCGGCACCGCCCGCGTCAAGCGCGGTATGGCCGAGCAGCTCAAGGGTGGCGTGATCATGGACGTCGTCACCCCCGAGCAGGCCAAGGTCGCCGAGGACGCCGGAGCCGTCGCGGTCATGGCCCTCGAGCGGGTGCCGGCCGACATCCGTAAGGACGGCGGCGTGGCCCGGATGTCCGACCCGGACATGATCGAGGGCATCATCAACGCCGTCTCCATCCCGGTGATGGCCAAGTCGCGGATCGGCCACTTCGTCGAGGCGCAGGTGCTCCAGTCGCTCGGCGTCGACTACATCGACGAGTCCGAGGTGCTCACCCCCGCCGACGAGGTCAACCACAGCGACAAGTGGTCCTTCACCACCCCGTTCGTCTGCGGAGCCACCAACCTGGGCGAGGCGCTGCGCCGGATCGCCGAGGGCGCGGCCATGATCCGCTCCAAGGGCGAGGCCGGTACCGGCAACGTCGTCGAGGCCGTGCGCCACCTGCGCCAGATCAAGGGCGAGATCGCCCGGCTGCGCGGCTTGGACAACCATGAGCTCTACGCGGCCGCCAAGGAGATCCGCGCCCCGTACGAGCTGGTCGCCGAGATCGCGCAGACCGGCAAGCTGCCGGTGGTGCTGTTCTCCGCCGGTGGCGTCGCCACCCCGGCCGACGCCGCGCTGATGCGCCAGCTCGGCGCCGAGGGCGTGTTCGTGGGCTCCGGCATCTTCAAGTCGGGCGACCCGGCCAAGCGCGCCGCCGCGATCGTGAAGGCCACCACCTTCTACGACGACCCCAAGGTCATCGCGGAGGCGTCCCGGAACCTCGGCGAGGCCATGGTCGGCATCAACTGCGACACCCTCCCCGAGTCCGAGCGCTACGCCAGCCGCGGCTGGTAACCGGCGCCCGTACGGCACCACATGGCACCACGCGCCCCGGCCCGCCGGCCCGGCGCGTGGTGCCCCTGACGTTCGAGAGGTCTTCGCTTCCGTGACTACGTCGTCCATACCGGCTACGTCCACCGCCGACGCCCCCGTGATCGGTGTGCTCGCCCTCCAGGGCGATGTCCGCGAGCATCTCGCCGCGCTCACCGCGGCCGGGGCCGCCCCCCGGCAGGTCCGCAGGCCCGAGGAGCTCGCCGAGGTCGCGGCCCTGGTGATCCCCGGGGGCGAGTCGACCACCATGTCCAAGCTGGCGATCATCTTCGGGCTGCTGGAGCCGCTGCGCGAGCGGGTCAGGGCCGGGATGCCGGTGTACGGTACGTGCGCGGGCATGATCATGCTCGCGGACAAGATCCTCGACGGCCGGGACGACCAGGAGACCATCGGCGGCATCGACATGATCGTGCGCCGTAACGCCTTCGGCCGTCAGAACGAGTCCTTCGAGGCCGAGGTCGAGATCCAGGGGATCGAGGACGGCCCGGTCGAGGGGGTCTTCATCCGCGCGCCGTGGGTCGAGTCCGTGGGCGGCGGCGCCGAGGTGCTCGCGACGTTCGACGGGCACACCGTCGCCGTCCGGCAGGGCAATGTCCTGGCGACCTCGTTCCACCCCGAGCTGACCGGCGACCACCGGGTCCACCGGCTCTTCGTGGAGATGGTGCGGCGCGCGTAGCGCTCCGTTGAGGGTGGTGGCGGGAGACGGGAGGGGGCGGCGCGCATAGCGCTCGGTGGAGAGTGGGGGCGGGAGACCTCGCCGCAGGCTGGGCCGATCCCGGTAGGATCTCAGGCGTTCGTACAGCAATGGGTTACGCGAAGGAGACAGGCGGATGTCCGGCCACTCTAAATGGGCTACGACGAAGCACAAGAAGGCCGTGATCGATGCCAAGCGCGGCAAGCTCTTCGCGAAGCTGATCAAGAACGTCGAGGTCGCGGCCCGGATGGGCGGTGCCGATCCGGAGGGCAACCCGACGCTCTTCGACGCCATCCAGAAGGCGAAGAAGCAGTCGGTTCCGAACAAGAACATCGACAGCGCGGTCAAGCGTGGTGCCGGTCTGGAGGCCGGTGGCGCCGAGTACGAGACGATCATGTACGAGGGCTACGGCCCCAACGGCGTGGCCGTCCTCATCGAGTGTCTGACCGACAACCGCAACCGCGCGGCCTCCGACGTCCGCGTCGCCATGACGCGCAACGGCGGCTCGATGGCCGACCCGGGCTCCGTGTCGTACCTGTTCAACCGCAAGGGCGTCGTCATCGTCCCCAAGGGCGAGCTCACCGAGGACGACGTGCTGGGCGCGGTCCTGGACGCGGGCGCCGAGGAGGTCAACGACCTCGGTGAGTCCTTCGAGGTCATCAGCGAGGCCACCGACCTGGTCGCGGTCCGCACCGCCCTCCAGGAGGCGGGCATCGACTACGACTCGGCCGATGCCAACTTCGTGCCCACGATGCAGGTCCAGCTCGAGGAAGACGCCGCGCGCAAGATCTTCAAGCTGATCGACGCTCTCGAGGACAGCGACGACGTGCAGAACGTCTTCGCCAACTTCGACGTCTCCGACGAGGTCATGGCCAAGGTGGACGCCTGACGGCGGATCGGCACGGCGGTCGACGAAAGGGACGGGCCGGCGGGGCAGCACCCCACCGGCCCGTCGGCGTTGTCCGCGGGTGTTGTCGGCGGCAGCCGCTAGCCTGCGCAGGAACAGGTGACCGAAGCGCGGTGAGGGGAGGGGCGCGGTGCGTGTGCTGGGCGTGGACCCGGGGCTGACCCGGTGCGGCGTCGGCGTGGTCGAGGGGGTCGCGGGCCGCCCGCTGCGGATGCTCGGCGTCGGCGTCATACGGACCGGGGCGGACGCCGTGACCGCCGACCGGCTCGTCCTCATCGAGCGCGGCATCGAGGAGTGGCTGGACGCCCACCGACCGGAATTCGTCGCCGTGGAGCGGGTGTTCAGCCAGCACAACGTCCGCACCGTCATGGGCACCGCCCAGGCCAGCGCCGTCGCCATGCTGTGCGCGGCCCGCCGCGGGCTGCCGGTCGCGCTGCACACCCCCAGCGAGGTCAAGGCGGCCGTCACCGGATCCGGGCGCGCCGACAAGGCGCAGGTCGGCTCGATGGTCACCCGGCTGCTGCGGCTGGACGCACCGCCCAAACCGGCCGACGCCGCCGACGCGCTGGCGCTCGCCATCTGCCACATCTGGCGGGCCCCCGCGACCAACCGCCTCCAGCAGGCCGTCGCCGCCCACCGCATCACGAAAGGCCGTACCTCATGATCGCGTTCGTCTCCGGTCCGGTGGCGGCCGTCGCCCCGGACACCGCCGTGATCGAGGTCGGCGGGGTCGGGATGGCGGTCCAGTGCACCCCGGCCACCCTGGCCGGGCTGCGCGTCGGCCAGCAGGCCCGGCTGGCCACCTCCCTCGTCGTCCGCGAGGACTCGCTGACCCTCTACGGCTTCGCCGACGACGACGAGCGCCAGGTCTTCGAGCTGCTCCAGACCGCCAGCGGGGTCGGCCCCCGGCTGGCCCAGGCCATGCTGGCAGTGCACTCCCCGGACGCGCTGCGGCTCGCGGTGTCCACCGGGGACGAGAAGGCGCTCACCGCCGTCCCCGGCATCGGCAAGAAGGGGGCGCAGCGGCTGCTGCTCGAGCTCAAGGACCGGCTCGGCGAGCCGCTCGGCGGCTCCGCCGTGCCCGGCGCCCGCTCGGCGGCCGCGCCCGGCTGGAGCGACCAGCTGCACACCGCGCTGGTCGGCCTCGGCTACGCCACCCGGGAGGCCGACGAGGCGGTGGCCGCCGTCACCCCGCGGGCCGAGGAGACGATGGCCGCGGGCGGTACGCCCCAGGTGGCACAGCTGCTGAGGGCCGCCCTCCAGACCCTGAACCGCACACGGTGAGCCACCGCGGCCGCGGCAGGCCGCGACCGGCGGCACCACCGAAGACGACATCGCGAGGCGAAACGCAGTGAACTGGGACGAGACCCCACCGGCCACCGCCGACGACGCCCCGTCCGGCGCGGGCGGCCGGCTGGTGGGCGCCGACGCCGACGGCGACGACCAGGCGGTGGAGGCCGCGCTGCGCCCCAAGGACCTCGGCGAGTTCGTCGGGCAGGAGCGGGTCCGCGAGCAGCTGGACCTGGTGCTCAAGGCGGCCCGGCAGCGCGGCGGCACCGCCGACCACGTACTGCTCTCCGGCGCGCCCGGACTGGGCAAGACCACCCTCTCCATGATCATCGCCGCCGAGATGGGCGCCCCGATCCGGATCACCTCAGGACCCGCCATCCAGCACGCGGGCGACCTGGCCGCGATCCTCTCCTCCCTCACCGAGGGCGAGGTGCTCTTCCTCGACGAGATCCACCGGATGTCCCGGCCCGCCGAGGAGATGCTCTACATGGCGATGGAGGACTTCCGCGTCGACGTCATCGTCGGCAAGGGGCCCGGGGCCACCGCCATCCCGCTGGAGCTGCCGCCGTTCACGCTGGTCGGCGCCACCACCCGGGCCGGGCTGCTGCCGCCCCCGCTGCGCGACCGCTTCGGCTTCACCGGCCATATGGAGTTCTACGCCCCGGCCGAGCTGGAGCGGGTCATCCACCGCTCCGCCGGGCTGCTCGACGTGACCATCGAGCCCGAGGGCGCGTCCGAGATCGCGGGCCGCTCCCGCGGCACCCCCCGGATCGCCAACCGTCTGCTGCGCCGGGTGCGCGACTACGCCCAGGTCAAGGCGGACGGCCTGATCACCCGCGAGATCGCCGCCAGCGCCCTGGCCGTCTACGACGTGGACGAGCGCGGCCTGGACCGGCTGGACCGGGCGGTGCTCAGCGCCCTGCTCAAGCTGTTCGGCGGTGGCCCGGTGGGCCTGTCGACCCTGGCGGTCGCGGTGGGCGAGGAGCGTGAGACGGTGGAGGAGGTCGCCGAGCCCTTCCTGGTCCGGGAGGGGCTGCTGGCCCGTACCCCCCGGGGGCGGATCGGCACCCCGGCGGCCTGGGCGCATATGGGGCTCACCCCACCGCCGCAGACCGCCGCCGGCGGTCAGGCGGGCCTCTTCGAGACATGACGAGCCGGGGACGCGGCATGATGGCGTACGACGTGCCATGACGGGCCGAACGGGCCGTGGCAAGGCATAAGCGCTCGCTTACCCTGCATCATGGCGTAGAGGACCAATAATGGCGGGGTCAGGAACCCCGGTACCGCGCCGGGCGTTGTTCCATTGGCGTGGGCTCGCTTAGACTCCGCCGATGCCGTCCGTATGCCGTCCGCTCACTGTGCGGTATACCCACCCCCGTAGACCAGGCCGCTCCCCGCGGTCGTGTGAAGGAATTTCCGTCCCGTGAATATCGTGACTCTCCTGCCGTTCATCGTGCTTATCGGGGCCATGTTCCTGATGACGCGTTCGGCCAAGAACAAGCAGCGCCAGGCCCAGTCGATGCGCAATGAGATGCAGCCGGGGTCCGGCGTGCGGACCATCGGCGGCATGTACGCGACGGTCAAGGAGGTCCACGACGACACGGTCCTCCTCGAGGTGGCCCCCGGCGTGCACGCGATCTACGCGAAGAACGCGGTGGGAGCCGTCCTGCCGGACGACGAGTACAACCGCGTGGTGCACGGCATCGACCCCGAAGAGGACGCTGCCGACGACACCCCTGTCGTTCCCGACGACGCCTCCTCGCTGACCGAGGCGGCCGACGCCGACTCGTCCGCCGACAAGGTCGGGCTCGAGAAGGCCGACAAGGCCGAGAAGACCGACGACGCGGCCGAGAAGGCCGACGCGGCCGACGAGGCGGACGACGAGGCCGGGGAGACGGACGTCAAGAAGATCGACCTCGGCAAGGACGACGCCGCCGCCGCGGCGGGCGCCTCCGAGGACGACAAGCGGGACGGCGGCACCGACGCGAAGTAAGTCCGTCACCCGGGAACCGCGGCGCGCCCTCGATCGGTGCGCCGCGGTTCCCTGGACGGTCTAGGCTCCGGCGGGGGCTTGTCCCCACAAGACTTCGTGCCGCCCCGCGCGCACCCGATGCGGGGCGGTTGGACAGGGAGATACGAGAAGGTGGCAGCACCGAAGAAGGGCCGCAGGTCCTCCGGGTCACAGGGCAGGCCAGGGCGCCCCTTGGCCGTCATCCTGATCGCCATCGCGGCGCTGACCGGAGGCATGTTCGTCTCCGGTCACACCACGCCGCGACTGGGTATCGATCTCGCGGGCGGCACCAGCTTCACGCTGGAGGCCAAGAACCAGCCGGGCAAGCCCAACGCGATCAACACGGACAACATGAACACCGCCGTGGGGATCATCGAGCGGCGGGTCAACGGTCTGGGTGTGTCCGAGGCCGAGGTCCAGACGCAGGGCGAGAAGCACATCATCGTGAACATCCCCAAGGGGACGAACGCGAAGCAGGCCCGGCAGCAGGTCGGCACCACCGCCCAGCTCTACTTCCGGCCGGTGGTCACGACCACCAGCGGCCAGAAGACCCCCGAGAAGCCCAACTCCACCCCCAGCCCGTCCGCCAGCGCCAGCGGCAAGGGCCAGGACAAGGGCGACGACAAGGGCGGCAAGCCGTCCGGCACCCCGTCGGCCTCGTCATCGGCCTCCTCGTCCTCCTCCGCCAGCCCCAGCACCCAGGGGCGGGCCCTCTCCAAGGGCCTGAAGGCCGACGAGAAGCCCAGCGGGAGCCCCTCGCCGTCGAAGACCCCGAAGCCCGACCCGTCCAAGAGCCCCTCGGGCTCCAACAGCCAGGAAGAGCTGGCCAAGGAGTTCGCGAAGCTGGACTGCACCAAGCCGGCCGGACGCGCCGCGGCGGCCGAGAAGGCGGCCAACGCCAAGCCGACCGACTCGGTGCTGGCGTGCAGCCAGAAGGGCGACGCCAAGTTCGTCCTCGGCCCCTCCGAGGTCGAGGGCACCGACGTGGACGACGCCTCGGCGGTCTTCGAGAGCCAGAACGGGGCGGGCTGGATCGTCCAGCTCGACTTCAACGGCAAGGGCTCCAAGAAGTTCGCCAAGACCACCGGTGAGCTCAACGCCAAGCAGTCCCCGCAGAACCGCTTCGCGATCGTCCTGGACGGCGAGGTCGTCTCCGACCCCGAGGTCACCCAGGGCGCCATCACCGGCGGCCGGGCCACCATCTCCGGCGGCTTCACCCAGCAGAGCTCCGAGGACCTGGCCAACGTGCTGTCCTTCGGCGCCCTCCCGCTGTCCTTCGACATCGCCGACGAGACCACCGTCTCCGCCGCGCTCGGCGGTGAGCAGCTGGACGCCGGTCTGATCGCCGGTGCCATCGGCCTCGCGCTCGTCGTGATCTACCTGGTCGTCTACTACCGCGGTCTCGCCCTCGTGGCCATGGCCAGCCTCGGCGTCTCCGCGATCCTGACGTACACGATCATGGTGCTGCTCGGCCCGGGCATCGGCTTCGCGCTGAACCTCCCGGCGGTCTGCGGCGCGATCGTGGCCATCGGTATCACCGCCGACTCGTTCATCGTCTACTTCGAACGGATCCGCGACGAGATCCGGGAGGGCCGCTCGCTGCGCCCCGCCGTCGAGCGCGGCTGGCCGCGGGCCCGGCGCACCATCCTGGTGTCCGACTTCGTGTCCTTCCTGGCCGCCGCGGTGCTCTACATCGTCACCGTCGGCAAGGTGCAGGGCTTCGCCTTCACCCTGGGGCTCACCACGCTGCTCGACGTCGCCGTGGTGTTCCTCTTCACCAAGCCGCTGATGACGATCCTCGCCCGCCGCCCGTTCTTCGGGAGCGGCCACTCGTGGTCCGGCCTCGACCCCAAGCGCCTCGGGGCCACGCCGCCGCTGCGCCGCCGCCGTTCCGCCCGCCCCGGCCCCGCCGACACGAAGGAGGCGTGAGATGTCGCGACTCGGCACTCTCGGCGCCAGGCTCTACCGAGGCGAGGTCGGTTACGACTTCGTCGGCAAGCGGAAGATCTGGTACGGCATCTCGATACTGATCACCATCACGGCCATCGTGGGCCTGGCGGTGCGCGGCCTGAACATGGGCATCGAGTTCTCCGGCGGCGCGGTCTTCACGACCCCCAACACCAAGGTCTCCAGCACCGATGTGCGCCAGGCCGCCGAGGACGCCTCCGGCGGCCACACCGTCGTCGTCCAGGAGCTCGGCCGCGGCGGGCTGCGGATCCAGATCAGCGAGCTGGGCACCAAGGAGGCGCTGCCGGTCCAGGAGCAGCTCGCCAAGGAGCTGGGCGTCAAGACCGACAAGATCGACACCCAGCTGGTCGGCCCGAGCTGGGGCGAGCAGATCGCCAGCAAGGCCTGGCAGGGTCTGGCGATCTTCATGGTGCTGGTGGTGATCTATCTCGCCATCGCCTTCGAATGGCGGATGGCGCTGGCCGCCCTGGTCGCCCTGATCCACGACCTCACCATCACCGTCGGTGTCTACGCGCTGGTCGGCTTCGAGGTCACCCCGGGCACCGTGATCGGTCTGCTGACGATCCTCGGTTATTCGCTCTACGACACCGTCGTGGTCTTCGACGGTCTCAAGGAAGCGTCGAAGGACATCACCAAGCAGACCCGCTTCACCTACAGCGAGATCGCCAACCGCAGCCTCAACTCGACCCTGGTGCGGTCCATCAACACCACGGTCGTGGCGCTGCTGCCGGTCGGCGCGCTGCTGTTCATCGGCGGCGGTCTGCTCGGTGCGGGCATGCTCAACGACATCTCCCTCGCGCTCTTCGTCGGCCTCGCCGCCGGTGCGTACTCCTCGATCTTCATCGCGACCCCGCTGGTCGCCGATCTGAAGGAGCGCGACCCGAGGATGAAGTCCCTGGCCAAGCGGGTGAAGGCCAAGCGCGCCGCGGCCGCCAAGGCCGAGCCGGCCGACTCGGCCTCCGAGGAGGACGACGGCCCGGCCCTGGAGGACGCCGCCGCGGCCCCCGCCGGGGTCGTCGGCCAGCGCCGCCAGCCCGCCTCCCGTAACCGGGGGCGCGGCCGGCCGTCCGGCAAGCGGCGTTGAGCGGGGGAGTCTGAGAGATGACGGAGACGACGGAGACCACGCCGGGCAGCCCGGACGGATTCGGCGGAGCCTCCGCCGAGGAGCTGCGCACCCTGCTGCTCAGCCGCATCCAGGACGTGCCGGACTACCCCAAGCCCGGCGTGATGTTCAAGGACATCACCCCGCTGCTCGCCGACGCCGCGGCCTTCGGCGCGCTCACCGAGGCGCTCGCCGAGCTGTGCCTGCGGCACCGGGCGGACAAGGTGGTGGGCCTGGAGGCACGCGGCTTCATCCTCGCCGCCCCGGCCGCCGTCCGCGCCGGAATCGGCTTCGTACCGGTCCGCAAGGCCGGCAAGCTCCCCGGAGCGACGCTCGCCCAGGCCTACGAGCTGGAGTACGGCACGGCCGAGATCGAGATACACGCCGACGCGCTGGAGCCCGGCGACCGGGTGCTGGTGATCGACGACGTGCTGGCCACCGGCGGCACCGCCGAGGCGTCCCTGCGGCTCATCCGGCGGGCCGGCGCCCGGATCGCCGGGGTCGCCGTGCTGCTGGAGCTCGGCTTCCTCGACGGCCGCGACCGGCTGCTGGGCTCGCTCGACAGCGCCCCGCTGGAGGCCCTGATCACGGTCTGAGCGAGGCCCCGATCACGGTCTGGGCCGGGCTTACGGGCCCGTACACCGGGCCGGGAGGACCGCCGGAGGGCGGGGACGCGCACCGCGGGTCCCCGCCCTCCGCCATGCCGTCCCATGCCTCCGTCATGCCCGGCTTGGCGGTCGAGAGGCAAGCGGAGTGGCGGGATCGATACCATGGCAGCCCGACCTTCTTGGGTCCGGACCGCTAGGAGTGCTCTTGCCAGACGAGGCCCAGCCGCTCTCGCCCAAAGTCCGTCCGGGCGGAAACCCCTCCGCACAGCCGGACGCGCCCACCGCCGCCGAGCCGACGGCGGCCCCAGGCGCGCCCAGGAACAGCGGTGACGGCGCGGCCCGGCGCGGCCCCGAGCAGACCAGCCCGAAGCCCGCCGCTGGCCGCGGCAGCAGCCTGCCCGCCACCACGCCCCCCGCGCGCCCCGTACAGAGCCCCGCGCCCCGCTCGGGCTCGTCAAACCGCGTCCGGGCCCGGCTGGCGCGCCTCGGCGTCCAGCGCTCCAGCCCGTACAACCCGGTGCTGGAGCCGCTGCTGCGCATCGTGCGCGGCAACGACCCCAAGGCGGAGGCCGCGACGCTGCGCCAGATCGAGCGCGCGTACCAGGTGGCCGAGCGCTGGCACCGCGGCCAGAAGCGCAAGAGCGGCGATCCGTACATCACCCACCCCCTCGCGGTGACCACGATCCTCGCCGAGCTGGGTATGGATCCGGCCACTTTGATGGCCGGGCTGCTGCATGACACCGTCGAGGACACCGAGTACGGCCTGGACACCCTGCGCCGCGACTTCGGCGACCAGGTCGCCCTGCTCGTGGACGGCGTCACCAAGCTGGACAAGGTCAAGTTCGGCGAGGCGGCCCAGGCCGAGACCGTGCGGAAGATGGTCGTCGCCATGGCCCGGGACCCCCGGGTGCTGGTGATCAAGCTGGCCGACCGGCTGCACAACATGCGCACCATGCGCTACCTCAAGCGGGAGAAGCAGGAGAAGAAGGCCCGCGAGACCCTCGAGATCTACGCCCCGCTCGCCCATCGCCTGGGCATGAACACCATCAAGTGGGAGCTGGAGGACCTCGCCTTCGCGATCCTCTACCCCAAGATGTACGACGAGATCGTGCGGCTGGTCGCCGAGCGGGCCCCCAAGCGCGACGAGTACCTGGCCGTCGTCACCGACCAGGTCCAGGGCGATCTGCGGGCGGCGCGGATCAAGGCGACCGTCACCGGCCGCCCGAAGCACTACTACTCCGTCTACCAGAAGATGATCGTGCGCGGCCGCGACTTCGCCGAGATCTACGACCTGGTGGGCATTCGGGTCCTCGTCGACACCGTCCGCGACTGCTACGCGGCGCTCGGGACCATCCACGCGCGGTGGAACCCGGTGCCCGGGCGGTTCAAGGACTACATCGCGATGCCCAAGTTCAACATGTACCAGTCGCTGCACACGACGGTCATCGGGCCCAGCGGCAAGCCGGTCGAGCTCCAGATCCGCACCTTCGACATGCACCGCCGCGCCGAGTACGGCATCGCCGCGCACTGGAAGTACAAGCAGGAGGCGGTGGCGGGCGCCTCCAAGGTGCGCACCGATGTGCCCCGTAGGGCGGGCAAGGACGACGCCATCAACGACATGGCGTGGCTGCGGCAGCTCCTGGACTGGCAGAAGGAGACCGAGGACCCGGGCGAGTTCCTGGAGTCCCTGCGCTTCGACCTCTCGCGCAACGAGGTCTTCGTCTTCACGCCCAAGGGCGATGTCATAGCGCTTCCGGCCGGTGCCACCCCGGTCGACTTCGCCTACGCCGTGCACACCGAGGTCGGCCACCGTACGATCGGCGCCCGGGTCAACGGGCGGCTGGTCCCGCTGGAGTCCACCCTGGACAACGGCGACCTGGTGGAGGTCTTCACCTCCAAGGCCGCGGGCGCCGGGCCGTCCCGCGACTGGCTGGGCTTCGTCAAGTCGCCGCGCGCCCGTAACAAGATCCGCGCCTGGTTCTCCAAGGAGCGCCGCGACGAGGCCATCGAACAGGGCAAGGACGCGATCGTCCGGGCGATGCGCAAGCAGAACCTGCCCATCCAGCGGATCCTGACCGGCGACTCGCTGGTCACCCTCGCCCATGAGATGCGCTACCCCGACATCTCCGCGCTCTACGCGGCGATCGGCGAGGGCCATGTCTCCGCGCAGAACGTGGTGCAGAAGCTCGTCCAGGCGCTCGGCGGCGAGGAGGCCGCCAACGAGGACATCGCCGAGACCGCCCCGCCCATCCGCCGCACCAAGCGCCGCTCCAGCGCCGATCCGGGCGTGGTGGTCAAGGGCGTCGAGGACGTGTGGGTCAAGCTGGCCCGCTGCTGTACGCCGGTGCCCGGCGACCCCATCATCGGCTTCGTCACCCGCGGCAGCGGCGTCTCGGTGCACCGCGCCGACTGCGTCAACGTGGACTCGCTCTCCCAGCAGCCCGAGCGCATCCTCGACGTGGAGTGGGCGCCCACCCAGTCGTCGGTCTTCCTGGTGGCCATCCAGGTCGAGGCGCTGGACCGGTCCCGGCTGCTGTCGGACGTCACCCGGGTGCTGTCCGACCAGCACGTCAACATCCTCTCCGCGGCCGTGCAGACCTCCCGCGACCGGGTGGCCACCTCGCGCTTCACCTTCGAGATGGGCGACCCCAAACACCTGGGCCACGTCCTGAAGGCCGTACGCGGCGTGGAGGGCGTCTACGACGTCTACCGGGTCACCTCGGCCCGCGCCCGCTGAGGACGCGCCGCTGATCCGCTGAGGGGGACCGCTGAGGGGATCCGCTGAGCACTCGACGGCGGCGGCCCCCGGCGCCTTCGCACCGGGGGCCGCCGCCGTATGGCGGATCAGCGCGCGCTCAGCCGCCGAACTCCTGGAGGCCCTTCAGCGCCTGGTCCAGCAGCGCCTGCCGGCCCTCGAGCTCCTTGGAGAGCTTGTCGGCCTTCGCATTGTTCCCCGCCGCGCGGGCGGCGTCGATCTGGGACCGCAGCTTGTCTACGGCGTCCTGGAGCTGGCCAGTGAGCCCCGCGGCGCGCGCCCGCGCCTCGGGGTTGGTCCGCCGCCACTCCGTCTCCTCGGCGTCCTGGATGGCGCGCTCCACCGCGTGCATCCGGCCCTCGATACGGGCGCGGGCGTCCCTCGGCACATGGCCGATGGCCTCCCACCGCTCGTTGATCGACCGGAAGGCCGCGCGGGACGCCTTCAGGTCCGAGATCGGCAGCAGCTTCTCGGCCTCGACGACGAGCTCCTCCTTACGGGTGAGATTCTCCCGCTGCTCGGCGTCACGCTCCGCGAAGACCTCGCTACGGGCCTGGAAGAAGACGTCCTGCGCACCGCGGAAGCGGTTCCACAGGTCCTCCTCGGACTCGCGCTGGGCGCGGCCCGCGGCCTTCCAGTCCGACATCAGCTCCCGGTACCGCGCCGCGGTCGGACCCCAGTCGGTGGAGTCGGAGAGCGCCTCGGCCTCGGCGACCAGCTTCTCCTTGGTCTGCCGGGCCTCCTCGCGCTGGGCGTCCAGGGCCGCGAAGTGCGCCTTGCGCCGCTTGGAGAAGGCCGAGCGGGCGTGCGAGAAGCGGTGCCACAGCTCGTCGTCGGTCTTGCGGTCCAGCCGGGGCAGGCCCTTCCAGGTGTCCACCAGGGCGCGCAGCCGCTCCCCGGCGGCCCGCCACTGCTCGCTGGCGGCCAGCTGCTCGGCCTCGGCGACCAGGTCCTCCTTGGCCCTGCGGGCCTCGTCGGCCTGGACCGCCTTGGCCGCCTTGCGCTGCTCGCGGCGGACCTCGACCTCCCCGGCGAGCTTGTCGAGCCGCTTCCTGAGCGCGTCCAGATCGCCGACCACATGATGCTCGTCGACCTGCCGGCGGATGTGCTCGATGGCCGCGGTCGCGTCCTTGGCGGACAGATCGGTGGTCTTGACCCTGCGCTCGAGGAGGCCGATCTCGACGACCAGACCGTCGTACTTGCGCTCGAAGTAGGCGAGGGCCTCTTCCGGCGATCCCGCCTGCCACGATCCGACGACCTGCTCCCCGTCGGCCGTACGCACGTACACGGTCCCCGCCTCGTCGACGCGGCCCCAAGGCTCGCTGCTCACAGCGCCTCCTCCACATGATGCCGGGGCGGGCGCGCGGCCCGCGGGCATCGTCCACAGTTTCTTCCGGCCGGGATACGCCCTGGCCGGTCTCATATCAGGGTGGCGGCCATCGGGCCAGGCACCCTACACAACGCCAACATAGGCGACCGGTGCCCCGGCTGTCCGTATCCTGCGCGACCGAAATTTCGCAGTACGCGAGCCCGGCGACCTCAGGACTTGCCGACCGTCGCCTTGTTGATCACCACGCTGGCGTTCGGGGCGGTGTTCATCGTCTGGTCCGGGGGAGCCGCCCCGGCGCCTGCGATCTTCGACAGGACCTTCATCCCGGCCTTGTCCACGGTGCCGAAGGGCGTGTAGTCCGGCGGGAGGTCGCTCTTCTTGTAGACCAGGAAGAACTGGCTGCCGCCGGTGTTCCGGCCCTTCTTGGTCTGCGGGTTGTACTGGTTGGCCATGGCGACGGTCCCGGCCGGGTACTTGCCGCCCTTGATCGAGGCGTCCTTGAGGTTCTCGTCCGGGATGGTGTAGCCGGGGCCGCCCGCGCCGGTGCCCTGCGGGTCACCGCACTGGAGCACGTAGATCCCCTGGTTCACCAGCCGGTGGCACTTGGTGTGGTCGAAGTAGCCCTTGCCCGCCAGGAAGCTGAAGGAGTTGACCGTGTGCGGCGCCTTGCCCGCGTCCATGGTCACGGAGATGTCCCCGCAGGTCGTCTCGAGCTTCATCGTGTAGGAGGCCGACTTGTCGATCGTGACCGCCGGCTCCTTCTTCCACGACATCTTCTTCGGCTTCTTGTCCGCGACCGCCTTCGCCTCCTTGGCGCAGGGGTCGGGCGCCTTGCTGGTGGGGGCGGCCGAGGGAGTGGCGGAGGAGGCGGCGTCGTCCTTCTTGTCCTTGTCCTTCCCGGACAGCGCGCCCGTGGCCGCGACGGCACCGCCGCCGGCCAGGACCACGGCCAGCACGGCGGCGATCACCACATTGCGCTGGCGCGACTTGTGCCGGGCGGTTTCGCGCCGCTGCTGCTGCCGAAGGTACTTCTCCCGGGCGAGTTGCCTCCGCCGCTGCTCGTTACTGACCACCGGGTCGTCTCCTCATGGCGTGTGCCGTCGGTGTAATGCTGTTGTGTACGAGGGCTCGGCCGTACCGTATACGGGTTCGCTGTGGCCGGGGCGCCGCCGGTAGGCTCTGAAGCCGCCGACAATCTTCCACCGGACGACTTCTAAGGACGATCGTGCTCATTGCCGGGTTCCCCGCCGGGGCCTGGGGGACCAACTGCTATCTGGTCGCCCCCGCCGCCGGTGAGGAGTGCGTGATCATCGACCCGGGCCACCAGGCGGCCCAAGGCGTCGCGGAGGCGGTCGCCAAGCACCGGCTCAAGCCGGTCGCCGTCGTCCTCACCCACGGCCACATCGACCATGTCGCCTCGGTCGTCCCGGTCTGCGGCGCGCATGACGTACCGGCCTGGATCCACCCGGCCGACCGCTTCATGATGAGCGACCCCGAGAAGGCTTTCGGGCGCTCCATCGGGATGCCGCTGATGGGTGAACTCACCGTGGGCGAGCCGGACGACGTCAAGGAGCTGGCCGACGGCGCCGAGCTGAAGCTGGCGGGCCTGGAGCTCACCGTCGCGCACGCCCCGGGCCATACCAAGGGGTCGGTGACGTTCCAGATGCCCGAGCAGGCGGACATCCCGTCCGTCTTCTTCTCGGGCGATCTGCTCTTCGCCGGCTCCATCGGACGCACCGATCTGCCCGGCGGCGATCACGCCGAGATCCTCGAGTCGCTGGCCCGTGTGGTCCTGCCGCTCGACGACTCGACCGTGGTGCTGTCCGGCCATGGCCCCCAGACCAGCATCGGCCGTGAGCGCGCCACCAACCCGTATCTGCGCGAGGTGGCCGCCGGCCTGGGAGACGGCGCCCGGCGCCCGGCTCCGCGACGAGGAATGTGACGAGAGACTTCCGTTGAGCACCTTCAAAGCCCCCCGGGGCACGTATGACCTGATCCCGCCGGCCTCCGCGACCTACCTCGCGGTGCGCGAGGCGATCGCCGCACCGCTCAGGCGCTCCGGCTACGGCTACATCGAGACCCCCGGTTTCGAGAACGTGGAGCTCTTCGCGCGCGGCGTCGGCGAGTCCACCGACATCGTGACCAAGGAGATGTACACCCTCACCACCAAGGGCGGCGACGAGCTCGCGCTGCGCCCCGAGGGCACCGCCTCGGTGCTGCGCGCCGCCCTGGAGGCCAATCTCCACAAGGCCGGATCGCTGCCGGTCAAGCTCTGGTACTCGGGCTCGTACTACCGCTACGAGCGCCCGCAGAAGGGCCGCTACCGCCACTTCTCGCAGGTCGGCGCGGAGGCCATCGGCGCCGAGGACCCGGCCCTTGACGCCGAGCTGATCGTCCTGGCCCACGACGCCTACCGCTCGCTCGGGCTGCGGAACTTCCGCATCCTGCTGAACTCGCTGGGCGACGCCACCTGCCGCCCCGTCTACCGGGCCGCCCTCCAGGACTTCCTGCGCGCCCTGGACCTGGACGAGGACACCCGGCGGCGTGTGGAGATCAACCCGCTGCGGGTGCTGGACGACAAGCGCGAGGCGGTGCGCGCGCAGCTGGCCGACGCCCCGCTGCTGCGCGACTACCTGTGCGAGGAGTGCAAGGCCTACCACGCGGAGGTCCGCGAGCTGATCACGGCGCGGGGCGTGGCCTTCGAGGACGACGCGAGGCTGGTGCGCGGCCTGGACTACTACACCCGCACCACCTTCGAGTTCGTCCACGACGGCCTGGGCTCCCAGTCCGCGGTCGGCGGCGGCGGCCGCTACGACGGCCTGTCCGAGATGATCGGCGGCCCGGCCCTGCCCTCGGTGGGCTGGGCGCTCGGCGTGGACCGTACGGTGCTCGCGCTGGAGGCCGAGGGCGTCGAGCTGAACCTCCCGGCCGCGGTCAGCGTCTTCGCGGTACCGCTGGGAGAGGAGGCCCGCAAGGTCCTCTTCGGCCTGGTCGGCGAGCTCCGTACGGCGGGCGTCGCCACGGACTTCGCCTACGGCGGCAAGGGCCTGAAGGCCGCCATGAAGGCCGCCAACCGCAGCGGCGCCCGCTACACGATCGTGGCGGGCGAGCGCGACCTCGCCGAGAACGTGGTCCAGCTGAAGGACATGGACTCCGGCGAGCAGTCCCCGGTGCCGCTGACCGAGGTGGTCGAGGCGGTCCGCGCACGCCTTGCCTGAGGGAGCCTCAAAACGCGCCTGAGGGAGACTCAAACCTCGCCTGAGTGAGCCTCAAAGGGGGCCCGGGGAACGCCCCCGGGCTCCCTTCGCCGCTTCCTACAGCAGTCCCAGCCGCATCGCGCTGGTGACCGCAGCGGTGCGATCGGCCACGCCCAGCTTGCCGAAGGCCCGCAGCAGATGGGTCTTCACCGTCGACTCGCCGATGAAGAGACGGCGGCCGATCTCCGCGTTGGTGCAGCCCTCCGCCACCAGCCGCAGCACGTCCGTCTCCCGTTCGGAGAGGCGGGGACGCTCGGGCCGGTCGCGGAGCTGGTCCATCAGCCGCGCGGCGACGGACGGGGCCAGCACCGTCTCGCCGCGCGCGGCGGCACGCACGGCCTCGGCCAGCTCGGCGCGGGGCATGTCCTTGAGCAGATAGCCCGCCGCACCCGCCTCCACCGCGCGCAGGATGTCCCCGTCCGTCTCATAGGTGGTCAGCACGATCACCCGGGACGGCAGCCCGGCGGCGGTCATCCGGGCGATGGACTCCACCCCGTCGCCGTCCGGCATCCGCAGGTCCATCAGCACCACCTCGGGCCGCAGCGAGGCGCACAGCGCCTCCGCCCGCGGGCCGCTGTCCGCCTCGCCGACGACCGTCAGATCGGGTTCGGCGCCGAGCATGCCGCGCAGCCCCTCCCGCACCACCGGGTGGTCGTCCGCGATCAGGATCCGGATCACCGTGCGCTCCTCGTTCGTACCGTCGGCCGGGAGGGATGGGGGGACGGGACGGGCGGCCGGACGGGCAGTTCGAGCTCGACCGTCGTGCCCTCGCCCGGGGCGGCGGTCACCCGAGCCGTGCCGCCCACCTCGCCCGCCCGTGCGCGCAGCCCGGACAGGCCGTAGCCCTCGCGCGGGGCGCCCGGGTCGAAGCCGCGGCCGGTGTCCCGGACCCGCAGCCGCAGCGCGTCCTCGCCGTAGCCGAGCGCGATGGTCACCACGGCGCCCGGCCCCGCGTGCCGGCGGGCGTTGGCCAGCGCCTCCTGGCAGCCGCGCAGCGCCACCACCTCCACGGCGGCGGGCAGTGGCCGGGCCGCCCCCGAGACCTCGACGCGGGCCGGGGCGCCGGTCTGTTCGCCGTGCCGCGCGGCCAGCCGCCGCAGCGCGTCGGGGAGCGAACTGCCGTCCAGGTCCGCCGGGCCCACCCCGGCGACCAGCGCCCGGGCCTCCGCGAGGTTCTCCCGGGCCGTACGGGCCATGAGGCCCAGGTGGCGGCGGGCCAGCGGCATATCGTGGTCCAGCTCCGACTCCACCGCCTGAACCAGCATCAACAGGCTGGTGAAGCCCTGAGCGAGGGTGTCATGGATCTCCCGGGTCAGCCGCTCCCGTTCCGCGAGGGCGCCGTGCGCGGCCGACAGCCGGGCCACCTCCTCGCGACTGGCCTCCAGTTCGGCGATCAGCCGGGCGCGCTCGGTGCTCTGCTGGAGAACCATGATGATCCAGCTGCCGATGAGCAGCGAGAAGGCCCAGGAGACGGCCGCGAAGAGGGAGTTGAAGAACAGATCCCCGGCATCCGGCCGCTCCACGAGCGCCCACACCATCACCGGGACGACATTGATCACGGTGACGGCGATCAGCGCCCTGCGCATCCGCAGCAGCATGAAGCACTGCGGCGTCAGCGCGAAGATGGCGACCCGGACCTCGCCGACCAGCGCCGACGGCACCACGAACAGCAGGAACAGGCCCACCAGATAGACCACCGCGCGGGGCTTGTCCTCGGCTTCCGCGAGCAGCGCCGGCCGGCCGACCAGCACGTACCACGGCGCGGTCGCGGCGAAGACGGCCGCCGCGACCGCGCGCAGTCCGGGCCCGGGATCCGATCCGCCCAGGACGAACAGGAACGTGGCCGCGAAGACGATCGCGAAATAGACGTCCCAGCGGCGATAGGTGCGGTGGTACACGTCCGGATCGCGCGGGCCGGCCGGTGCGTTCAGCCGTCCCGGCGGTTCTTCCAGCGGAAGGTCAGCAGACACAGCACCAATCCTCCGACGCACCACGCGCCCAGCACCAGGGCGATCCGTCCGTACTCCCAGGAGCCCGCCTGCTCCAGCACGGCCGCCGAGTCCGGCAGGAAGACCCCGCGGAATCCCTGGCACATCCACTTCAGCGGGAAGAGCGCGCCCACGGTCAGCATCCAGTCGGGCAGCGTGTCGATCGAGATGAAGACGCCGGAGATGAACTGGAGCACCAGGAACGGCAGAACGACCACCGAGGTGGCGCTCTTGCCCGAACGCGGGACGCTGCTGATCGCGATGCCCAGCAGCGCACAGCCGGTCAGCCCGAGGCCGAAGACCCAGGCGAAGGTGAGCCATGTGGCCGCGCCCGTGGGCAGATCGAGGTCGAAGAGCGCCGCGCCGACGATCAGCAGCAGCACCGTCTCGGCGATCCCGGAGACCAGGACCAGCCACAGCTTGCCGAGGAAGTACGCGGCCGGAGGCATCGGCGTCCCGCGCAGCCGCCGCAGCACCTTCTCGTCCCGTTCGAGCGCGATGGAGACACCCAGCGACTGAAAGCTGGTCGACATCACCCCCGACGCGATCATCGCCGCGGCGTACAGCTGGGAGGCGGTCACGCCCGCGCCCCGCACGTCGTCCCGGAAGATCGAGGCGAACAGTGCCAGGAAGACGATGGGGAAGGCGAAGGTGAAGACCACCTGTTCGCGCCGGCGGAAGAACTGCCTGAGCTCGAGGACGCCCCGGTGCAGCCCGAGGGTCCAGGCGCCGGGCAGCCGCCCGGGGGCGGCCCCGGAGGCGCGTCGGGCGGTGGCGGAGGTGGTGGTCGTGGTGGTCATCGCGCGCCCTCCCCGGGCTGCTCGTCGAGTTGTCCGGTGAGCCGCAGATAGACGTCCTCCAGGGTCGGCCGGGAGATCCGCAGCCCCGGGATCTCCCCGTCGAAGCGGCCCATCAGCTCCGCGACGGTACGGGTCGGGGTCTCCGTCTCCTCCCGGCGCGCCCCGCCGCCGGGCTCGTTCCAGTGGACCGTCGCCCGGCCGCCGTGCCGCTCGCGCAGCTCGGCGGGCGCGCCCTCGGCCACGACCTTGCCCGCGGCGATGACCGCCAGCCGGTCGGACAGCCCTTCCGCCTCGTCCAGGTAGTGCGTGGTGAGCACGATCGTGGTGCCCTCGTCGGCCAGCCGCCGGATCAGCTCCCAGAACCGGCGCCGCGCCGCCGGGTCGAAGCCGGTCGTCGGCTCGTCCAGCAGCAGCAGCTCCGGACCGCCGATCACACCGAGGGCCACATCCAGCCGGCGCCGCTGACCGCCCGACAGCGCCTTGATCCGGCTGCCCGCCTTGTCCTCCAGCCCGACCAGGCCGATGACCTCATCGGGGTCGCGCGGCCGGGGGTAGTAGCGGGCGAAATGGCGCACGGTCTCGTGCACCGTCAACTCGGCCGGGGCGGATTCATCCTGCCAAACGACGCCGATTCGGGACCGCCACTCGCGTCCCCCGGCGGCGGGGTCCCGGCCCAGCACCGTGACCTCGCCCGCGTCCCGGCTCCGATGGCCCTGGAGGATCTCCACCGTCGTGCTCTTGCCCGCCCCGTTGGGGCCCAGGACGCCGAACACCTCACCCTGCCGAATGCCCAGGTCAACGCCGTCCAGCGCGGTCACCGCGCCATAGCGTTTGCGCAGGCCGCGCACCCGTACCGCTTCGTCTGCCATGCCCCTGAGCGTGCCGGTGCCGTGCCGGTCCCGGGGACGACCGGGAGGCCCGTCTTATGTCCTCCGAACGGGGGACAGGGCACCATGGCATGACCGTGATAAGCGCGCCTTGCGGCGACAGCGGGTGCGGCACAATGGCCGTGCCCGACGGGGCTGGAGACGGCGGAGAGCGACGGACGGCGAGTATGGCGACGACAGTGATGGACGACGTGGAGTCCGGCGAGGCGCGGGACGGTGCGCGGGCCGGGACGGGTGGCAGTCGTGCCTTCGCCCTCCTGCTCGTGATCACTGGGGCGCTCGGACTGCTGGCCGCCTGGGTCATCACGATCGACAAGAACAAGATCCTGGAGTACAAGGCCGACGGCAAGGTCTTCACGCCCGGGTGCAGCCTCAACCCCGTCGTCTCCTGCGGCAACATCATGGAGAGCGACCAGGCGCAGGCGTTCGGCTTCCCGAACCCGATGCTCGGCCTCGTCGCCTACGGCATCGTGATCTGCGTGGGCATGTCACTGCTGACCGGGGCGCGCTTCCCGCGCTGGTACTGGCTGACCTTCAACGCGGGCACGCTCTTCGGCGTCGGCTTCGTGACCTGGCTCCAGTACGAGTCGCTGTACGTCATCGGCTCGCTGTGCCTGTGGTGCTGCCTGGCCTGGGTCGCCACCATCGTGATGTTCTGCTACGTCACCGGCCACAACCTCAAGCACGGCTACCTCCCGGCGCCGGACGGGCTGCGGCGCGGGCTCATGGAGTTCCACTGGGTGGTCCCGGTGATGTGGATCGGCGTCATCGGCATGCTGATCCTGACCCGCTGGTGGGATTTCTGGACGGGCGCGCAGGGCTGAGCCCGCACCCTCCGAAACCCCGCGCGCGGCGGCGTTGTCAGTGCGGTGTCATAGGCTTCCCGGGTGGAGCCAGACCTGTTCACCGCCGCCGCAGAGGACCGCCAGGAGAAGGATCCGGCCAGCAGTCCGCTGGCCGTGCGGATGCGTCCGCGCACCCTCGACGAGGTCGTGGGCCAGCAGCATCTGCTGCGCCCCGGGTCCCCGCTGCGGCGGCTCGTGGGCGAGGGCGGCGGGGGGCCGGCCGGGCCGTCGTCGGTGATCCTCTGGGGCCCGCCGGGCATCGGCAAGACGACGCTGGCGTATGTGGTCAGCCAGGCCACCCAGAAGCGCTTCGTCGAGCTGTCGGCCATCACCGCGGGGGTCAAGGAGGTCCGGGCCGTCATCGACGGCGCGCGCCGCTCCTCCGGGGCGTACGGGCGGGACACCGTGCTCTTCCTGGACGAGATCCACCGCTTCAGCAAGGCCCAGCAGGACTCGCTGCTGCCCGCCGTGGAGAACCGCTGGGTGACGCTGATCGCGGCCACCACCGAGAATCCGTACTTCTCCGTGATCTCCCCGCTGCTCTCCCGCTCGCTGCTGCTCACCCTGGAGCCGCTGACCGACGACGATCTGCGCGGGCTGCTGCGGCGCGCGCTCACCGACGAGCGTGGGCTCGGCGGGGCGGTGACCCTCCCCGAGGACGCCGAGGCGCATCTGCTGCGGATAGCGGGCGGCGATGCCCGGCGGGCGCTCACCGCGCTGGAGGCGGGCGCCGGGGCGGCCCTGGACAAGGGCGAGGCCGAGGTCACGCTCACCTCGCTGGAGGAGGCGGTCGACCGGGCCGCGGTGAAGTACGACCGCGCCGGGGACCAGCACTACGACGTGGCCAGCGCCCTCATCAAGTCCATCCGCGGCTCGGACGTGGATGCGGCGCTGCACTATCTGGCCCGGATGATCGAGGCGGGGGAGGACCCGCGGTTCATCGCCCGCCGGCTGATGATCTCGGCGAGCGAGGACATCGGCCTGGCCGACCCCACCGCGCTGCCCACCGCCGTGGCGGCGGCGCAGGCGGTCGCCCTGATCGGCTTCCCGGAGGCCGCGCTCACCCTGAGCCACGCCACCATCGCCCTGGCGCTCGCGCCCAAGTCCAACGCCGCCACCACCGCCATCGGCGCCGCGCTCGCCGATGTGCGGGCGGGTCTGGCCGGGCCGGTGCCGCCGCATCTGCGCGACGGCCACTACCAGGGCGCCAAGAAGCTCGGCCACGCACAGGGCTATCTCTATCCGCACGATCTGCCCGGCGGCATCGCGGCACAGCAGTACGCACCGGACAAGATCCACGGCAAGCGGTACTACGAGCCCACGCGGTACGGGGCCGAGGCGCGGTACGCGGATGTGGTGGAGCGGGTGCGGGCGCGGCTGCGCGGCGACCCGCCGCCGTCCGGCGACGGTCCGGCCACCACCTCGTCGTAGCGGTCAGCCCGCCTCACCCCACCCGCCACCAGGACGGCGTCCTCAGCTCGCCGCCGCGTCGAACAGGGCGTGCATCGCGTACCGCAGCTCGGACACGCTCCGCACCGGCTCGGGGAAGTCGAAGCGCGCGTCGAACGGCCGGTCCGCCTCGTCCGTGAAGCGCACCCGCAGACCGAAGCGGTCCAGCGCCACCGGGGTGGCCGGGCCCCGGGCGCAGACCAGGCCGGAGCGGTCGCCGAGCAGCGCGCACAGCCCGCGCACCTGCTCGCTGTGGGCGGCGTGCAGGTGCTGGAGCAGATCGGCCTCGTGCCGGACCAGCGGATCGGGGTCGGCCGAGGTGAAGTCGTCCGGCTCGACGCCGTCCTGGCCCCACAGGTCGTCCACGCACGCCTCGCCGACCTCCAGCCGCAGCAGCGTCCAGGCGGCTCTCCCGGCGGGCCCCACCCCGGTGGCCGGCCCACCGCGCCGCGACGGCCGCGGCGCCTGGTCGAGGCCGAGCAGTTCGCCCACCGGATGCCGCTCGGCCAGCAGCGCCGCCGCGGTGCGCGTGCGCTCACCGCAGGGGACGGGGGTGAGCCAGCCGGCCACCCAGGCGCGGCCCCGGATCCGGTGGGGCATCGCGACGGGGGCCACGTCGGTGATCTCCATCACGCAGGTCAGCTCGTCGTCCTGGGCGTGGGCGGCGGCGCGGGCGGCGGGGGAGGCGCTGGGCACGAGCAGCAGCACATCCCCGTCCGGGGCGACCGTACGGGCGGTGGGACCGTCCGCCCCCAGGTCGTCCAGGGCCTCGATTCCGGGAATCGTCAACGAAGCCGTAGCCTTGGATTCAACGAGAGTACGTACGCGCTCTGCCGGTGTGGGCCGCAGGGTGCTTTCCATGGGACGCGGCTGACCCTCCTCGGGGCTCTGACCAGTGCTGGGCAGGGGGATCCCAGGTCGAAACATGCGTTCTCCTCGGCTAAGGTAAGGCTCACCTAACTTACATGGAGGTTCGTTCCCCGTGAACCAGTCGCGTCCCAAGGTCAAGAAGTCGCGGGCGCTCGGCATCGCTCTGACCCCGAAGGCCGTCAAGTACTTCGAGGCCCGCCCCTACCCGCCGGGCGAGCACGGCCGTGGCCGCAAGCAGACCAGTGACTACAAGGTCCGGCTGCTGGAGAAGCAGCGGCTGCGCGCCCAGTACGACATCAGCGAGCGCCAGATGGCCCGTGCCTACGACCGCGCCCGGAAGGCCGAGGGCAAGACGGGCGAGGCCCTGGTCGTCGAGCTCGAGCGCCGTCTGGACGCGCTCGTTCTGCGGTCGGGCATCGCCCGCACCATCTACCAGGCCCGCCAGATGGTCACCCACGGCCACATCGAGGTCAACGGCCGCAAGGTCGACAAGCCGTCCTTCCGGGTCCGCCCGGACGACGTGGTGATGGTCCGCGAGCGCAGCCGCGAGAAGGTCCCCTTCCAGGTGGCGCGCGAGGGTGGTTACGCCCCCGACGGCGAGACCCCGCGCTACCTCCAGGTCAACCTGAAGGCGCTCGCCTTCCGCCTGGACCGGGACCCCAACCGCAAGGAGATCCCGGTGATCTGCGACGAGCAGCTCGTCGTCGAGTACTACGCCCGCTGATCCGGCGGAGCGCACCGTACGCACCCGAGCCCGCGGGTTCCCCCTCGACACCGGTCGACGGGGAACCCGCGGGCTTGTCCGATGGCGGGTCCGCACCGGGCGCCCGGCGGCCGTTATGCGTTTCGGGTGCGCGTCCGCGGCGCGATAAGGTCGATACCTGCCGCCCGCACCCGGATACCGCCCGAGAGCGGCGGGCGACGGACGACGCCGAACGACGCGTCATCACGACACGTCAGCGCGCCGAGCACGACCAACACGACCAATACGAGACAACGACGACGAGCGGCGACAGGGAGCGGTGCGACGTGTCCGGTGGAGAGGTGGCCGGGATCCTCGTGGCCGTCTTCTGGGCGATCCTGGTGTCCTTCCTGGCGCTGGCGCTGGTAAGGCTGGCCCAGACGCTCAAGGCGGCCACCAGACTGGTGGCCGAGGTCACCGACCAGGCGGTGCCGCTGCTGAGCGAGGCGTCCGCGACCGTGCGCGAGGCCAATACCCAGCTCGCCCGGGTGGACTCGATCGCCTCCGACGTCCAGGAGGTCACCTCCAACGCCTCCGCGCTCTCCTCGACCGTCTCCACCGCCTTCGGCGGACCGCTGGTCAAGGTGGCCGCGTTCGGCTACGGCGTCCGGCGGGCGATCGGCCGCAAGGGGCGGGCGGAGGAGGACGAGCCCGCGCCCACGCGCAACGTCGTCATCGGCAAGACCCTGCCGTCCGCCCGCCGGGGCGGCCGCCGCAACCGTGGATCGAAGGGCTGACAGACCGGATGTTCCGCCGCACATTCTGGTTCACCACCGGCGTCGCCGCCGGGGTGTGGGCCACCACCAAGGTCAACCGCAAGCTCAACCAGCTCACTCCGGAGAGCCTGGCGGCGCAGGCCGCCGACCGCGCGGTGCTGGCGGGTCGGCGGATCAAGGTCTTCGCCCTCGACGTACGGGACGGCATGGCCGACCGCGAGGCCGCGCTCAAGGACGCGCTCGGGCTCTCCGCGCCACCGCCGGACGACCGCAAGCGGCTCCCGGCCCAGCGGAGCCGGGCCGAGCTGACCCGCACCACCCCCTACAAGCTCCACGAAGCCGGAAATGAGGACCACTGATGGAGTCGGCTGAAATCCGCCGCCGCTGGCTGCGCTTCTTCGAGGAGCGCGGGCACACCGTCGTGCCGTCGGCGTCGCTCATCGCGGACGACCCGACGCTGCTGCTGGTCCCCGCGGGCATGGTGCCCTTCAAGCCGTACTTCCTCGGTGAGGTCAAGCCGCCCTTCGACCGCGCCGTCAGCGTGCAGAAGTGCGTGCGTACGCCGGACATCGAAGAGGTCGGCAAGACCACCCGCCACGGCACCTTCTTCCAGATGTGCGGGAACTTCTCGTTCGGCGACTACTTCAAGGAAGGCGCCATCAAGTACGCCTGGGAGCTGCTGACCAGCTCGCAGGAGGAGGGTGGCTACGGCCTCGACCCCGAGCGGCTGTGGATCACCGTCTACGAGCAGGACGACGAGGCCGAGCGCATCTGGCGCGAGGTGATCGGCGTCCCCGCCGACCGGATCCAGCGCCTCGGCATGGGCCCGAACTACTGGTCCATGGGCGTCCCCGGCCCCTGCGGCCCCTGCTCCGAGATCAACTACGACCGTGGCCCGGAGTTCGGCGAGGAGGGCGGCCCGGCCGTCAACGACGAGCGCTATGTGGAGATCTGGAACCTGGTCTTCATGCAGTACGAGCGCGGTCCGGGCGAGGGCAAGGACAACTTCCCGATCCTCGGCGAGCTCCCCAGCAAGAACATCGACACCGGTCTCGGCCTCGAGCGCCTGGCGATGATCCTCCAGGGCGTGCGGAACATGTACGAGACCGACACCCTGCGCGTCGTCATGGACAAGGCCACCGAGCTGACCGGGGTCGCCTACGGCGCCGCCCGGACTTCCGACGTCTCGCTGCGCGTGGTCGCCGACCACATGCGCACCTCCGTCATGCTCATCGGCGACGGCGTCACCCCCGGCAACGAGGGCCGCGGCTATGTGCTGCGCCGCATCATGCGCCGCGCCATCCGCAACATGCGCATCCTCGGCGCCACCGAGCCGGTCGTCGGCGAGCTGGTCGACGTCGTCCTCAAGACGATGGGCCAGCAGTACCCGGAGCTGCTCACCGACCGCAAGCGGATCGAGACCGTCGCCCTCGCCGAGGAGTCGGCCTTCCTCAAGACGCTCAAGGCCGGCACCAACATCCTCGACACCGCCGTGACCGACACCAAGGCCACCGGCGGCAGCGTGCTCCCCGGCGACAAGGCGTTCCTGCTCCACGACACCTGGGGCTTCCCGATCGACCTCACCCTCGAGATGGCCGCCGAGCAGGGCCTCTCGGTGGACGAGGAGGGCTTCCGCCGCCTGATGAAGGAGCAGCGGGAGCGCGCCAAGGCCGACGCCAAGGCCAAGAAGACCGGCCACGCCGACCTGTCCGCCTACCGTGAGGTGGCCGACAGCTCCGGCCAGACCGAATTCACCGGCTACCTCCACACCGAGGGCGAGTCCACCGTCGTCGGCCTGCTGGTCGACGGGGTGTCCTCGCCCGCCGCCACCGAGGGCGACGAGGTCGAGGTCGTCCTGGACCGCACCCCGTTCTACGCCGAGGGCGGCGGCCAGCTCGCCGACACCGGCCGGATCAAGCTGGACACCGGCGCCGTGGTGGAGGTCCGGGACGTCCAGCAGCCGGTGCCCGGGGTCAGCGTGCACAAGGGCGTCGTCCAGGTCGGCGAGGTGACGGTCGGCGCCGGGGCCCACGCCCGGATCGACATCAAGCGCCGCCGTGCCATCGCCCGCGCCCACAGCGCCACCCACCTCACCCACCAGGCGCTGCGCGACGCCCTGGGCCCGACCGCCGCCCAGGCCGGTTCGGAGAACTCGCCCGGCCGCTTCCGCTTCGACTTCGGCTCGCCGACCGCCGTGCCCGGCGCGGTCCTCACGGACGTCGAGCAGAAGATCAACGAGGTGCTCTCCCGCGAACTCGACGTCACCGCCGAGGTGATGAGCATGGACGACGCCAAGAAGCAGGGCGCCATCGCCGAGTTCGGCGAGAAGTACGGCGACCGGGTGCGCGTGGTGACCATCGGCGACTTCTCCAAGGAGCTGTGCGGTGGCACCCATGTGCACAACACCGCCCAGCTGGGCCTGGTGAAGCTGCTCGGCGAGTCCTCCATCGGCTCCGGGGTGCGCCGGGTCGAGGCCCTGGTGGGCGTGGACGCGTACAACTTCCTCGCCCGGGAGCACACGGTCGTCTCCCAGCTCACCGACCTGGTCAAGGGCCGACCCGAGGAGCTGCCGGAGAAGATCTCCGGCATGCTGAGCAAGCTCAAGGAGGCCGAGAAGGAGATCGAGCGGTTCCGCGCCGAGAAGGTGCTCCAGGCCGCCGCCGGTCTCGTCCAGGGCGCCAAGGACGTCCGGGGCGTGGCCCTGGTCGCCGCCAAGGTGCCGGACGGCACCTCCGCCGACGATCTGCGCAAGCTGGTCCTGGACGTCCGTGGCCGCATTCCGGGTGACCGCCCGGCCGTCGTCGCCCTCTTCACCGTGGCGGGCGGCCGCCCGCTGACCGTCATCGCCACCAACGAGGCCGCCCGTGAGCGCGGGCTCAAGGCCGGTGACCTGGTCCGCACCGCCGCCAAGACGCTCGGCGGCGGAGGCGGCGGCAAGCCGGACGTGGCCCAGGGCGGCGGTCAGAACCCGGAGGCCGTCGGCGAGGCCATCGAGGCCGTCGAGCGGCTCGTCGCGGAATCGGCCTGATCGTCGTGCGACGCGGCAGGCGGATCGCCATCGACGTCGGGGACGCCCGGATCGGGGTCGCCTCGTGCGACCCCGACGGGATCCTCGCCACCCCCGTGGAGACCGTGCCGGGACGCGACATCCCGGCCGCCCACAAGCGGCTCGTGGCGATCGTCGAGGAGTACGAACCGATCGAGGTGGTGGTCGGCCTGCCGCGTTCGCTCAGCGGACGCGAGGGGCCGGCCGCGGCCAAAGTGCGCACCTTCGCGCGCGAGTTGGCGCGGCGGGTCAACCCGGTGCCGGTGCGGCTCGTCGACGAGCGTATGACCACTGTCACAGCCTCCCAGGGGCTGCGCGCCTCCGGGATGACGTCCAAGAAGGGCCGTTCCGTCGTTGACCAGGCGGCTGCCGTGGTGATCCTCCAGAGCGCGCTGGAGACCGAGCGGGCCTCGGGGAGGGCCCCCGGGGAAGCCGTCGAAGTGGTCATCTGATCGCGATACGGTAACGTTCCGCGCGGCATGGCCGCCGCCCGTGCCACGCACACGCCGAGCGGTGACCACCTCCGTCGCTAGGGGATCGATGACTGAGTACGGCCGGGGACCCGGCTCCCAACCGTGGCACCCCGAGGATCCGCTGTACGGGGACCGAGAGTGGAGCGGCCACCACGCGGCGGCCGGCCAGGATCCCTACGCACAGGACGATCCCTACGCACAGGACCGGTACGCGCAGGACCCCTACGCCCAGCAGGACACCTACGCACAGGATCCGTACGCACCGGACGCCTACGGCCAGGATCCCTACGGTCAGGGCGGCTACGGCCAGGGCCCGTACGGCCAGGACCCCTACGGACACCAGCAGTATCCGCACGGCTATCCGCGCGACCCCCAGCAGCAGCATCAGCAGCCCCAGTGGGACGGCCAGGACGCCGGTTACCCGCATCAGCGGCACCCGCAGGAGTACCCCGGCCAGGGCGGCCCTTACCCGCCCCAGGACGGCTCGTACGGCGGGATGGACCCGCGGGACCCCTATGGCGGCCAGGGCGGTTCCTACCCGGGCCAGGACCCCTACCAGGGACAACAGGGCACTCAGCAGATGCCCACGGTGCCCGCGGAGCACCAGGTGCCGCGCCAGCGCCAGGCCCCCGAGGAGCCGCCCCTCCAGGCGGACGAAGAGGACGACCATCCGTTCTTCAACGACGGCGGCGGCCGGGGCGACGCCGATGACGCGGACGACGACGGCGAGGACGGCGAGCGCTCCGGCGAGAAGGGCAAGCCCAAGAAGCGCCGCAGCGGCGTGGCCTGCCTCTTCGTGACCGTCGTTCTGGTGGGCGCCGTCGGCGGAGGCGGCTACTACGCCTACGACTTCTGGCAGACCCGCTTCGGCCCCGCACCCGACTACTCCGGCCAGGGCACCGGCCGGATCGAGGTGGAGGTCCCGTCCGGCTCCGGCAACGCCGAGATCGGCTCGATCCTCGCCGACAAGGGCGTGGTCAAGAGCAGCGGCGCCTTCGTCGACGCCGTGGAGGACAGCGGCAAGTTCGTCCAGCCGGGCACCTACACCCTGCGCAAGGAGATGTCCGGCGCGGCGGCGGTCAAGCTGATGCTCGACCCCAGCAGCAGCAACGCGCTGATCGTCACCGAGGGCATGCGCGACGCCACGATCTACGCGGCGATCGACAAGAAGATCGGCCTCAAGGCGGGGACCACCGCGGGCGTCGCCAAGAAGGAGGCCAAGAACCTCGGGCTGCCCTCCTGGGCCGACGACAACAGCAAGATCAAGGATCCGCTGGAAGGCTTCCTGTACCCGTCCCGCTACAGCGTGGGCGAGGGCGCCAAACCCGCGGACGTACTGCGGAAGATGGTCGCCGAGGCCAATCGGAACTACTCCGGTCTGGATCTGGAGGGCAAGGCCAAGGAATTGGGCCTGAAGTCCCCGCTCCAGCTGATCAGCGTGGCCAGCCTGGTCCAGGCGGAGGGCGTCACCCACGACGACTTCCGGAAGATGGCCGAGGTCGTCTACAACCGGCTGAAGCCCGCGAACCCGGAGACATACGGCAAGGTGGAATTCGACTCCACCTACAACTACATCAAGAACCAGAGCAAGATCGATATCCCGATCAGCGAGATCAAGCAGTACGACAACCCGTACAACACCTACTTCTACAAGGGACTTCCGCCCGGTCCGATCGGAAATCCGGGCCATGACGCGCTGAAGGCGGCGATGAACCCGACCGGCGACGGCTGGTATTACTTCGTCTCGCTCGACGGCAAGACGAGCCAGTTCTCCAAGACCTACACGGATCACCAGAAGTGGGTCGACAAGTTCAATAAGCAGCGCAAGAACAACGGCTGAGGAAAGATGTCGGAAAACCGCAGGGCAGCGGTGCTCGGTTCGCCGATCGCCCATTCCCTGTCACCGGTGCTGCACCGCGCCGCCTACCGCGAACTGGGCCTGACCGGCTGGACGTACGACCGCTTCGAGGTGGACGAGACCGGGCTGCCGGACTTCTTCAAGCACCTCGGCGAGGACGCGGGACCGGCCTGGGCCGGGCTGTCCCTGACCATGCCGCTCAAGCGCGCCGTCATCCCGCTGCTGGACGAGATCAGCGACACCGCGGCCTCGGTGGAGGCCGTCAACACGGTCGTCTTCGGCGACGACGGCCGCAGGCGCGGGGACAACACCGACATCCCCGGCATGCTGGCGGCGCTGCGGGAGCGCGGCGTCGGGCGCGTGGCGCGCGCCGCCGTGCTGGGCGCCGGCGCCACGGCCTCCTCCGCGCTGGCCGCGCTCTCCCGGATCTGCGACGGCGAGGTCACCGCGTACGTCCGCAGCGCGGCCCGCGCCGCCGAGATGCGGCAGTGGGGCGAGCGGCTGGGCGTCGCGGTGCGCACCGCGGACTGGGGCGACGCGGCCGAGGCGCTCGGCGCGCCGCTGGTGATCGCCACCACCCCCGCGGGCACCACAGACGCGCTCGCCGCGGCCGTACCGGACCGCCCCGGCGCGCTCTTCGACGTCCTCTACGAGCCCTGGCCCACCCCGCTGGCCGCCGCCTGGGCGGCGCGCGGCGGCTCGGTGGTCGGCGGCCTGGACCTCCTGGTGCACCAGGCGGTGCTCCAGGTCGAGCAGATGACGGGCCGCGCCCCGGCGCCGCTGGCCGCGATGCGCGAGGCGCTGGCGGCCCGCTGAGCCGTCCCACGGGCCCCTCGTCGGCTCCCTCCGGCCCCTCGTCGGGTCCGTCCGGCCCGTCCCCGGCCCCGTCCGGCCCGTCCCCGGCCGCTCTCCGGGGCGCCGCGAGCGTCCACCTCATGGACCACGAACCGAGCGGACGCCCCGGTCGTGGGAGGATCGGAGGTGCGGGCCGGAGTCGCGCGGACCGGGCCGCGCCGCACGACGTCGAGGCACGCGCATGAGGGAGCACCGTTGAGCAGGTTGCGCTGGCTGACCGCGGGGGAGTCGCACGGCCCCGCACTCGTGGCGACGCTGGAGGGGCTGCCCGCCGGGGTGCCGATCACCACCGACATGGTGGCGGACGCCCTGGCCCGACGGCGGCTCGGCTATGGCCGCGGTGCCCGGATGAAGTTCGAGCGCGACGAGGTCACCTTCATCGGCGGCGTACGCCACGGGCTGACCCTCGGCTCCCCGGTCGCGATCATGGTCGGCAATACGGAGTGGCCCAAGTGGGAGCAGGTCATGGCCGCCGACCCGGTGGACGCCGAGATCCTCGAGGGCGTCGCCCGTAACGCCCCGCTCACCCGCCCCCGCCCCGGCCACGCCGACCTGGCCGGGATGCAGAAGTACGGCTTCGACGAGGCCCGGCCGATCCTGGAGCGCGCCAGCGCCCGCGAGACCGCCGCCCGGGTGGCGCTGGGTACCGTCGCCCGCTCCTACCTCAAGGAGACGGCCGGGATCGAGATCGTCTCGCACGTCGTGGAGCTGGCCGCCGCGAAGGCGCCGTACGGCGTCCTCCCCAAGCCCTCCGACGTCGAGAGGCTGGACGCCGACCCGGTGCGCTGCCTGGACGCCGACGCGAGCAAGGCGATGGTGGCCGAGATCGACCAGGCCCACAAGGACGGCGACACGCTCGGCGGTGTCGTCGAGGTGCTCGCGTACGGCGTGCCGGTGGGCCTCGGCTCGCATGTGCACTGGGACCGTCGGCTCGACGCACGGCTGGCCGCCGCGCTGATGGGCATCCAGGCCATCAAGGGCGTCGAGGTCGGCGACGGCTTCGACCTGGCGCGGGTGCCCGGCTCCAAGGCCCACGACGAGATCGTCTCCACGGACGAGGGCATCCGGCGCTCCACGGGCCGCTCCGGCGGCACCGAGGGCGGGCTGAGCACCGGCGAGCTGCTGCGCGTCCGCGCCGCGATGAAGCCGATCGCGACCGTGCCGCGGGCGCTGGCCACGGTCGATGTGACCACCGGCGAGGCCACCAAGGCCCACCACCAGCGCTCCGACGTGTGCGCCGTCCCGGCCGCCGGGATCGTCGCCGAGGCGATGGTCGCGCTGGTGCTGGCGGACGCGGTCGCGGAGAAGTTCGGCGGCGACTCGGTTCCCGAGACCCGGCGCAACGTGAAGGGCTTCCTCGAGAACCTGGGCATCCGGTGAGCGGGGACATTGGCGGGGGTCCGGCGGTTGTGCTGGTCGGGCCCATGGGGGTCGGCAAGACCACCGTCGGGCAGGTGCTCGCGGAGCGGCTCGGCACCACCTTCCGCGACACCGACACCGACATCGTCGCGACGGCGGGCAAGGAGATCTCGGAGATCTTCATCGACGAGGGCGAGGCGCACTTCCGCGAGCTGGAGCGGCAGGCGGTGCGGACCGCCGTCGCCGGGCACCGGGGCGTGCTCGCGCTGGGCGGCGGCGCCGTCCTCGACGAGGGCACCCGGGCGCTGCTCGCGGGCCTCCCGGTCGTCTTCCTGGAGATGGGCGTCGCCGAGGCCGTCAAGCGCACCGGTCTCGACGCCCCGCGCCCGCTGCTCGCGGTCAATCCGCGTCAGCGCTGGCGCGAGCTGATGGAGCAGCGCCGCCCGCTGTACACCGAGGTCGCCCGCGCCGTGGTGTCGACCGAGGACCGCACCCCCGAGGCCGTCGCCGAGGCCGTCCTGGACGTACTGGAGCTGAAGAACGCATGACATCCCCTGTGGCCGACACCCCCACGCGCGTCCAGGTCGGAGGCACCGCGGGCACCGCTCCGTACGAGGTGCTGATCGGCCGGCAGCTGCTCGGTGAGCTCCCCGGGCTGCTCGGCACGCTTGCGAAGCGCGTCGCCGTTCTGCACCCCGAGGCGCTGGCCGAGACCGGTGAGGCGATCCGCCAGGACCTCGCCGAGCAGGGGTACGACGCCATCGCGATCCAGCTGCCCAACGCGGAGGAGGCCAAGACCGCCGAGGTCGCCGCGTACTGCTGGAAGGCGCTCGGGCAGACCGGCTTCACCCGCACCGATGTGATCGTCGGCGTCGGCGGCGGCGCGACCACCGACCTCGCCGGGTTCGTGGCCGCCACCTGGCTGCGCGGAGTGCGCTGGATCGCCGTCCCCACGACCGTGCTCGGCATGGTCGACGCCGCCGTCGGCGGCAAGACCGGGATCAACACGGCCGAGGGCAAGAACCTCGTCGGCGCCTTCCACCCCCCGTCCGGGGTGCTGTGCGATCTGGCCGCGCTGGACTCGCTGCCGGTCAACGACTACGTCAGCGGGCTCGCCGAGGTCATCAAGGCGGGCTTCATCGCCGACCCGGAGATCCTGGAGCTCATCGAGCGGGACCCGGTCGCCGCCCGTACGCCCGCCGGCCCGCACACCGCCGAGCTCATCGAGCGCTCCATCCGGGTCAAGGCCGAGGTCGTCTCCAGCGACCTCAAGGAGTCCGGGCTGCGGGAGATCCTCAACTACGGCCACACGCTCGCCCACGCCATCGAGAAGAACGAGCGCTACAACTGGCGCCATGGCGCGGCCGTCTCCGTGGGCATGGTCTTCGCCGCCGAGCTGGGCCGGCTGGCGGGCCGGCTGGACGACGCCACGGCCGACCGGCACCGCACCGTCCTGGAGGCCGTGGGCCTGCCGCTCACCTACCGCGGCGACCAGTGGCCCAAGCTGCTGGAGACCATGAAGGTCGACAAGAAGTCCCGCGGTGACCTGCTGCGTTTCATCGTCCTGGACGGTGTCGCCAAGCCCACCGTGCTGGAGGGTCCGGACCCGGCGGTGCTGCTCGCGGCGTACGCCGAGGTCTCCGGCTGACCCGGTTCGTAAACCGTCTTCCCGCGTCACAGCTCTGTCATCGCCTCGACGACGACGAAAGCCCGCGGCCCCGCCGCGGGCTTTCGAACGGCCCCCGGGCCCTGGCGGTTGCGGCCCTTGAGGGACGAAATGCCTGGCTGACGCGGGGCGGCGGGGACACAGCGGGTTTGCGGTCCGTTCACACAGCGGAGCGTTGGGCAGGTACCGTTCGGTAGGAGCGGCCCCAGCGCCGTATCAGCACCTGACAGTTGTCGGACGAGAACTGCCTGTACGAGACGGAGTGCCACCGGATGCAGCATGCGGGAGCTCCGCTGCCACCGCCCCACCGGCCGGGGCCGGTTCCCGGGCAGCAGGGCGCGGGCTGGGCGCAGGGCGCGAATGCGAACCATCACCCGGGACCTCACCCCAATCCCCCCGCCCCGCCCGTGCCTCCCGTGGCCGGGCACCCGGTACCGCCCGCGCAGCATCCGGCGTCCCCTCCGCCGACCCCGCCCGCGCCCCCCGGGGCGCCGCTGGAGACGGTGAACACCACCGGCCATGTCCAGCTGCCGCCCGGCGGTCCGGTGCCGCTGCCGCATCCCCCGTCGGACCCGTCGCTCGCCGATGTCTCGCAGGCGACGGTGGCGGTGCTGCTGATCGGACCGGCCGGCGCGGGCAAGACCACGGTCGCGCGCTACTGGGCCGACCGCCGCCGGGTGCCGACCGCGCACATCAGCCTGGACGATGTGCGGGAGTGGGTCCGGTCCGGCTTCGCCAACCCCCAGTCGGGATGGAACGAGCACTCCGAGGCGCAGTACCGTCTCGCCCGCCGCACCTGCGGCTTCGCGGCCCGTAACTTCCTGGCCAACGGGATCTCCTGCATCCTCGACGACGCCGTGTTCCCGGACCGCCCGGTCGTCGGCCTCGGCGGCTGGAAGCGCCATGTGGGCCCCGGGCTGCTGCCGGTGGTGGTCCTTCCGGGCCTGGAGATCGTCCTGGAGCGGAACGCGGCCCGCAGCGGGAACCGCCGCCTCAGCGACGAGGAGGTGGCGCGGATCCACGGCCGGATGGCGGGGTGGTACGGCTCCGGTCTGCCGATCATCGACAACTCCACGTACGACGTGGAGACCACGGCCCGCATGCTCGACGAGGTCGTCACCCGCTCCATCGCGAGCCCCCCGAGCTGGTAACACACCCCCCGTCCGGACCCGCTCGACCGGCCGTACCCGACGGGCGTGCGTACGCTCGGGGACATGTCCGAGGTGTACGCGGCCCGACGTGCCCGTCTGCACGATCAGTGCACCGCGGCCGGGAGCGCGGCGGCGCTGGTGTCCCGGCCCGCCAATGTGCGCTATCTGTGCGGCGCCGTGCCGCCCGGGGCCGTGCTGCTGCTCGGACCCGTCCAGGATGTGCTGGTGGCCACCGAGGTCCCGTCCGCGCCCCCGCTCTCCGCGGGCCCGCCGCGTTCCGACGAGCCGCGGCTGCTGGTGGTGCCCGGCTCGGACGGCGATCCGGCCGTGGCCGCCGCCGATCTGGCCGCGGCGGACGGCGCCGAGTCGCTGGCCGTCGAGGAGCACGATCTGACCGTCGCCCGCCATCGGGCGCTCGGCGCCGCCGCCCCCCGCGTCCGCCTGGCCGATCTGGGCCGCGCCGTCGAGCAGTTGCGGCTCATCAAGGACGACGAGGAGATCTCCTGTATGCGGATCGCCGGGGAGCTCGCCGACCAGGCGCTCGGCGAGCTGCTGGAGTCGATCCTGGTGGGCCGCACCGAGCGGCATCTGGCGCTGGAGCTGGAGCGCCGGCTGGTCGACCACGGCGCGGACGGCCCGGCCTTCCCCACCGTGGTCGCGGCGGGGCCCAACGCCGGGCGCCCCGGCCATCCGCCCACCGACCGGAGGGTCGAGGAGGGCGATTTCCTCACCATCTCGCTCGGCGCCGACTACCGCGGCTACCGCTGCCAGGTGGGCCGTACCTTCGTCATCGGACCCTCGCCCGCGGACTGGCAGGTCGAGCTGTACGATGCGGTATTCGCCGCTCAGCGGGCCGGGCGGGAGGCGCTGTTGCCGGGCCGGGCGTACCGGGACGTGGACCGGGTGACCCGTCAGGTGCTGACCGCCGCGGGCTTCGGAGACGGGCTGGAACCGTGCACCGGACACGGTGTGGGCCTGGAAATCGACGAGGACCCTCGGCTCACACCGTCCGCCATGGGTAAACTGGACGCTTGTGTGCCGGTCACCGTCGAGCCGGGGGTCCACCTCCCGGGCCGGGGCGGTGTCCGGATCGATGACACGCTCGTCGTCCGCCCCGAGGCGGACGGCGGACCCGAGCTACTCACCATCACGACCAAAGAGCTGCTCGCGCTCTAGCGGAACCGGGCGCGCCGGCGGCTCTCTGGTCTCCACCAGCTGTAGTCCAGGAGAACCCGCAACCGTGGCATCCACGAACGACCTCAAGAACGGCATGGTGCTCAAGCTCGACGGCGGCCAGCTGTGGTCCGTCGTCGAGTTCCAGCACGTCAAGCCCGGCAAGGGCCCCGCTTTCGTGCGCACCAAGCTCAAGAACGTGCTGTCCGGCAAGGTGGTCGACAAGACCTTCAACGCCGGTGTGAAGGTCGAGACGGCCAATGTCGACAAGCGCGGCATGCAGTTCTCGTACAAGGACGGCGAGAGCTTTGTGTTCATGGACATGGACACCTTCGACCAGATCTACATCACCCCCGAGGTCGTCGGCGACAACGCCCGCTACCTGCTCGAGGGGTTCGAGGCCGTCGTGGCGATGTACGAGGGCAACCCGCTGTACGTCGAGCTGCCCGCCGCCGTCGAGCTGGTGATCGAGTACACCGAGCCGGGCGTCCAGGGCGACCGCTCCACCGGTGGCACCAAGCCCGCCAAGCTGGAGACCGGCTACGAGATCGGTGTGCCGCTGTTCATCACCACCGGTGAGAAGATCAAGGTCGACACCCGCTCCGGTGAGTACCTCGGTCGGGTGAACAACTAACCGTGGCTGCCCGCAACAAGGCCCGTAAGCGCGCCTTCCAGATCCTCTTCGAGGCCGATCAGCGCGGGAGCACCGTGCAGACCGTGCTCGCGGACTGGATACGGCTCGCCCGGACCGACGACCGGCAGCCGCCGGTCAGCGAATACACGATGCAGCTCGTCGAGGGCTATGCACAGCACATCGCCCGGATCGACGAGCTGATCGCGACCTACGCGGTGGGCTGGACGCTGGACCGGATGCCGGTCGTCGACCGGAACATCCTGCGGCTGGGCGCCTATGAGCTGGTGTGGGAGGACGCGACGCCGGACGCGGTGGTGATCGACGAGGCGGTGCAGCTCGCCAAGGAGTTCTCCACCGATGACTCGCCGGCCTTTGTCAACGGCCTGCTGGGCCGCATCAAGGAGCTGAAGCCGAGTCTGCGTCGCGAGCAGGAGCCCCGGGAGCCCCAGGCATAGCCGGCACCAGGCACAGCCGCGTTCATCACACGACAAAGCCGCCGGGGGCGGTGGAGGACCCAGTAGGGCTCCACTGCCCCCGGCGGCACGTTTCTGCGGGTGAACAGGGGAAAGAGGGACTCAGACGTCTTCGTGCTGGACCGCGCGGCGGGCGTCGGCGCCCAGCACGCCCCAGCTGATCAGCTGTTCGGTCAGCACGGACGGCGACTGGTCGTAGATGACGGCGAGGGTGCGCAGATCGTCCTGACGGATCGAGAGCACCTTGCCGTTGTAGTCACCACGCTGGCTCTGGATCGTCGCGGCGTACCGCTGGAGCGGGCCCGCCTTCTCGACCGGCACATGGGCCAGTCGCTCCAGGTCCAGTACCAGCTTCGGCGGCGGCTCCGCGGCCCCGGCCGGGCTCGTGCCCGGAAGCAGCTCCTGCACCGGGACGCCGTAGAAGTCGGCCAGCTCGGCGAGACGCTGCACGGTCACGGCGCGGTCGCCGCGCTCGTACGATCCCACCACCACGGCCTTCCAGCGGCCCTGGGACTTCTCCTCGACACCGTGGAGGGAGAGGCCCTGCTGGGTGCGGATGGCGCGGAGCTTGGCCCCGAGCTGTTTGGCGTATTCGCTGGACATAAAGCTCCCCGGACGCTGTATCGACGTGCGGCTGTGCCGCGCGGCTGGTCACTCACTGTGAGGTTACGCAGCGTAATTTCCATTCGTCAAGCCGAACGGAGCGGAGGGGCTCCGGCCAGGGGTGTTGACGGGGGCACTCGATACTCCTGCTAGTGTGAATGGCGCAAATCCGACCGTCCTTTAAGGTCCGTCCCGTGAGGCGGAGAAGGAGGTCCTCGTATGGACGCCCGTACCTCGGACGCCGCGCGCTCGGTGCTGGAAGCACCGGATATCGCGCGCGTTCTCACCCGCATCGCCCACGAGATCGTCGAGCGCGCCAAAGGCGCCGATGACGTGGTGCTGCTCGGCATTCCCACCCGTGGTGTCTTTCTCGCCCGGCGGCTGGCCGCCCGGCTCGAAGAGATCACCGGCAAGCCCGGCCGGATCCCGGTCGGCTCGCTCGACATCACGATGTACCGCGACGACCTGAGGCTGCGCCCGGCCCGCGCGCTCGCCCGCACCGAGATCCCCGACGACGGCATCGACGGCCGCCTCGTGGTCCTCGTCGACGATGTGCTCTTCTCCGGCCGCACCATCCGCGCCGCCCTCGACGCCCTCGGCGACATCGGGCGGCCGCGCGCTGTGCAGCTCGCGGTCCTCGTCGACCGCGGCCACCGGGAACTGCCGATCCGCGCCGACTACGTCGGCAAGAACCTCCCCACGTCGCTGCGGGAGACGGTCAAGGTCCAGCTCACCGAGGAGGACGGCCGCGACAGCGTGCTCCTCGGGCTGCGCGAGACCACCCCGGCGGACGGGAAGTAGCGCCCCGCACCGACGGCGAGTGCCACCCCCGCGACCGAAGGGGCACCCGCCCGACGTACCACCGGTGCCGCCAGGCCACCGGTCCCCGCGCCTGCCCGCCCGCACGCCCGCACACCTCCTTCACCCACGGAGCAACCGGATGAAGCGCCACCTCATCTCGGCCGCCGATCTCTCGCGCGACGACGCCGTCCTGATCCTCGACACCGCCGAGGAACTGGCCCGGCTCGCCGACCGGCCGATCAAGAAACTGCCGACCCTGCGCGGCCGTACCGTCGTCAACCTCTTCTTCGAGGACTCCACCCGCACCCGCATCTCGTTCGAGGCGGCCGCCAAGCGGCTCTCCGCCGACGTGATCAACTTCTCCGCCAAGGGGTCCTCGGTCTCCAAGGGCGAGTCCCTGAAGGACACCGCGCTCACCCTGGAGGCCATGGGCGCCGACGCCGTGGTGATCCGCCACCACGCCTCCGGCGCCCCGCACCGGCTGGCCACCTCCGGCTGGATCAACGGCGCCGTGGTGAACGCGGGCGACGGCACCCATGAGCACCCCACCCAGGCGCTGCTCGACGCGTTCACCATGCGCCGCCGGCTGGCCTCCGGGGCGTCCGGCGTGGGCCAGGACCTGGCCGGCCGCCGGGTCACCATCGTCGGCGACGTCCTGCACAGCCGGGTGGCCCGCTCCAACGTCCATCTGCTGTCCACCCTGGGCGCCGAGGTCACCCTGGTCGCCCCGCCGACGCTGGTCCCCTTCGGCGTGGAGAGCTGGCCCTGCGAGGTCGCCTACGACCTGGACGCGGTGATCGGCAAGACCGACGCCGTGATGATGCTGCGCGTCCAGCGCGAGCGCATGAACGCCGCGTTCTTCCCCACCGAGCGGGAGTACGCCCGCCGCTACGGCCTGGACGGCGACCGGATGGCGCGGATGCCCGAGCACGCCATCGTGATGCACCCCGGCCCCATGAACCGCGGCATGGAGATCACCGCCGATGTCGCGGACTCCGACCGCTGCACCGCCGTCGAGCAGGTCGCCAATGGGGTCTCGATCCGCATGGCCGTCCTGTATCTGCTGCTCGGCGGGAACGAGTCCGCCGTCGCCGCCGCCCGCACCGAGGAGAGCAAGTGACCATGAGCGACACCCACAAGACGCTGCTGCGCGGGGCGAAGGTGCTCGGCGGCCGGCCGCGCGACGTGCTGATCGAGGGCGAGCGCATCGCCGCGGTCGGCGCCGGCCTCGACGCCGACGGCGCCACCGTGATCGACGCCACCGGGCAGATCCTGCTGCCGGGCCTGGTCGACCTCCACACCCATCTGCGCGAGCCCGGCCGGGAGGACTCCGAGACGGTCCTCACCGGCACCCGGGCCGCCGCGATCGGCGGCTTCACCGCCGTCCACGCCATGGCCAACACCTTCCCGGTGGCCGACACCGCGGGCGTCGTCGAGCAGGTGTGGCGGCTGGGCAAGGAGTCCGGCTACTGCGACGTACAGCCCATCGGTGCGGTGACCGTGGGCCTGGAGGGCAAGAAGCTCGCCGAGCTGGGCGCGATGCACGACTCCGCCGCCGGGGTGCGGGTCTTCTCCGACGACGGCAAGTGCGTGGACGACGCGGTGATCATGCGCCGCGCGCTGGAGTACGTGAAGGCGTTCGACGGCGTCATCGCCCAGCACGCCCAGGAGCCCCGGCTCACCGAGGGCGCCCAGATGAACGAGGGCGTCGTCTCCGCCGAGCTGGGCCTGGGCGGCTGGCCGGCCGTCGCCGAGGAGTCGATCATCGCCCGCGATGTGCTGCTCGCCGCGCACGTCGGCTCCCGGGTGCACATCTGCCATCTGTCCACCGCGGGCTCGGTGGAGATCGTCCGCTGGGCCAAGTCCAAGGGCTGGAACGTCACCGCCGAGGTCACCCCGCACCACCTGCTCCTGACCGACGAGCTTGTACGCTCCTACGACCCCGTCTACAAGGTGAACCCGCCGCTGCGCACCGAGGCCGATGTGATGGCGCTGCGCGAGGCGCTCGCCGACGGCACCATCGACTGCGTGGCCACCGACCACGCCCCGCATCCGCACGAGGACAAGGACTGCGAGTGGGGCGCGGCGGCCATGGGCATGGTGGGCCTGGAGACGGCGCTGTCCGTGGTCCAGCACACCATGGTGGACACCGGACTGCTGGACTGGACGGGCGTCGCCGACCGGATGTCGGCGCGGCCCTCGGCCATCGGCCGACTGACCGGCCACGGCCGTCCCATCGCCGCCGGGGAGCCCGCCAACCTCACCCTGCTCGACTCGGCTTACCGTGGTGTGGTGAACCCCGCGGGCTTCGCCTCCCGCAGCCGCAACACCCCCTACGAGGGCCGTGAACTGCCGGGCCGCGTGACGTACACCTTCCTGCGGGGCCGGGCGACGGTTGTGGACGGGAAGCTGGCGTGACGACTCCGAGTCATCCGGTGGCGGGCCTCGCGGGATTCGCGGGCCTCGCCGCCGAGCAGAAATCGCAGGACGTGACGGACTGGGCCGCCCGGCTCGGCTGGGTCGTCGGGCTGCTGCTGGTCATCGCGCTGGTCTACTGGCTGATGCGGGAGGGCTGGAAGTGGCGCGGCACCCTCCAGGGCGACCTCCCCGAGCTGCCCCAGGCCCCGGCCGAGCCCGGCGAGCCCAAGCTGTCGATGAGCGGCCGCTACCACGGTTCCACCACCGCCGGGCAGTGGCTGGACCGGATCGTCGCCCATGGCCTCGGCACCCGCAGCCGGGTCGAGCTCACCCTCACCGACCAGGGCGTGAGCGTCGTACGGCCGGGCGCGCGGGACTTCTTCATCCCCGCCGCCGAGCTGCGCGGCGCGCGGCTCGACAAGGGCATCGCGGGCAAGGTCCTCGCCGAGGGCGGGCTGCTGGTGATCACTTGGAGCCACGGTGACCGGCTGATCGACTCCGGCTTCCGCTCCGACCACGCGGCCGAGCACCCCGCCTGGGTCGAGGCCCTGGCCGTCAAGAACACCGAGCACAACCAGGAAGGCGCACGATGACCACCTCCAACAGGGGGGCCACCAGCCCCGCAGTCCTCGTCCTGGAGGACGGCCGCTCCTTCCGCGGCCGGGCCTACGGGGCCGTGGGGGAGACCTTCGGCGAGGCCGTGTTCTCCACCGGGATGACCGGCTACCAGGAGACCCTGACCGACCCCTCCTACCACCGCCAGGTCGTCGTGATGACCGCCCCGCACATCGGGAACACCGGCGTCAACGACGAGGACCCGGAGTCGCAGCGGATCTGGGTCTCCGGCTATGTGGTGCGCGACCCGGCCCGTACGCCCTCCAACTGGCGCTCCCGCCGCTCGCTCGACGAGGAGCTCAGCGCCCAGGGCGTCGTCGGCATCAGCGGGATCGACACCCGCGCCCTCACCCGCCATCTGCGCGAGCGCGGCGCCATGCGCGTGGGCATCTTCTCCGGCGGGGCGCTCGCCGACGAGGCCACGCTGCTGGCGAAGGTGCGTCAGGCCCCCCAGATGAAGGGCGCCGACCTCAGCGGCGAGGTGGCCACCGAGGAGCGTTACGTCGTCCCGGCGATCGGCACCAAGAGGTTCACCGTCGCCGCGATCGACCTGGGCATCAAGGGCATGACCCCGCACCGGATGGCCGAGCGCGGCATCGAGGTGCACGTGCTGCCCGCGACCGCCACCGCCGAGGACGTCTACGCGGTGAACCCGGACGGGGTCTTCTTCTCCAACGGCCCCGGCGACCCGGCCACCGCCGACCACCCCGTCGCCCTGATGCGGGCCGTGCTGGAGCGCTCCACGCCGCTGTTCGGCATCTGCTTCGGCAACCAGATCCTCGGCCGCGCGCTCGGCTTCGGCACCTTCAAGCTGAAGTACGGCCACCGCGGGATCAACCAGCCGGTGCAGGACCGCACCACCGGCAAGGTGGAGGTCACCGCCCACAACCACGGCTTCGCCGTGGACGCCCCGCTCGACGCGCCGTCCGACACCCCCTTCGGCCGCGCCGAGGTCTCCCACGTCTGCCTCAACGACAACGTGGTCGAGGGGCTGCGGCTGCTCGACCGCCCCGCGTTCAGCGTCCAGTACCACCCCGAAGCCGCCGCCGGTCCGCATGACGCCGCGTACCTTTTCGACCGCTTCGTGTCCCTGATGGAGGGCCAGCGTGCCTAAGCGCACCGACATCCAGTCCGTTCTGGTCATCGGCTCCGGCCCGATCGTCATCGGCCAGGCCGCCGAGTTCGACTACTCCGGCACCCAGGCGTGCCGGGTGCTCAAGGCCGAGGGCCTGCGGGTCATCCTGGTCAACTCCAACCCGGCCACGATCATGACCGACCCGGAGATCGCCGACGCCACCTATGTCGAGCCGATCACCCCGGAGTACGTCGAGAAGATCATCGCTAAGGAGCGCCCCGACGCGCTGCTGCCCACCCTCGGTGGCCAGACCGCGCTCAACACCGCCATCTCGCTGCACGAGGCGGGCACCCTCGAGGAGTACGGCGTCGAGCTGATCGGCGCCAATGTCCAGGCGATCCACAAGGGCGAGGACCGCGACCAGTTCAAGGAGGTCGTCGAGGCCGTCCAGGCCAAGATCGGCCACGGTGAGTCCGCCCGCTCGGTCATCTGCCACTCCATGGACGACGTCCTCGCGGGCGTCGAGGAGCTCGGCGGCTACCCCGTCGTGGTCCGCCCCTCCTTCACCATGGGCGGTGCGGGCTCCGGCTTCGCCCACGACGAGGACGAGCTGCGCCGTATCGCGGGCCAGGGCCTGGCCCTCTCGCCGACCACCGAGGTGCTCCTGGAGGAGTCCATCCTCGGCTGGAAGGAGTACGAGCTGGAGCTGATGCGCGACCGCAACGACAACGTCGTGGTCGTCTGCTCCATCGAGAACTTCGACCCCATGGGCGTGCACACCGGTGACTCGATCACCGTCGCCCCGGCGATGACGCTCACCGACCGCGAGTACCAGATCCTGCGGGACATCGGCATCGCCGTCATCCGCGAGGTCGGAGTCGACACCGGCGGCTGCAACATCCAGTTCGCGGTCAACCCCGAGGACGGCCGGGTCATCGTCATCGAGATGAACCCGCGCGTCTCCCGCTCCTCGGCGCTCGCCTCCAAGGCCACCGGCTTCCCCATCGCCAAGATCGCCGCGAAGCTGGCCGTCGGCTACACCCTGGACGAGATCCCCAACGACATCACCCAGGAGACCCCGGCCTCCTTCGAGCCCACGCTCGACTATGTCGTGGTCAAGGTGCCGCGCTTCGCCTTCGAGAAGTTCCCGGCCGCCGACGCCCGGCTCACCACCACCATGAAGTCGGTCGGCGAGGCCATGGCCATCGGCCGCAACTTCACCGAGGCGCTCCAGAAGGCGCTGCGCTCGCTGGAGAAGAAGGGCAGCCAGTTCGACTTCACCGGGGAGCCCGGCGACAAGACCGAGCTTCTCCAGCGGGCCGTGATCCCCACCGACGGCCGGATCAACACCGTGATGCGGGCCATCCGTGCCGGGGCCACCCCCGAGGAGGTCTTCGACGCCACGAAGATCGACCCGTGGTTCGTGGACCAGCTCTTCCTGATCAAGGAGGTCGCGGACGAGATCGCCGCCGCCGGCAAGCTCGGCCCCGAGCTGCTCGCCGAGGCCAAGCGGCACGGCTTCTCCGACGCCCAGATCGCCGGGATCCGCTCGCTGCGCGAGGACGTGGTCCGCGAGGTGCGGCACGCGCTGGGCATCCGGCCCGTCTACAAGACGGTCGACACCTGCGCCGCCGAGTTCGCCGCCCGGACCCCGTACTTCTACTCCTCCTACGACGAGGAGTCCGAGGTCGCCCCGCGCGAGACCCCCGCGGTGATCATCCTCGGCTCGGGCCCCAACCGCATCGGCCAGGGCATCGAGTTCGACTACTCCTGCGTCCACGCCTCCTTCGCGCTGCATGACGCGGGCTATGAGACCGTCATGGTCAACTGCAACCCGGAGACCGTCTCCACCGACTACGACACCTCCGACCGGCTCTACTTCGAGCCGCTCACCCTGGAGGACGTACTGGAGATCGTCCACGCGGAAACGCAGGCGGGCCCGGTCGCCGGGGTCATCGTCCAGCTCGGCGGCCAGACCCCGCTGGGCCTGGCCCAGGCGCTCAAGGACAACGGCGTGCCAATCGTCGGCACCTCGCCCGAGGCGATCAACCTCGCCGAGGAGCGCGGCGCCTTCGGCCGGGTGCTCACCGAGGCCGGGCTGCCCGCGCCCAAGTACGGCACCGCCTTCTCCTTCGAGCAGGCCAAGGGCATCGCCGCCGAGATCGGCTACCCGGTCATGGTCCGCCCCTCCTATGTGCTCGGCGGCCGCGGTATGGAGATCGTCTACGACGAGCCCTCGCTCGCCGCGTACCTGGAGCGGCACGCCGGGCTGATCTCCGAGCACCCCGTGCTCATCGACCGCTTCCTCGACGACGCCATAGAAATCGACGTGGACGCGCTCTACGACGGCGAGGAGCTCTACCTCGGCGGCGTCATGGAGCACATCGAGGAGGCCGGTATCCACTCCGGCGACTCGGCCTGCGCCCTGCCCCCGATCACCCTCGGCGGCTTCGACATCAAGCGGCTGCGCGCCTCGACCGAGGCCATCGCGCGCGGGGTCGGCGTCCGCGGGCTGATCAACATCCAGTTCGCGATGGCCGGGGACATCCTGTACGTGCTGGAGGCGAACCCGCGCGCCTCCCGTACCGTGCCCTTCACCTCCAAGGCCACCGCCGTACCGCTGGCCAAGGCCGCCGCCCGGATCTCGCTGGGCGCCACCATCGCCGAGCTGCGCGCCGAGGGGCTGCTGCCCTCCAGCGGCGACGGCGGCACGCTGCCGATGGACGCCCCGATCTCCGTCAAGGAGGCCGTGATGCCGTGGAGCCGGTTCCGGGACGCCTCCGGGCGCGGGGTGGACACCATCCTCGGCCCGGAGATGCGCTCCACCGGCGAGGTCATGGGCATCGACTCGGTCTTCGGCGCGGCCTACGCCAAGTCGCAGGCCGGGGCGTACGGCGCGCTGCCGACCAAGGGGCGCGCGTTCGTCTCCGTCGCCAACCGCGACAAGCGTTCGATGATCTTCCCGGCCCGGGAGCTGGTCGGCCTCGGCTTCGAGCTGCTGGCCACCTCGGGCACGGCGGAGGTGCTCAAGCGCAACGGGATCAACGCGACCGTGGTGCGCAAGCACAGCGAGGGCGAGGGCCCGAACGGTGAGAAGACCATCGTCCAGCTCATTCACGAGGGCGAGGTCGACCTGATCGTCAACACCCCGTACGGCACCGGCGGCCGGCTCGACGGCTATGACATCCGTACGGCGTCCGTCGCCCGCGGAGTCCCGTGCCTGACCACCGTCCAGGCGCTCGCGGCCGCCGTCCAGGGCATCGAGGCGCTGGGCCGGGGCGCGGTCGGCGTCCGATCGCTCCAGGAACACGCGGAACATCTGACCGCCGCCCGCGAGGAGTGAGGCGAGGGAGGGGGACACCGGCCGGTGTCCCCCTCTTCATGAGCCCACCGCTCTTCATGTCCACGTCCTCGCCCTTCGGCAGAAAGCCCCTCATGTACGCCCTCCTCTTCAACCTGATCTTCCGGCGCATGGACCCGGAAAAGGCCCATCACCTGGCCTTCTCCTGGATCCGCCTGGCCGCCCGCGTCCCCGTCCTGCGCACCTTCGCCGCCGCCGTCCTCGCCCCCCGCGACAGGGCGCTGCGCACCGAGGCGCTGGGCCTGCGGATGCACGGGCCGTTCGGGCTCGCCGCCGGATTCGACAAGAACGCCGCCGGGATCGATGGCATGGCCATGCTGGGCTTCGACCATGTCGAGATCGGCACGGTCACCGCCCAGCCGCAGCCCGGCAACCCCAAGCGGCGGCTCTTCCGGCTGGTCGCCGACCGCGCCCTGATCAACCGGATGGGCTTCAACAACGAGGGCTCGGCGGCGGTCGCGGCCCGTCTCGCGGCCCGGCGCCCGGCCTTCCGTACCACGGTCGGCGTCAACATCGGCAAGACCAAGGTCGTCCCGGAGGCGGAGGCCGTCGCCGACTATGTGACGTCCACCGAGCGGCTCGCCGCCCACGCCGACTACCTCGTCGTCAACGTCTCCTCGCCCAATACCCCCGGACTGCGGAATCTCCAGGCCGTGGACCATCTGCGGCCGCTGCTGACCGCGGTCCGCGAGGCCGCGGACCGCACGGTCACCGGTCGCAAGGTGCCACTTCTGGTCAAAATCGCGCCGGATCTCGCCGACGAGGACGTGGACGCGGTCGCCGATCTGGCGGTCGAGCTCGGCCTGGACGGCATCATCGCCACGAACACCACCATCGCGCGCGACGGACTCGGCCTCGCCTCGCCCGCCCGGCTCACCGCCGAGACCGGCGGCCTGTCCGGCGCGCCCCTGAAGGCGCGCTCCCTGGCGGTGCTGCGCCGCCTGTACGCCCGGGTGGGGGACCGGCTGACCCTGGTCGGGGTCGGCGGGATCGAGACCGCGGACGACGCCTGGGAGCGGATCCTCGCGGGGGCGACGCTGGTCCAGGGCTACAGCGCGTTCATCTACCGCGGGCCGTTCTGGTGCCGTGAGATCCACCGCGGCCTCGCGGCCCGCTTGGCCGCGAGCCCGTACGCCACCCTCGCCGAGGCCGTCGGCGCCGAGGCAGCCGCGTAATGCCCGGGGGCTCCGCCCCCGCCCCCCGCCGGGGCTCCGCCCCGGACCCCGCTCCTCAAGCGCCGGAGGGGCTGAATTTCCTGAGGAGAGACCGATGACGACACCCGCACCCACCCCCTTCGGCACCCGCTTGCGCGCCGCCATGGACGCCCGCGGACCGCTCTGCGTCGGCATCGACCCGCACGCCTCCCTGCTGGCCGACTGGGGCCTGGGGGACGATGTGGCCGGTCTGGAGCGGTTCACCCGGACCGTCGTGGACGCCCTCGCCGAGCGGGTCGCCGTCCTCAAGCCGCAGTCGGCCTTCTTCGAGCGGTTCGGCTCCCGCGGCATCGCGGTGCTGGAACGGGCCGTCGCCGACGCCCGCGCCGCCGGGGCGCTGGTGCTGATGGACGCCAAGCGCGGCGACATCGGCTCGACCATGGCCGCGTACGCCTCCGCCTATCTGGATCCGGCCGGCCCGCTCTTCTCGGACGCCGTCACCGTCAGCCCCTACCTCGGCTTCGGCTCGCTGCGCCCGGCGCTGGACGCGGCGCGGGCGGCGGGTGCGGGCGTCTTCGCGCTGGCGCTGACGTCCAACCCGGAGGGCGCCGAGGTGCAGCACGCGGTGCGGCCCGACGGGACGACCGTCGCGGCCACCGTGCTGACCGCGCTCAAGGCCGAGAACGCCGCCGAGGCCGCCGAGGGCCGCCTCGGCTCGTACGGGGCCGTCGTCGGGGCCACCCTCGGCGGCACCGCGCACCGGCTGGGCGCCGATCTGGCGATCGACGGGCCGCTGCTGGCCCCCGGCATCGGGGCCCAGGGCGCGACCCCCGCCGATCTTCCGGCGGTCTTCGGCGCGGCGGTGCGAAATGTCCTTCCGAGCGTCAGCCGGGGGGTGCTCCGGCACGGTCCGGACGCCGCGTCGCTGGTCGCCGCGGCCTCCCGAATGGCTGATGAAGTGCGTGCCGTGGCCGAATAACCCGGCTACTTTGTCCGTAAATGTCTGAGTCGAGCGAGTCTGACCAGGACTTTTCGTCTGTTCTCGCTGACTGGAGCGGGATCGGCCGCTAGTCTCCGACGAGAGCGAACGCGCGCTGCGTTGCGCGTTGCTCCCCAGGTGAGGGGCGACTAGGTTCCTCACCGGTCCATATCCGACAGTTCGACATCCGAGGTGACGTAGGCGTGGCTCTTCCGCCCCTTACCCCTGAACAGCGCGCAGCCGCGCTAGAAAAGGCCGCCGCGGCTCGCCGGGAGCGCGCCGAGGTCAAGAATCGACTCAAGCACTCCGGCGCCTCCCTGCACGAGGTCATCAAGCAGGGCCAGGAGAACGATGTCATCGGCAAGATGAAGGTGTCCGCTCTCCTCGAGTCCCTGCCCGGCGTCGGCAAGGTCCGCGCCAAGCAGATCATGGAGCGGCTCGGCATCTCCGAGAGCCGTCGTGTGCGGGGTCTGGGCTCCAACCAGATCGCGTCGCTCGAGCGTGAGTTCGGCGGCGCCGCCGGCTGACCCGGCCCGGCGTTTCCAGGCACTCCCGGGAACCTGGATAATCGCTCCATGGCAGCACACTCCGCACGACCGCGACTGACCGTGCTCTCCGGCCCCTCCGGGGTCGGCAAGAGCACGGTCGTCGCCCATATGCGCAAGGAACACCCCGAGGTCTGGCTCTCGGTCTCCGCCACGACCCGGCGTCCGCGCCCCGGTGAGCGGGACGGCGTCCACTACTTCTTCGTGGACGACGGGGAGTTCGACAAGCTCATAGCAAATGGTGAGCTGCTGGAGTGGGCCGAATTCGCGGGCAACCGCTACGGCACCCCGCGCGAGGCGGTCATGGACCGCCTCGGCGCGGGCGAGCCGGTGCTGCTGGAGATCGATCTCCAGGGCGCACGGCAGATCCGCGAGTCCATGCCGGAGGCGCAGCTGGTCTTCCTCGCTCCGCCGAGCTGGGAGGAGCTGGTGCGCCGGCTCACCGGCCGGGGCACCGAGGCGCCCGAGGTGATCGAGCGGCGGCTGGAGGCCGCGCGGACCGAGCTGGCCGCCGAGTCAGAGTTCGATATGACCTTGGTCAATACCTCCGTCGAGGACGTGGCCAATGAGCTGCTAGCCTTGATGCGAGTGGCTTGATCTTCGATTCACTCTTGCCGTCAGGCGAAATAAGGAAGGCTAGAGAGTGTCCTCTCCCATGACCGCGCCCGAGGGGATCATCAACCCTCCGATTGATGAGCTGCTCGAGGCCACCGACTCCAAGTACAGCCTGGTGATCTACGCGGCCAAGCGCGCGCGTCAGATCAACGCGTACTACTCCCAGCTCGGTGAGGGCCTGCTCGAGTACGTCGGTCCCCTCGTGGACACCCACGTCCACGAGAAGCCCCTCTCGATCGCGCTCCGTGAGATCAACGCGGGCCTGCTGACGTCCGAGGCCATCGAGGGCCCCGCCCAGTAGGTTCCGCAGCGCGTGAACCACCGGCCCGGCAGCGATGCCGGGCCCGTGGTGTGTCATGGGTACGTGAGCCGACCCGGCGTACCGTGACTGGACGTAACGCCCGATGCGGCATACGACGTACCCGGTGGGGAGAGCCGAGCGATGGACAAGCCCGAAGTGGTCCTGGGCGTCAGTGGCGGGATCGCCGCCTACAAGGCGTGTGAGCTGCTGCGCCGCCTCACCGAGTCCGGCCATGACGTACGCGTCGTGCCCACCGCCTCGGCGCTGCACTTCATCGGCGAGGCCACCTGGTCGGCGCTGTCCGGACATCCGGCGACGACCGAGGTCTGGGAGTCCGTCCACGAGGTGCCCCACGTCCGCATCGGCCAGTCCGCCGATCTGGTCGTGATCGCCCCCGCCACCACCGATCTGCTCGCCAAGGCCGCCCACGGCCTGGCGGACGACCTGCTCACCAATACGCTCCTCACCGCGCGCTGTCCGGTCGTCTTCGCGCCCGCGATGCACACCGAGATGTGGGAGCACCCGGCCACCCAGGAGAACGTGGCGACGCTGCGCCGCCGCGGCGCCGTCGTCATCGAGCCCGCCGTGGGGCGGCTCACCGGTGTGGACACCGGCAAGGGGCGGCTGCCCGACCCCGGGGAGATCTTCGAGGTCTGCCGCCGGGTGCTGGCCCGCGGCGCCGAGGCGCTCACCGCCGATCTGGCCGGCCGCCATGTCGTGGTCAGCGCCGGAGGCACCCGCGAGCCGCTGGACCCGGTGCGCTTCCTCGGCAACCGCTCCACCGGCCGCCAGGGGTACGCCCTGGCCCGTGCCGCCGTCGCCCGGGGCGCGCGGGTGACGCTCATCTCGGCCAACAGCGAGCTGCCCGACCCGGCCGGCGCCGATGTGGTGCGCGCGGGCACCGCGGCACAGCTGCGGGAGGCCGTCCTCAAGGCCGCCGCGGACGCCGACGCAGTGGTCATGGCCGCCGCCGTCGCCGACTTCCGCCCCGCCCAGTACGCCGAAGGGAAGATCAAGAAGCGCGAGGGCCAGGAGCCCGAGCCGCTCGCCCTGGTGCGGAATCCGGACATCCTCGCCGAGATCTCCGCGGAGCGCGCCCGCCCCGGCCAGATCGTGGTCGGCTTCGCCGCCGAGACCGACGACGTGCTCGCGAACGGGCGCGCGAAGCTGGCCCGCAAGGGCTGCGATCTGCTCGTGGTGAACGAGGTCGGGGAGCACAAGACCTTCGGCGCCGAGACCAACGAGGCCGTGGTGCTCGGCGCGGACGGCACCGAGACGCCCGTGCCGTACGGCCCCAAGGGCGCGCTCGCCGACACGGTCTGGGACCTGGTGGCCCGCCGCCTGGGCTGAGGGCGCACCCGGGGCCGCGCCGGATCCCGCCCGGCGGGGCTGCCCGGGAGTTCTCGACAGGCTCGACGCGGGACTCCCCGGAACTTCTCGAAAGGCTCGACAACAGGCTCGACAGGGGGCTCGACAGGGGGCGGGACACGGCCGATCGGGCTCATGACACATCCCTGCCACGGCGGGGTGGGGCTGTATTTCGGCTTGAGGCAAGGTATGTTCCCGGTCACGGGCCTGCCCGTTCTGTGGGACGGGGATGCTTGACCGGTGGACGTGCCGGATAAACTGGCCCAGGAACCGCATCGGGCGCAGCCCCCGCGCGGTCCCGACCATGATCAGCCAGCAGCCGCTGCAACCCCAGGGAGCGATGTGTCCCGCCGCCTGTTCACCTCGGAATCTGTCACCGAGGGTCACCCCGACAAGATCGCTGACCAGATCAGCGACACCATTCTCGACGCCCTTCTGCGGGAGGACCCGCACTCCCGGGTCGCGGTCGAGACCTTGATCACCACCGGCCTGGTGCATGTGGCCGGCGAGGTGACGACCAAGGCGTACGCCCCGATCGCGACGCTCGTGCGGAACAAGATCCTCGAAATCGGCTACGACTCGTCGAAGAAGGGCTTCGACGGCGCCTCCTGCGGCGTCTCGGTGTCGATCGGCTCACAGTCCCCGGACATCGCCCAGGGTGTGGACTCCGCCTACGAGCTCCGGGTCGAGGGCGACGAGGACGAGCTGGACAAGCAGGGCGCGGGCGACCAGGGCCTGATGTTCGGGTACGCCTGCGACGAGACGCCCGAGCTGATGCCGCTGCCGATCAACCTGGCGCACCGGCTCTCCCGCCGGCTGTCCGACGTCCGCAAGAACGGGACCATCCCCTACCTGCGCCCGGACGGCAAGACCCAGGTCACCATCGAGTACGACGGCCACAAGGCGGTCCGCCTGGACACCGTCGTCGTCTCCTCGCAGCACGCCTCCGACATCGACCTGGACTCGCTGCTGGCGCCCGACATCCGGGAATTCGTGGTCGAGCACGTGCTGAACGAGCTGGTCGAGGACGGCATCAAGCTCGACACCGAGGGCTACCGCCTGCTGGTCAACCCGACCGGCCGCTTCGAGATCGGCGGCCCGATGGGCGACGCCGGCCTCACCGGCCGCAAGATCATCATCGACACCTACGGCGGCATGTCCCGCCACGGCGGCGGCGCCTTCTCCGGCAAGGACCCCTCCAAGGTCGACCGCTCCGCCGCCTACGCCATGCGCTGGGTCGCCAAGAACGTGGTGGCCGCCGGCCTCGCCCAGCGCTGCGAGGTGCAGGTCGCGTACGCCATCGGCAAGGCCGAGCCGGTCGGCCTCTTCGTCGAGACCTTCGGCACGGCGGCGGTCGACGCCGAGAAGATCGAGAAGGCCATCTCCGAGGTCTTCGACCTCCGCCCGGCCGCGATCATCCGCGACCTCGACCTGCTTCGCCCGATCTACGCCCAGACGGCGGCGTACGGCCACTTCGGCCGTGAGCACTCCGACTTCACCTGGGAGCGCACCGACCGCGTCGACGCCCTCCGCGCGGCGGCGGGTCTGTAGGCCCGGCTCGCTTCACGAACCCCGACGAAGGCCCGGACGCCCCCGCGGCGCCCGGGCCTTCGCATGCGTAGCTGTCCGTGCGGTCTGCTAAGACTTGATCTGTGAGCAGGGACAACGAGCGGCCGAGGGAGCCGGCGGAGGCGTCGGAGGGGGAGCAGCTCGCGCTCATTCGGGAGACGGTGCGCAAGGCCAAGGTGCCCAAGGCGAAGCCGCGGACCTGGCGGGGGGCGGCGCTGGCCGCGGAGCGGCCGGTGGCGCGGGTGCTGGTGGACAAGGGGCCGGTCCACCTCGACAAGCTGTGGGACTACGCGGTGCCGGCCGAGATGGACGCCGAGGCCCGGCCCGGGGTGCGGGTGCGGGTGCGGTTCGGGGCCGGGACGGGGAAGGTGCGCGACGGGCGGCGCGAGGGGGGCGGGCTGCTCGACGGGTACATCATCGAGCGCGTCGCCGAGTCCGACTACCGGGGCCCGCTGGCCGCCCTCGCGCAGGTGGTCTCCACCGAGCAGGTGCTGGGGCCGGGGCTGCTGGCGCTGTGCCGGGCGGTCGCCGAACGGTACGCCGGGTCGCTCGCCGATGTGCTCCAGCTGGCCCTGCCCAAGCGCAACGCCCGTGCCGAGGGCGAGCCGTCACCGGCGCCGCTGCCCCCGCCGGAGCCGCCCGCGCCCGGGAGCTGGGCGCGCTATCCGGCCGGGCCCGGGTTCCTGGAGGCGCTGGTGCGCGGGGACCGGCCGCGGGCCGTGTGGACCGCGCTGCCCGGACCGCACTGGCCCCGGGAGTGGGCCACCGCCGTGGCCGCCGCGCTCGCGTCCGGGCGCGGGGCGCTCGTCGTCGTGCCCGACGGGCGGACGGCCGAGCGGGTGGACGCCGCGCTCGCGGAGGTGCTCGGCGGCCCGGGGCGGCACGTGCTGCTCACCGCCGACCTCGGGCCGGAGGAGCGCTACCGCCGCTGGCTGGCGGTCAGCCGGGGCTCGGTGCGGGCGGTGGTGGGCACCCGGGCGGCGATGTTCGCACCCGTCCGTGACCTCGGGCTGGTGGGGATCTGGGACGACGGGGACCGCAGCCACAGCGACGATCGGCTGCCGCAGCCGCACGCCCGCGATGTGCTGCTGCTGCGCGCCGTCCAGGAGAAGACCGGCTTCCTGCTGGGCGACCTCGGCCGCACCGTCGAGGCCGCCCAGCTGGTGGAGAACGGCTGGGCCCGGCCGCTCGAGGCCGACCGCGAGCGGGTCCGGGCCGCCGCCCCGCTGATCCGTACGGTCGACGAGGGCGAGGTGGCCCGGGACGCCGAGGCCCGCGCCGCCCGGCTGCCCACGATCGCGTGGCAGACCGTACGGGACGCGCTGACCCGCGGCCCGGTGCTGGTGCAGGTGCCGCGCCGGGGCTATGTGCCGAAGCTGGCCTGTGAGCGCTGCCGGGAGCCCGCGCGCTGTGCGCACTGTTCGGGCCCGCTGGAGGCGCGGGACGCGGACCATCTGGTGTGTGGCTGGTGCGGGCGGGGCGAGCCCGCCTGGCACTGCCGCGAATGCGGGGGCGTCCGGCTGCGGGCGTCCATCGTCGGCGCCCGGCGCACCGCCGAGGAGCTGGGCCGCGCCTTTCCGTCCGTGCCCGTCCGCACCTCGGGTCGTGACCATGTGCTGACGTCCGTCCCGGACCGTCCGGCGCTCGTCGTGAGCACACCGGGCGCCGAACCGGTCGCGGAGGGCGGCTACGCCGCGGCGCTGCTGCTCGACGGCTGGGCCCTGCTCGGCCGCCCCGATCTGCGCGCCGGTGAGGACGCGCTGCGCCACTGGCTGGAGGCGGCCTCGCTGGTCCGTGGCCATGGGGAGGAGGGGGACGACGGCCGGGGCGGCATGGTGGTGATCATGGCCGAGCCGACGCTGCGGCCCGTCCAGGCGCTGGTGCGCTGGGATCCGGCCGGTTACGCGGCGCGCGAGCTGGCCGAGCGGTCCGATCTGGGCTTTCCGCCGATCTCCCGGATGGCGGCCGTGACCGGCCCCGCGGAGGCGGTGGCCGAGCTGATCGCCTCGACCCAACTGCCCGAGGGGGCCGAGATCCTGGGGCCGGTCCCGCTGCCCCCGCCGCCCCCCGGCCGCCCGCGCCGCCCCGGGGACCCGCCCGCGGGCGAGGTCTGGGAGCGCGCCCTGCTACGGGTCCGCCCCGGCCAGGGCAGCGCCCTCGCGGCAGCCCTCAAGGAGGCGAAGGCCCGCCGCCTGGCCCGGGGGGACAGGGATCCCGCGGTGCGGGTGGATCCCCTGGACATCGGGTGACTCCGGTGCCGTACAGCGTCCGGTGGCTTGGGGCCTCCGGCCCGGGCCACCTCCCGGCGGTGGCCGCTGGGGAGGCTTTCGCGCCCCGGCGGGGGCACCTCCCGGCGGTGGCCAGGGAAATCCGAGCCTCTCACCGGGGACATCCGAGCCTCTCACCGGGGAGAGCCGAGCCTCTGACGAGCCTCTAGAGAGAGGGCCGAGGGCTCGGGAACGCGCTCGGGCGGGGGTCCTCGCGGAGGGACGGGGCCGACTGCGGGGGGACCGTGCGGGCGGCGGGCACCGAGGGCAGGGGGGCGGGCTCGGCCGGGCGGCCCGTGGACGGTTCGCCGCCCTCGGCCGCGCTCTGCGCGGCGGCCCGGCGGGCGCCGTAACGGCGGTGCACCGCCTGCTTGGTGACGCCGAGCGCCGAGCCCACCGCGTCCCAGGAGAAGCCGAGCGAGCGATCGAAGTCGACCGCGGCCGTGACCAGCGTCTCGACGCTGTCCCGCAGTTCCTGGGCGAGCCGCACGGTGGGGGCCGGGGCGCGTCCGTAGACCACGAAACCGGCGGACGGGCCGGTGCGACGGGGGCGGTAGACATTGCCGAGCTGGGCGGTGAGCGTGCGCAGCGCGTCCACCTGGCGGCGGACCCGCTCGATGTCCCGGACCAGGAGGTGCAGGCTGGCCCGTGCCTGGGCGTCATGAGTTGCGTGGTCGGCCATGAACAAGCCTCTCGAACCGGCGTTGACGGGGGATTGGGGGATGGGGGAGTTGAGGGGATGGGCTGGGAGTCGGACGGACGGCGGGAAATGGATCGGGCCGCGACAGCGGCCCGATGCGGTCAATCTGCCTTGACCAACGCGGCACCCGCCCGTCGGTCACGGTCCGGGGCGTGCGGCAGTCCGCTCGTACGCCCCCTCGGACGGCGGACCATAGACTTCAGACGCTGTTCGCGACGTTCCCGCCGTATCCGCTGTGTGAGAGGTAGTTCGCCACCCATGAGGCTCGTCTTCGCCGGTACCCCCGAGGTCGCCCTGCCCGCTCTGGACGCGCTGATCGCGTCCCAGAAGCACGAGGTGGTGGCCGTGGTGACCCGTCCCGACGCGCCCGCCGGGCGCGGCCGCCGACTGGTGGCCAGCCCGGTCGCCGAGCGGGCCGAGGAGGCGGGTATCGAGGTGCTCAAGCCCAACAAGCCGCGCGATCCGGAGTTCCTCGCCCGGCTCACCGAGATCGCGCCCGACTGCTGCCCGGTGGTGGCCTACGGCGCGCTGCTGCCCAAGGCCGCGCTGGAGATCCCCGCGCACGGCTGGGTCAATCTGCACTTCTCGCTGCTCCCGGCCTGGCGGGGCGCGGCCCCCGTGCAGCACTCCCTGCTGGCGGGCGACGAGATGACCGGCGCCTCGACCTTCCAGATCGAGGAAGGGCTGGACTCCGGGCCGGTGTTCGGGGTGGTGACGGAGCAGGTGCGGCCCACCGACACCAGCGGCGATCTGCTGACCCGGCTCGCCTTCGCCGGTGCCGGGCTGCTCGAGGCGACGATGGACGGCATCGAGAACGGCACCCTGCGCCCGGTGGAGCAGCCGGCCGAGGGCATCTCGCTCGCCCCGAAGATCACCGTCGAGGACGCGGAGATCGACTGGACGGCGCCCGCGCTGCGCGTCGACCGGCTGGTGCGCGCGTGCACCCCCGCCCCGGGCGCGTGGACCACCTTCCGGGGGGAGCGGCTGAAGGTCGTCTCGGCGCGCCCGGTGGCGGACCGTACGGATCTGGCGCCCGGTGTGCCGGCCGTCACCAAGAAGGCCGTGTACGTGGGCACCGGCAGCCATGCCGTCGAGCTGACCTGGGTGCGGCCGCAGGGCAAGAAGCCGATGCCGGCGGCGGACTGGGCGCGCGGGGTGCGGATCGCGGAGGGCGAGCGGCTCGGGGCCTGAGCGGGCCGCCACGCCGAAGGCCGCGCCAAGGGCCGCGCCAAAGGCCGCGCCAGAACCAGCTGCGCCACGGACGCGCCCAGGAGGCGGATGTTGACTTCAACCTAGGTTGAAGTCTTACGTTCCTCACGAGACCTCGGAGGTACGTGATGGACATGCAATCGACCGCCTGGCACTCCCTGTATCAGACGGCCAATGCCCAGGACGACCGGCGGCCCTTCTCCCGCGAGACGCTGCGCCGCATCGGCGCCTTCGCCCGTCCGCACCGCCGTCAGCTGCTGTTGTTCCTGGTGCTGAGCACGGTCGCGGCGGTGCTCGCGGTGGCGACGCCACTGCTGGCGGGCCGGGTGGTGGACGCGATCGTCCACCGTTCGGGACAGGGCACGGTGCTCTGGCTGGCCGGGCTCATCGCCGCGATCGCCGTGGCGGAGGCGGGACTCGGGCTGGTGACCCGCTGGCTGTCGGCGAACATCGGCGAGGGGCTGATCCTCGATCTGCGCACCGCCGTCTTCGACCACGTCCAGCGGATGCCGGTGGCGTTCTTCACCCGGACCCGCACCGGTGCGCTGGTCAGCAGGCTCAACAACGACGTCATCGGCGCGCAGCGGGCGTTCAGCGACACCCTCTCCGGGGTGGTCGGCAATGTGGTGACCCTGCTGCTCACCTTTGTCGTCATGGTCGGGATCTCCTGGCAGATCACCCTGCTGACGCTGCTGCTCCTGCCCGTCTTCCTGCTGCCCGCGCGCCGGGTGGGCGGACGGCTGGCGAAGCTGCGGCGCGAGGCGGCCGCGCACAACGCCGCGATGAGCACCCAGATGACCGAGCGCTTCTCCGCGCCCGGGGCGACCCTGGTCAAGCTGTTCGGACGGCCCGCCGACGAGTCCGCCGAGTTCGCCGCGCGCACCCGCCGGGTGCGGGACATCGGGGTGCGGACCGCGATGGTCCAGGTCTCCTTCGTGACCGCCCTGACCCTCGTCTCCGCCCTGGCCCTCGCCCTGGTCTACGGCCTCGGCGGCTGGTTCGCGCTGCACGGGCGGCTCGACCCCGGCGCCGTCGTCGCGCTCGCGCTGCTGCTCACCCGGCTGTACGCGCCGCTGACCGCGCTGGCCGGGGCGCGGGTCGAGGTGATGAGCGCGCTCGTCAGCTTCGAGCGGGTCTTCGAGGTGCTCGACCTCGAACCGCTGATCAAGGAGAAGCCGGACGCCCGGGAGGTCCCGGAGGGGCCGGTGTCCGTCGAGTTCGACCGCGTGGACTTCGGCTACCCGGCCGCTGACAAGGTCTCGCTCGCCTCCCTGGAGGAGGTCGCCACCCTGGACACCCGCGGTGGCGTCCCGGTCCTGCACCAGGTGTCCTTCCGCGCCGAACCGGGCCAGATGGTCGCGCTGGTGGGCTCCTCCGGCGCCGGGAAGTCGACCATCGCGCAGCTGCTGCCGAGGCTCTACGACGCCGACGGCGGCGCCGTACGGCTCGCCGGGGTGGACGTACGCGATCTGACGGCCGACTCGATCCGCGCCACCCTCGGCATGGTCACGCAGGACGGCCATCTCTTCCATGACTCGATCCGCGCCAATCTGCTGCTGGCCCGGCCGGAGGCCACCGACGAGGAGCTGTGGGAGGTGCTGCGCCGGGCCCGTCTCGAGGGGCTGATCGCGGCGCTGCCGGACGGTCTCGACACCGTCGTGGGCGAGCGCGGCTACCGGCTCTCCGGCGGCGAGCGCCAGCGGCTGACCATCGCCCGGCTGCTGCTGGCCCGGCCCCGGGTGGTGATCCTGGACGAGGCCACCGCGCATCTGGACTCCACCTCGGAGGCGGAAGTCCAGGAGGCGCTCGGCGAGGCGCTGGACGGGCGCACCGCGGTGGTGATCGCCCACCGGCTGTCCACGGTCCGGGCGGCGGATCTCATCCTGGTCGTGGAGGACGGGCGGATCGTGGAGCGCGGTACGCACACCGCGCTGCTGGCCGCCGGAGGCCGCTACGAGGAGCTGTACCGCACCCAGTTCGAGCAGCCGACGAGTGCCGACGGCGGATTCGCCGTCAACGGCACGACGGTGGACGGAACCATCGTGGACGGCACGACGGTGGACGGAACCATCGTGGACGGTACGACCGTGGATGGAACCATCGTGGACGGTACGGCCCTGGACGGAGCGGCCCTGGACGGCGGCCCCACGACCGCCGACGCCCCGGCGACGTAGGCTTGTCCCTTCAGCCCGATCCGTCTCCCGGAGCACATTTCCCGTGACCGACCAGCCCCGTCGTCGCCGTCCCCACGCCCCGAACCGGCCTGGCAAGCCCTACCGCCGCCCGCAGAAGGACCCCGTGCGGATCCTCGCCTTCGAGGCGCTGCGGGCGGTGGACGAACGGGACGCGTACGCCAACCTCGTTCTCCCGCCCCTGCTGCGCAAGGCGCGGGAGAGCGCGGAGGCCGGCGGGCCGCGATTCGACTCCCGGGACGCGGCGCTCGCCACCGAGCTGGTCTACGGCACCCTGCGGCACCAGGGCACCTACGACGCGATCATCGCCGAATGCGTGGACCGCCCGCTGCGCGAGGTGGATCCACCCGTGCTCGATGTACTGAACCTCGGCGCCCACCAGTTGCTCGGAACCCGTATCCCCACCCACGCCGCCGTCTCGGCCAGCGTCGAGCTGGCCCGGGTGGTGCTCGGCGACGGCCGGGCCAAGTTCGTCAACGCCGTGCTGCGCAAGATCGCCACGCATGACCTCGACGGCTGGCTGGAGCGGGTCGCCCCGCCCTACGACGAGGACCCCGAGGAGCATCTGGGCGTCCGCCACTCCCATCCGCGCTGGGTCGTCTCCGCCCTGTGGGACGCGCTCGGCGGCGGCAGCGCCGGTATGGAGGAGCTGCTGGCCGCCGACAACGAACGGCCCGAGGTCACCCTCGTCGCCCGGCCCGGCCGGTCCACGCCCGGGGAGCTGCTGGACGCGGTCGGCGACCAGAGCGCGGAGCCGGGCCGCTGGTCGCCGTACGCGGTGCGGCTCACCGAGGGCGGCGAGCCCGGTGCGCTGGGGGCGGTGCGGGACGGGCGGGCCGGAGTGCAGGACGAGGGCAGCCAGCTGGTGGCCATCGCGCTGGCGAACGCCCCGCTGGAGGGGGACGACCGGCGCTGGCTGGACGGCTGCGCGGGCCCCGGCGGCAAGGCTGCGCTGCTCGGCGCGCTCGCCGCGGAGCGCGGCGCCTCGCTGCTGGCCGCCGAGAAGCAGCCGCACCGGGCCCGGCTGGTGGCCGGGGCCCTGGCGGGCAACCCGGGCCCGTATCAGGTGATCGCCGCGGACGGCACCCGGCCGCCGTGGCGCCCGGAGTCGTTCGACCGGGTGCTGGTGGACGTTCCCTGCACCGGCCTGGGCGCCCTGCGCCGCCGCCCCGAGGCGCGCTGGCGGCGCCGACCCGAGGATCTCGAGGGCTTCGCCCCGCTCCAGCGCGGGCTGCTGCGGGAGGCGCTGGCCGCGGCGCGGATCGGCGGGGTGGTCGGCTACGCCACCTGCTCCCCGCATCCGGCAGAGACCCGGGCCGTGGTGGAGGACGTCCTCAAGGGGCGGGGCGGCGCGGCCGTCTCCGCGGAGTGGATCGACGCCCGGCCGCTGCTGCCCGGGGTGCCCGAGCTGGGCGACGGCCCCGACATCCAGCTGTGGCCGCACCGGCACGGCACGGACGCCATGTATCTGGCCCTGCTGCGCCGCACCGGCTGACCGCGCCCAAGTCCGAGGTCGGTCCAGGGTCAGTCCTCCGGAACCGCCGGAAGCGCTTCCTCGGGACGGTCGGTCGGGGCGTAGAGCGTATCGGCGTGGGCGGTGGGGTTGAGGTCCCTGTGCACCGCGCGCGCCACCGCCTCGATGGTGGCCACGCCCGCCTCCATGGTGCGGTCGTCCTGGGTGAGCACGGTGAGCGTGTAGTCGTGGCCGCCGCCGGTGAAGGCACCGACGCTGTGCACCCGCCAGCCGTGCGAGGACCGCTCCAGCCAGCCGTTCTTCACCTGGATCCGCACCCCGCGCGGGGCGCCGGCCGGGGTGCCCCAGCGCTGTTCCCGGATGACCTTGCCCATCAACGAGAGGATGTACGTGCGGGAGGCGTCGGTCAGCACCGTGTTCGGGTGGGTGATCAGCTCCAGGAGCCGCTCCTGGTCGTTCGCGGTGATCCGGGTCAGGCCCCAGTAGCCGTCCTTGCCGGGCACGGTGGCGTCCATTCCGGCCGCCCGCAGGAACGCCTTGACCCTGGCGGGCTTGAGCTGCTTCCACAACTTGCTGGTCGAGGCGTTGTCCGACTTGGTGATCATGGCTTTGGCGAGGGTCTTCTCGCGCTTGGTCAGCCCCCGGTGGTGCCGCTGGGCGTCCCACAGCAGCGTCCCCAGGACCGTCACCTTCACCACGCTCGCGGAGTCGAACCGCTGGTTCGCGCGCAGGGTGCAGCGAGTGCGGGTGGTGTGGTCGCGGAGGCTGATCGCGACCGTGCCGGACCGGCCGCGCAGCGCGCCGGCGATGTCCTTGGACAGCTTTCCGGCCAGCCCGGACTGGTGCGAGACGCAGACCGGCCGCGGTGCGGTGGCCGCCGCGGAGGCGGGCCCGGTCCCGGCGACCGGCGCCGCGACGACGGCCGCCGTCAGCGCCGCGCACACCGCGGTGCGGGGATGCCGGGGTAGGGGATCGCTCGTCATGGTGGGTTGCCTGTAGGGGTTGCTCGACCATCTTCATGATCTCGTCTCCCCCGGCGTCCGTCGATCCGAGCGGGCCGATGATCGGATCCCGGCTCCATGGACCGGCGCCGATCGTGGGAGGCTTGGACCCATGGCCCCGCAGATCAATCCCAGCATCCTGTCCGCAGACTTCTCCCGCCTGGCGGATGAGGCGAAGGCGGTCGAAGGCGCCGACTGGCTCCACGTCGACGTCATGGACAACCACTTCGTCCCCAACCTCACCCTCGGCGTGCCGGTGGTCGAATCGTTGGGCAGGGCCACGCAGACCCCGCTGGACTGCCATCTCATGATCGAGGACCCGGACCGCTGGGCGCCGCAGTACATCGAGGCGGGCGCCGGCTCCGTCACCTTCCATGTGGAGGCCGCGGCCGCGCCGGTGCGGCTGGCGCGCGAGATCCGGGCCAAGGGCGCACGGGCCTCGATGGCGCTCAAGCCCGCCACGCCCATCGAGCCGTACGAGGATCTGCTGCCCGAGCTGGACATGCTGCTGGTGATGACCGTGGAGCCCGGCTTCGGCGGCCAGGCGTTCCTCGACATCATGCTGCCGAAGATCCGCCGCACCCGGCAGCTCATCGCCCGGCACGGCCTCCAGATGTGGCTCCAGGTGGACGGCGGGGTCTCGGCCGAGACCATCGAGCGGTGCGCCGAGGCGGGCGCCGATGTGTTCGTCGCGGGCTCGGCCGTCTACGGCGCCGACGACCCGGCCAAGGCCGTACGGGAGCTGCGCCACCTGGCCGAAAAGGCGACCGGCACCCCCGGTTCATGAGGCGAGGCAGCTACCGGTCGGTGAACTCAAGGATGAAGGCCAAACCAACTCCGCCGTTTCTGACAGGATGAACGGTGAGTCCGGACAGTGAATAGTGAGGAGACCGCGGTGTCGACGGGCCGTTCAGCCACGCGGATGGGACCCGCCGAACTGGTGCAGGCGGCCGCCATGGCGCGCCGCTTCTACCTCGAGGGCAAGTCCAAGATCCAGATCGCCGAGGAGTTCGGCGTCAGCCGCTTCAAGGTCGCGCGGGTGCTGGAGACGGCGCTCGAGCGCGATCTGGTGCGCATCGAAATCCGGGTTCCCGCCGAGCTCGACGCGGAGCGCTCCGACGCGCTGCGCGCCCGCTACGGGCTGCGCCACGCTGTCGTCGTGGAGTCCCCGGCCGACGCCGAGGCGGACACCCCGGACCCGGAGAACCTCGGCGAGGTCGCCGCGGACCTGCTGGGCGAGCTGGTGACCGAGGGGGATGTGCTGGGGCTGGCCTGGGGACGGTCCACGATCCACATGGCGGCCGCGCTGCACCGGCTGCCCCCGTGCACCGTCGTCCAGCTCACGGGCGTCTACGACGCGGGCACGGCCGAGCGCGGCTCGGTCGAGGCGGTGCGCCGCGCCGCCGCCGTCTCCGGCGGTGAGGCGCATCCCATCTACGCGCCGATGCTGCTGCCGGACACCGCCACCGCGGACGCCCTGCGCGGCCAGACCGGTATCGCCCGCGCCTTCGAGTACTTCGACAAGGTCACCGTGGCCTGCGTCTCCATCGGCTCGTGGGAGGCCGGGATCTCCACGGTCTACGACATGCTGACGGAGGAGGAGCGGGCCCACTACGAGAGCCTGGGCGCCGCCGCCGAGATGTCGGCCCACCTCTTCGACGCCGAGGGCCGCCGCATCGGCCGCGACCTGGGCGAGCGCTGCATCACCGTGGAGGCCGACCGGCTGCGCCGGATCCCCGAGGTGGTGGCCATCGCCGGTGGCCGCCGCAAGGCCGAGGCGATCGGGGCGGTGCTGAGGTCCGGGCTGGTCACCAGCCTGGTGACGGACACCGCCGCCGCGGACTACCTGCTCGGGATCACCCCGGCCGCCCACCCGGCCCTCGACCGCGCCGACCCGGACGGGCCGTAAGCCCTCCGGGGGCGTAAGCCCCCGGGGGTCACGGGGCGGCTCGGACGGCGGCTTCGCCGCGGAGTGCCGAGGGCTTGAGCGGGCCTGTGAGCAGGGTTAAGGTCAGCAGCCCCGCTCGCTGAGGAGTCACGTGTCCGTGTCGAAGTCGGTCCTCGGGAAGGCCGTGGCGCTCCTGAACGCCTACGAGCCCGGTGATGAATCGCTGAGCCTCGCGGAGCTGCACCGGCGGACCGGTATCCCCAAGACCACCTTGCACCGCCTGCTCGGCGAGCTGGGCGAGTGGAAGGTCCTCGAGCGGACCCGCCAGGGGTACCGACTGGGGATGCGGATGTTCGAGTGGGGTCAGCTCGTCTCCGTCCAGCGCTCGCTCTGCGACGCCGCGGCGCCGTTCCTCGCCTGCCTCTCCGAGGCGACGCACGCCACGGTGAACCTCGCGGTGCCGGAGGGGCCCGACGTGGTGTACATACAGAAGATCAACGCCCTCGACCAGCCTCGGAAGCCCCCACGCGTGGGCGGCCGGCTGCCGATGCACTGCACGGCGCTGGGCAAGGCCATCCTTGCCCATGACCTCCCTGACCGGCTCGATGCTCTGGTGTCGCGCGGCCTGGTCGGTCAGACCCCACGCTCGGTGCGCGACCTGGTCGCCCTCCGCGCTGAAATCGAGCGCGTGCGGGCGTGCGGCTTCGCGGAGGAGCGGGAGGAGGCCGTGGTCGGCGTCGCGTGCGTGGCCGCCCCGGTCCGTAACGCGAGCGGAGCGGTGGTCGGAGCGATCTCGGTCGCCGGGCATCCGGCGAGGATCGACGCGGGGCGGGTCTGGCCGACCTTGCGGGCCACGGCGCTGGGCCTGTCGCGCACCGTGGGCAGGCGCGGGCCCGGCTGGTGAACCGCGGCGCCACCCCACGACGAAACCCGCGCTCCACGGACTGAGACAGTCCGGAACCTCATACGGCCCGGCCGCCCCCGCTCCGGTGGGGCGGCCGGGCCGTCGCCGTTGCTCCGCGATCGCCGCACCAGCCTCCCGTTCCGATGAGCGGAACACATCGTGGCGGGGTGCCCGGCGAACTTCATAGTGGACGCGCCGCGGACGGCCGGCAGCAGGTGAAGGCGCGCGAAGGAGCAGCCATGAACGTCATACGCACCAGCGTCACCACTTTCGACGCGACCGATGAGGCGCCTCTCCCGGCTCAGTTGCTGCCCGCGGACTCCGCGCGTTCCGTTCTCGTCGGACGGGTCTGGGACCCCGAGACGGGAGGCCCCAGAGTGGTGACGGTCCGCGGGGACCAACTCCTGGACCTCACCGACGAGTTCTCGACCGTCGCCGGGCTCCTCGAGCATGCCGCACCCGGGCGTGCCGTCGCGCGGGCCGCGGCACCGGCCCGTTGGTCCCTGAAGGACGTCGCCGCCTCGTCGGCGGGTGCGGACCCGAACGTCCCACGGCTGCTCGCGCCCATCGACCTGCAAGTGATCAAGGCATGTGGCATCACCTTCACCGAGAGCCTGATCGAGCGGGTCATCGAGGAGCGCTGCCGCGGCGACTTCACCCGCGCCTCGGCCGTCCGCGGCCTGGTCATGGACGCTCTCGGCGGAAGCCTCGCGGTGGCGCCTGGGTCCCCGGAGGCGCTTCGCGTGATCGAAGTGCTGACCGCGCAAGGCATGTGGTCCCAGTATCTCGAGGTGGGCCTTGGCCCCTATCCGGAGGTGTTCACCAAGGCCCCCGTCCTGTCGTCCGTCGGCCCCGGCAGCGCCATCGGCATCCCGTCCTTCTCCGCGTGGAACAACCCTGAGCCTGAGCTAGTCCTCGTGGTCGACTCGGGCGGACGCGTCAAGGGAGCGACGCTCGGCAATGACGTGAACCTGCGGGATATCGAGGGGCGCAGCGCACTCCTGCTGGGCATGGCCAAGGACAACAACGCCTCCTGCGCCGTCGGCCCGTTCGTCCGTCTTCTCGACGGCGACTTCACCCTCGACGTACTCCGCGACGAGGAGATCACCCTCCGGATAGCCGGACGGGACGGCTTCCGCCTGGAGGGCCACAACAGTCTCTCCCGCATCAGCCGGACATTCGAGGAACTCGTCGGCGCGACGTGCGGCGTCCATCACCAGTATCCGGACGGTTTCGCCCTCTTCACCGGAACGCTCTTCGCCCCCACCCAGGATCGGGGAGAGGCGGGCATGGGTTTCACTCACCGGCCCGGCGACCGGGTCACCATCAGCAGTCCCCACCTCGGCACGCTCATGAACACGACCGTGCCCACGGAGGAGCTGCCGCCCTGGGACTTCGGCCTCCGCGCCATGTCCACGTACCTCCGGGACAGGAGCCCGTCGCCTATGGTGCCGACCATCAGTGACCCCGCCGTGGTCCTCGTCCCCCACGCCGACTGTGCCGCGGTCCTCGCCGACGTGCCCGGCCTGCGCCCGGTCGTCTACGATCCACGGTCCGCGCTGCCCGCCGAGGCGCGCACGGCGCGGGTGCTGGTGGCGCCGTTTCTGATGACCCCGGGAATGACCGCGCTGACCGACGGAATGCCGGAGCTGGAGCTGGTGCAGCTCCTCACCGCCGGGGCCGAGGCGTGGCTCGGGCGGCTGCCCGAAGGGGTCGCGCTCTCGGACTGCCGGGGCGCTCATGGCGGCGCCACCGCGGAGTGGGTGGTCTCGGCGCTGCTCGCGGTGTACCGGCACCTGCCGCGGTTCGCCCGGGCCCAGGACGAAGGGCGCTGGGACTACCACCGGACCGAGGAGCTGGCCGGCAAGAAGATCCTCATCGTGGGGGCCGGTGACGTGGCGGAGAACGCGGTCCGCCGGCTGGCGGGGTTCGAGGTGAGCACCACGCTGGTCGGCCGGCACGCCCGGGACGGCGTGCACGGAATGGCCGAGCTGCCGGTCCTGCTGCCCGAGCACGATGCCACGGTGCTGGTCGTCCCGCTCACCGAGGAAACCCGCGGCATGGCCGACGCGGAGTTCCTGGCCGCGATGCCGGATGGCGCGGTGCTGGTCAACGCGGCGCGCGGCCCGGTCTGTGACACCGACGCGCTCGTCGCCGAGCTGGACTCCGGGCGGCTGCGGGCCGCGCTCGACGTCACCGACCCGGAGCCGCTGCCCGAGGAGCACCCCTTGTGGAAGGTGCCCGGTCTGCTGCTCACCCCGCATGTGGCCGCCAGTGTGCCGCTGACGATGTCCCGGGCCTACGACGTCGTGGCGGAGCAGCTGCGCTCCTTCGTACGGGGCGAGGAACCGCCGAACGTGGTGCACGGAACGTACTGACCCGGCGCACGAGCAATGTCATCAGCCTTGACGTGATTCGCCGCACGCATACACAATCCGACTTACATAACAGACAGTGTCTTAAATATAAGACGCAGAGAAGTCGGAGCAGAGGCCCGCCTTCTGTCTTGGGCCCCGAACTCCCCTGCCGATTTGTCCAGTTGCTCCTCCATCAACGCTGCCGGAGGTCCGTCATGTATCAACAGCCCACCGCCCCTCTGGGCGGATCCCTGGGGTGGTCCGCCCTGACCGCCGCCGTCCCGCTCCTGCTGCTGTTCCTGCTTCTGGGCGTGTTTCGGGTCCGGGCGTGGATCGCCTCCGTCACCGGGTTGCTCGTCGCGACCGCCGTGGCGATCGGTGTGTACGGGATGCCGTTCGGAACCGCGGTGTCCGGCATGGCGGAGGGGGCCGTCTTCGGGCTGTTCCCTGTCATGTGGATCGTGGCCAACGCGATCTGGGTCTACCGGATGACCCGCGACAGCGGGGATTTCGACCGGTTGCGCGAGGCGTTCTCACGAGTCAGCGACGACCGCCGGATACAGGGCCTGATCATCGCGTTCTCCTTCGGCGCGCTGCTGGAGGCGCTGGCCGGGTTCGGGGCGCCGGTGGCGATCTGCTCGGTGATGTTGGTGGCGCTCGGGCTACCGGCCATGCGGGCGGTGACGGTGTCGTTGATCGCGAACACCGTGCCGGTGGCGTGGGGCGGTGTCGGGCTGCCGATCATCACACTCGGTCAGGTCACCGGGATTCCGGTGGACACGCTGAGCCGGGCCACCGCCCACCTCGTTCCGGTGCTCGCGCTCTTCGTCCCGATGCTGCTGCTTGTGGTGCTCGACGGCGCCCGCGGGGTGCGCGAGGTATGGCCCGCGGCGGCGGTGGCCGGATTGGCGTTCGCCGTCCCGCAGTACGCGGTCGCGACCTTTGGCCCGATCCAACTCGTGGACATAGTCGCCGCATTGGCCTCGGCCGGATCCGTGCTGCTGCTGACGCGGTTCTGGCAGCCGCGCCGCTCGGAGCCCTCGGCCCGGGCCGACGCCGAGACGCCCGGTGGTGGCGCCCTGACGCCAACCGGCGGCGGCGCGACCGGCGTTCTCACCGCTCCGTCCCGCGTCGACGTCTTCCGCGCCTTCGCGCCCTACCTGGTGATCATCGTGTTCTTCACCGTGTCCGTGGTCCCGAGTGTCAAGGGCGTGCTGAAGGCCGCCACGGTGACCTTCGCATGGCCCGGACTCGCGGTGCGGACACCACAGGGCGAGCCGGTGGCGCTCGCGACCTACAAGTTCGACTGGCTCGCCACCCCCGGGACCGTGCTGCTCATCGCGGGCGTCGTCACCGCGATGATGCTCCGGATCGGCGCCCGCACGGCGCTGCGGGCCTACGGCCGGACGCTGTCGCAGCTGCGCGAGGCCGGAGGCACCGTCATGGCCGTACTGGCGCTTGCTTATGTCATGAACCTGTCCGGGCAGACCACGACGCTCGGCCTGTTCCTGGCCACCGCGGGAAGCTTCTTCGTCGTCCTGTCCCCGCTGCTCGGCTGGTTCGGTACCGCCGTCACCGGCTCGGATACGTCATCGAATTCGCTGTTCGGCGCGTTGCAGGTCAGCGCCGCCCAGGGGACCGGGATGTCGCCGACCCTCGCCGCGGCCGCCAACACCGCCGGCGGGGTCCTGGGGAAGATGATGAGCCCGCAGAACCTCGCCGTCGGAGCGGCGGCCGTCGGCCTGGCGGGGCGCGAGGGCGAAATCCTCCGGCGGGTGCTCGTCGCGTCCGCGGTGCTCGTGCCCGCGCTCTGCCTGCTCGTCTATCTCCAGTCGACCCCGGTCCTCGGGTGGCTCGTGCCGTGACCGGCACTCGATACACCCATCCCTATGGAGGCAATCCCATGATCGACGCGCCGATTTCATCGGTACGGATGAGGGAGGTCGGCGCCGTGCTCGCCGCCGGTTCACCGCACCGTGCGGCCCCGCCGCAATCCCGTCCGCTCAGCATCTACCCGGCGTTCCACACCGGATCCGCGGGCCAGGTGCTGCTGTCCGACCCCCGTCGCAGGACCGCCAGGTACCTCGAGATCGCGACCACGGCCGGTGTGACCGGCAGATACGGGCCGCTCGACCAGGATGTGGCCGCCCCGCTGGCGGAAGGCATGGCGAGCGGATTGCTCGGCCTGAACCCGATGGCGAACGGCTATATCTGGGATGTGTTGCAGCGCACCGACCGGCACTCACGCCATGGAATCCGCAAGATGGCGATAAGCGCCGTGGACAACGCGCTGTGGGATCTGCGCGGCCGCTTGCTGGGCGTTCCCGTCTGGCAGCTGCTCGGAGGGGCCGGTCGTACGCATATCCCGGCCTATGCCAGCACTCATGGCACGTTTCATTCCGACGGCGAAGTCGAGCGCACGGCGGAGGAACTGCTCGACGAGGGCTACACCGCCCAGAAGTGGTTCTTCGGCGACGGGCCCGCGCAGGGCCCCGAGGGAATGGAACGCAATATCGCGCTGGTCGAACGGGCCCGAGCGGCCGTCGGTTTTCGATCCGCCCTGATGTTCGATGCCTTCATGAGCTGGGACCTTCCGTATGCCCGGGCCTGGTGCGCCCGGGTGGAGCACCTCCGGCCGGATTGGCTGGAGGAGCCATTCCCGGCGGCGGCGGTACCGTCGTTCGCGCAGCTGCGTTCCTCGACCACCATTCCGCTGGCGGCCGGTGAGCATCTGTACGACCGGTACGATCTCCTGCCCTTTTTGCGGAAGGGGCTGTTGAGCGTGGTGCAAGTCGATCCGGAATGGTGCGGTGGTGTCACCGAGGTGGTGCGCATGTGCGCCATGGCCGAGCCGTTCGGCGTTCAGGTGTTCCCGCACGGGCACGGTATTCACGCCGCGCTGCATATCGTGGCGAGCCAATCGCCGCAGCTCTGTCCGTCCGTCGAGTACCTCTACCGCTTCACTCCGGAAAAGCACTACTTCGAAGTGGAGGCTCCCGTTCCGAAGGGCGGAGTGATTCCGCTGCCCACCCGGCCGGGATTCGGAATCGAAATAGATGAGGACCGAGTGGAGACGGACAAGGAAGTCTTCGCGTTTTCCTGAGCCGGCGCCGTCCGCCGGCGAGGCGCCGCGGTAGCGTCGTGCTCCTTGTAGGATTACATGATCATGAGGCTCGTTTGCTGTGCCATCCTGGGGGTGACCTGCCTCCCTTCATGTGAAAATGTAGAAGTATGCAATTCCTTGAGCCCGGTACCGGACGCTACGTAAAGTCATCTCCGGCTCCCTACGACCTGACCTACGACGATGTGTTCATGGTGCCGAGCCGTTCCGCGGTCGGCTCCCGCCAGGGAGTGGACCTGTCGGCCCCCGACGGCACCGGCACCACCATCCCGCTCGTCGTCGCCAACATGACCGCGATCGCCGGCCGCCGCATGGCCGAGACGGTCGCCCGGCGCGGTGGCCTCGTCGTCATCCCGCAGGACATCCCGATCGACGTCGTCACCGATGTGGTCCGCTGGGTCAAGAGCCGCCATCTGGTGCTGGACACCCCGATCGTGCTCGCCCCGACCGGCACCGTCGCCGACGCGCTGTCGCTGCTGCCCAAGCGGGCACACGGCGCGGGTGTGGTGGTCGAGGACGGGCGTCCGGTGGGCGTGGTGACCGAGTCCGACCTGACCGGGGTGGACCGCTTCACCCAGCTGTCCGAGGTGATGTCGCGGGAGCTGATGGTGCTCGACGCCGACATCGACCCCCAGGAGGCGTTCAGCCGCCTCGACGCCGCCCACCGCAAGCTGGCGCCCGCCGTGGACGCGGACGGAAAGCTGGCGGGCATCCTGAGCCGCAAGGGAGCGCTGCGCGCGACGCTCTACACGCCCGCGGTGGACGCGGCGGGCCGGCTGCGGATCGCGGCCGCCGTCGGGGTCAACGGCGATGTGGAGGGCCGTACGATGGCGCTGCTCGACGCCGGGGTGGACACCCTCGTCGTGGACACCGCCCACGGCCACCAGGAGTCGATGATCAGCACGCTCAAGGCGGTCCGGGGGCTGGGCCCGCGGGTGCCGGTGGTGGCGGGCAACGTGGTCGCCGCCGAGGGGGTGCGCGATCTCATCGAGGCCGGTGCCGACATCGTCAAGGTCGGCGTCGGGCCGGGTGCCATGTGCACCACCCGCATGATGACCGGCGTCGGCCGGCCGCAGTTCTCCGCGGTGCTGGAATGCGCCGCCGAGGCGCGGAAGTTCGGCAAGCACATCTGGGCGGACGGCGGTATCCGGCACCCCCGCGACGTCGCCATGGCGCTGGCCGCCGGGGCGTCCAACGTCATGATCGGCTCCTGGTTCGCGGGCACGTACGAGTCGCCCGGCGACCTTCAGCACACCGCCGACGGCCGCCCGTACAAGGAGAGCTTCGGCATGGCGTCGGCGCGCGCGGTGCGCAATCGCACCAGCGAGGAGTCGGCGTACGAGCGGGCCCGCAAGGGGCTGTTCGAGGAGGGCATCTCCACCTCGCGGATGTTCCTGGACCCGGCCCGGCCGGGCGTCGAGGACCTGATCGACTCGATCGTCGCGGGCGTGCGCAGCTCCTGCACCTACGCGGGCGCCGGGTCGCTGGAGGAGTTCCACGAGCGGGCGGTCGTCGGCGTCCAGAGCGCCGCGGGCTACGCCGAGGGCAAGCCCCTCCATGCCTCCTGGGACTGAGGCGGCGTCTCCTGGGACGGGGACGGCGTCCCGTGGGGCCGAGACAGCGTCTGGGACCGATACAGCGCGACAGCCCCACTCGGCTCGGGTGAGTGGGGCTGTCGCGCTGTCTCGCGACGGTGGCTCATCTCGCCATGCCACGCTGCTCGCCCCGGGTCCGGGGCAGCGCGTGGCGTGGCGGGCTGGTGAGCGTGATCTGCCGCACCAGCTGGTGGAACGAGACCAGCGCGGCGACCGGGGGAAGGCCGGCCACGGCGATGCTGGGCGCGTTCCTCGGGGCGTGTGCCACGCACAGGAACACCGCGATGGTGGAGAAGAGCACCACCACGGCCCATGAGTGCGCCGCGCCCCGCCGGTGCAGGGCGGCCCGCAGCACCGACAGCGAGGCGACCAGCCAGGGTCCGTAGACCAGCAGGGGCCACCACGCCGCCATGGACTCCGTGGTGCTCGGGGAAGCCAGATAGCGCAGCGGGCGGTAGGAGATCATGCCGCCGAGCACGCTCAGCATGGCGACGATGACCGTGGTGACCGCCGCGAAGATCAGGCTGATCACATGCAGCCACGGCATCGTCGGCAGCCGGAAGCGGACCCGGCGGCGCTTGCCGCGCCCCCGCACATGCGCGGGGGAGGGGGTTCGCAGGGGGGTGACCGGTGGTCCGATGGGGCCGGTGGTGTGCAGCGCCTCCTCGGCGGAGGACGTCTGGAGCAGCCGGGCCAGGTCCCCCTCCAGGTCCCAGCGGCCCTCGATGGTCTCCGGGTCGGGCAGGGGGAAAGGATTCATCTCATAATCGGCTGCCACCTCGAACCGCTCCCCGGGAGGGGGTGCGGGGGCGGACCGGTGGCCGGTGGGAGGGGGCCCGTAGCCGCCCGGCCTCGGCTCGGTGTACGTCATGCCTTGACGCCCGGTTCTGTGGTATCGGAGCGCTGGAGGAAGTCCGCCTCGATCCGGCCCAGCGTCCGGATGAAGTCCTCCCACACTCTCGCGCAGTATTCGAGCGGGTAGCGCTCGCTGTCACCCCCCTGGTCGCGAGGCCGGAACACCGGTTCGGCACCGAGGCGGGAGTGATCGGGTGGTTGCAGGCTGTCAGTGGTCACGTCCCCACCAACGACCGCTAAAATGGTGCAGTATCGCGGCATTCGGGTGAAACGCGCGCTGACGAGCTCAGTGTTTCGCAACGATTCACCGTCGGGCGCCCCCGCGCGCAACGTTGCGACACGTATGCGCAACCATGGTCCATTACGGCCGTCGGCGGACGGCTCATAGGGTCTTGCGCTGACGTGGAGTGGCGAAGACCGGCTGCTCGGCGATTCCCACCTGCGGGTTTCCCTCCCGGGTACCCGTATGTCCGCAGTCGGTCGCCACCACCTGATGGCAGCGAATAAGGAGCCACCCAAGTGTTGGAGCACGGCGCAGCACCACCCGCCACCCAGCAACCGGAACCAGACCCTCCGGTCAGCGGGCTGGGCGCCCGGCTGATGCGGCGCAAGCCGGTGGAACGGCTGGTCGCCGAGGGCGGCCAGGGCGAGGGCGGAAGCCTCCGGCGTTCGATGGGCGTATGGCAGCTCACCATGATCAGCATCGGCGCCACCCTGGGCACCGGCATCTTCGTGGTGCTCGGCGAGGCGGTGCCGGACGCGGGCCCCGCGGTCGTCGTGTCGTTCGTCATCGCCGGGCTCACCGCGCTGTTCTCCGCGCTGTCGTACGCCGAGCTGGCGGGCACCATCCCGGTCTCCGGCTCCTCCTACTCGTACGCCTACGCCACGATGGGCGAGCTTATCGCCTGGATCTGCGGCTGGTGTCTGATCCTGGAGTACGGCGTCTCGGTGGCGGCCGTGGCCGTCGGCTGGGGCGAGTACCTCAACGAACTGCTCGACGGCACCCTCGGGGTCACCATCCCCGACGCGCTGGCCGCCCCGCCCGGGGACGGCGGGATCTTCAACCTGCCCGCACTGCTCGTGGTGCTGCTGGCCATGGCGTTCCTGCTGGGCGGCGCCAAGGAGAGCGCCCGCGCCAACGCCATCATGGTCGGGGTGAAGATCGCGGCGCTGATCCTCTTCTGCGCCGTCGCCTTCACCGGCATCCGGGCCGGCAACTACACCCCGTTCATGCCGCTGGGCATGGCGGGCGTCAGCGCCGCCGGCGCCACCCTCTTCTTCTCCTACATCGGCTTCGACGCCGCCTCCACGGCCGGTGAGGAGGCCAAGAACCCCCAGCGCGACCTGCCCCGCGCGATCATGCTCTCGCTGATCATCGTCACCGCGCTGTACTGCCTGGTGGCCGCCGTGGCGGTGGGCGCGCTGCCGTGGAAGAAGTTCTCCGGCTCCGAGGCCGCGCTCGCCTCGATCATGAAGGATGTCACCGGACAGAACTTCTGGGCCGTGCTGCTGGCGGCCGGCGCGGTGATCGCGATCGCCTCCGTGGTGCTGACCGTGCTCTACGGACAGACCCGCATCCTCTTCGCGATGTCCCGGGACGGGCTGGTGCCCAAGGTCTTCTCCACGGTCCACGCCCGGACCGGGGTGCCCCGCGCCAACACCGTCATCGTCTCGCTCTTCTGCGGCGTCCTCGCCGCCGCGATCCCGCTCGGCCAGCTCGCCGACGCCACCAGCATCGGCACGCTCTTCGCCTTCGCGCTGGTCAACATCGCCGTGATCGTGCTGCGCCGGACCCGGCCCGATATGCCGCGGACCTTCCGGGTGCCGCTGTCCCCGCTCTTCCCGGTGGTCGGCTTCGTGCTGTGTCTGTGGATGATGGGCAGCCTTCAGTTCGTGACCTGGGTGGTCTTCGGCGTGTGGATGGCCGTCGGCCTTGTGCTGTACTTCGGATACGGCATGCGCCGATCCCGACTGGCCACAGCAGAGAAGTGATTGCCCCCCAGTGCGACTGAACGATCTCGACGAACGCATCGTCCACGCCCTCGCCGAGGACGCCCGCCGCTCCTACGCCGACATCGGCGAAATCGTCGGGCTGTCCGCGCCCGCCGTCAAACGGCGGGTGGACCGGCTGCGCGCGGAGGGAGCCATCACGGGCTTCACGGTGCGGGTCGACCCGGTGGCGCTGGGCTGGGAGACCGAGGGCTTCATCGAGCTCTACTGCCGCCACAACACCTCGCCGGAGGACATCCGGCGAGGTCTGTCGCGCTATCCCGAGGTGGTGTCCGCGTCCACCGTCACCGGTAACGCGGACGCCGTCGTCCAGGTCTTCGCGGCGGATATGCGCCATTTTGAGCGGGTGCTGGAGCGGATTGCGGGGGAGCCGTTCGTGGAGCGTACGAAGTCTGTGCTGGTGCTGTCGCCGTTGCTGCGGAGGTTCAGCTCGGGTGCGCCTACGTAGGCGCTTCGCTGGGTGTGCGGTTCGTGGCGTCTGCCATGAGCTGTTGTTGGTCGGCTGCGGCGTTCGTTGTGGCTGGTCGCGCCCACGCGGCGGAGCCGCATATCGACACAGTCCCGCGCCCCTTTGGGGCGCGTGCAATGAATCGTCGTGTGCCGGGGCCCATACGTCATGAATCGACGCCGGACGCAATGAAGTCGTCTTGTTGGGCGATCCGGAGGCAACGTACTGTTTTTATGCCCGTACTCCTCCTCCCAAGGTCTGCCATGCCGCCGCTGCGCACCGCTCTGCTCCAGAACTCCGGTCACCCCGGCGACCCCGCCGGTAACCTCAAGGTCCTCGACGAGGCCGCCGCCCGCGCGGCCGCCGACGGCGCCGGGCTGCTGGTCACCGCGGAGATGTTCCTCACGGGCTACGCCATCGGTGGCGGCGTACGGGAGCTGGCCGAGCCCGCGGACGGGCCGAGTGGCCGGGCCGTGGCCGAGATCGCCGCGACGCACGGGTTGGCCGTCCTCTACGGCTACCCCGAGCGCCACGCGGACGCGGTTCACAACTCCGCGCGGCTGGTGGGCGCGGACGGCACCGAGCTGGCCAACTACCGCAAGACCCATCTCTACGGCTGCTTCGAGCGGGAGTCGTTCACCCCCGGGGAGACCCCCGTCGTCCAGGCCACCATCGGCGAGCTGACCGTCGGCATCCTGGTCTGCTACGACGTGGAGTTCCCCGAGAACGTACGGGCCCACGCCCTGGCCGGGACCGATCTGCTGGTGGTGCCCACCGCGCAGATGCACCCCTTCGAGTTCGTCGCCGAATCCCTGATCCCGGTGCGGGCCTTCGAGAGCCAGATGTACATCGCGTACGTCAACCGCAGTGGCCGCGAGGGCGAGTTCGACTTCGTCGGGCTGAGCTGTCTGGCCGGGCCCGACGGCGCCACCTGTCTGCGCGCCGGGCGCGGTGAGGAGCTCCTCCTCGGCGACGTCGACCCCAAACTGCTGACGACCTCGCGCCGGATCAACCCGTATCTGCGGGACCGCCGCCCCGGGCTCTACACCTCCCTCGGCTGATCCGTCCGGCCCCTGCCGCACCCGAACCACCCCTTTGAGCACCAAGCAGCAAGGAGTCCGTACCCCATGACGTCCACGGTGCCCACCGCCGTCCATGACGAGCAGGAGGCGCAGGCGCTCGAGGCCCTGCCGCCCATCACCATGTTCGGCCCGGACTTCCCCTACGCCTACGACGACTACCTCGCCCACCCCGCGGGCCTGGGCCAGATACCGGCGACCGAGCACGGCGCCGAGGTCGCGGTCGTCGGCGGCGGTCTCTCCGGTGTCGTCGCCGCGTACGAGCTGATGAAGATGGGCCTGCGGCCCGTGGTCTACGAGGCCGACCGGATCGGCGGACGGCTGCGCACCGTCGGCTTCGACGGCTGTGACGACGAGCTGACCGCCGAGATGGGCGCGATGCGCTTCCCGCCGTCCTCCACCGCCCTCCAGCACTACATCGACCTGGTGGGCCTGAAGACCCAGCCGTTCCCCAACCCGCTGGCCCCCGAGACCCCCTCGACCGTCGTCGACCTCAAGGGCGAGTCCCACTACGCCCGCACTATCGACGATCTGCCGCCGGTCTACCGCGAGGTGGCCGACGCCTGGAACGCCTGTCTGGAGGAGGGCGCGGACTTCTCCGACATGAACCGCGCGATCCGCGAGCGGGACGTGCCCAGGATCAGGGAGATCTGGGCGCGGCTGGTCGAGAAGCTGGACAACCAGACCTTCTACGGCTTCCTCTGCGACTCCTCGGCCTTCACCTCCTTCCGCCACCGCGAGATCTTCGGCCAGGTCGGCTTCGGCACCGGCGGCTGGGACACCGACTTCCCCAACTCCATCCTGGAGATCCTGCGGGTCGTCTACACCGAGGCCGACGACCACCACCGCGGCATCGTCGGCGGCAGCCAGCAGCTGCCGCTGCGGCTGTGGGAGCGCGAGCCCGAGAAGATCGTCCACTGGCCCCAGGGCACCTCGCTGGCCTCGCTGCACGAGGGCGCGCCCCGCCCGGCCGTGACCCGGCTGCACCGGGCCGCGGGCGACCGCGTTGTGGTGACGGACGCGAGCGGGGACATCCGCTCGTACCGGGCGGTGGTCTTCACCGCGCAGTCCTGGATGCTGCTCTCCCAGATCGACTGCGATGACTCGCTCTTCCCGATCGACCACTGGACGGCGATCGAGCGCACCCACTACATGGAGTCCAGCAAGCTCTTCGTGCCGGTGGACCGGCCGTTCTGGCTGGACAAGGACGAGGTCACCGGGCGGGACACGATGAGCATGACGCTCACCGACCGGATGACCCGCGGCACCTATCTGCTGGACAACGGCCCGGACCGGCCCGCCGTCATCTGCCTCTCCTACACCTGGTGCGACGACAGCCTGAAGTGGCTGCCGCTGTCGGCGAACGAGCGGATGGAGGTCATGCTCAAGTCGCTCTCGGAGATCTATCCGAATGTCGACATCCGCAAGCACATCATCGGCAGCCCGGTCACCGTGTCCTGGGAGAACGAGCCGTACTTCATGGGCGCGTTCAAGGCCAATCTGCCCGGCCACTACCGCTACCAGCGCCGGCTGTTCACCCACTTCATGCAGGACCGGCTGCCCGCCGACAAGCGTGGCGTCTTCCTCGCGGGCGACGACATCTCCTGGACGGCGGGCTGGGCCGAGGGCGCCATCCAGACCGCGCTCAACGCGGTGTGGGGCGTCATGCACCAGTTCGGCGGCTCCACCGACCCGAAGAACCCCGGGCCGGGCGATCTGTACGACGAGATCGCGCCCGTCGAGCTCCCCGAGGACTGAGCCGGTCCGGGGCCCGCCTCAGCACGCGGACGGCAGCGGGGTGAGCAGAAAGCGCCCGACCAGACCCACGGTGGCGTCGACGCGCTCGGCGAACTCCTCGGCCAGCTCCGGCACCGCGCGCAGCCCCCACAGCGCGCGGAACGCCGCCCATGCGGCGTCCCGCGCCTTCTCCAGGCTCCAGGAGCCCACGAGATGGGTGAGCGGATCGGCCACGTCCAGCAGATCGGGGCCGGGCATCAGCTCCTCCCGGATCCGCTCCTCCATCCCCGTGAGCAGGGCGCCGATCCGGTCGAAGTCGCCCTCCAGGGCGTCCGGTTCGAGGTCCCGGGCCCGGCAGGTGTCCAGCAGCGCGAGCGCCAGGTCATGGCCGATATGGGCGTTGATCCCGGCGAGCGCGAACTGCACCGGGCGGACCCCGGGATGGCACCGCAGCTGGAACAGCGGCCGCCAGCAGGCGGGCGGCCGCCCGCCGGTCGTCACCGCGTCGACCGCCGCCAGATAGCGCTCGGCGAACCGCACATCCAGCTCCTCGGTGGCGGACGGGTCGTGGAAGTACCCGTCCGCGAGCCGCCGGCCGACCTCCTCGGTGACCGACAGATACACCCCGTTGAAGACCGCCACCCCGTCCCCCGGCGGCAGCGCCGCGCCGAGCGCGCTCATGCGCGCCACGACGCTTCTCACGGTGCGCGGTGCGAGCCGCGCGGGCGTGGGCATCGTCATGGACACCAGCGTGGCAGGCCGGACAGGCGCGGTCCCGCCGTACGCCGCCGCTTCCCCTGGACGGCCTAAGCGCTCCGCGGGAAGTGCCATGGGATGCCGTCGTGCCTCTGCGGCCGCATCGTGGCTGGTCGCCCACGCGGCGGAGCCGCACATCGACACGGCCCCGCGCCCCTTCGGGGTGCTGCCCGAACCGTAGTGGACTTCCTCCGACCTGCTCAGGGCCTGTCGTCAACTGGGGCGCCCGGCCGCGAGCAGGGCGTCCCCTCTGACGACCGGCCCTGACGCCCCGTCAACGCCGTATCACAGCACACCCGCGTCGCGCGCCGTCCACATCGACGGATACAGCGGCCGCCAGCCCAGCTCGTCGCGCAGCCGGAGGTTGGAGGTGATCCCGAACCACGGGTCCTCGTCGGTCCGCTCGGTCATGCCCTCGGGCAGCGGCACCCCGTTGATCTGGAAGAGCTCGACCGTGGTCGCCGGGGCGTCGTCCACGATGTTGTACTTGCGGCCCGACACCGAGCCGCCGGCCGTGCCGCCCGGGGCGCGCAGCAGCCGCAGCAGCGCCTGCGTCGCGTCCGCGTGGTGGACCATGGCGAGCCGCTGGTTCCCGGCCCATGCCGCCGCGTGCGGCAGGACGTTCGCCAGATGCGGATCGCCGTCCCCGTAGACGAAGGCCAGGCTGCCGATCCGCAGATCGAGGCCGTGCTCGCGGTGCAGCGCCAGCAGCTCCCGCTCCGCCTCCGCCTTGGAGGCGGGGTACGCGCCCCACAGCAGCCCGCCGGGCCTGCTCTCGTCGTCCTCCGTCAGCGGCCGCCCGCGCGCGGCGCCGTACACCAGATTGGTGCTGACCTGGAGGAACCGGCTCGTTCCGGCCTCGACCGCGGCCCGCCCGAGCGCCACCGCCGCGTCCCGGTTGACCGCCCACGCCTCCTCGTCCGGCACCCCGCGGAAGGCCGCCGCGATGTTGACCACCGCATGCGCCCCCTCCATGGCCCTCCGCAGATCCTTCTCCTCGCGCAGATCGCCGACCATGAGGTTCGCGCCCTGGGCCGCGAAGGGGGCGCCGCGTTCCTCGTCACGCACCAGCACCCGTACCTCGGTACCGGCCGCGCGCCGCTCCAGCAGCCGCTTGGTGAACCGCCGTCCCACCTGGCCGGTCGCACCCGTCACCAGAATCAAGGGCATGAGCTCCGCCTTTCGTCTCGTTCGTCGCTCGGCCCCAGCCTGCGGCGGGCGGGGCGGCGCCGGGAGAGACCTCCTCATCCAGGGATCCGCAGACCCTGGATACGGGACGCGGGCACGGCCACGATGGGAGCGTGCATCGAACGGAACTCGCCGACTTCCTGCGCCGCTGCCGCGCCCGCCTCGGCCCCGCCGAGGTGGGGCTGACGCCCGGCCCCCGACGCCGTACGCCCGGGCTGCGCCGGGAGGAGGTGGCCCAGCTCGCGGGCATGTCCCCGGACTACTACACCCGGCTGGAGCAGGCCCGCGGCCCGCGCCCGTCCCGCCAGATGCTGACCGCGCTGGCCCGCGCGCTGCGGCTCACCCACGACGAGCGGGACCACCTCTTCCACCTGGTGGGGGAGGAGCCGCCGCGCGACCGCAGCACCTCGGAGCATGTGCGGCCCGGTCTGCTCAGGGTGCTGGACCGGCTGTACGACACCCCGGCCCAGGTGATCACCGACTGGGGCGAGGTGCTGGCGCAGAACGCGATGGCGGCGGCGCTGGTCGGCGACATCATGGGGCGGCCGCCCGGCGACCGCAATATCGTCCGGTCCTTCTTCACCCGGCGCGACGCCGGCTCCGGCACCCCCGGGATCTTCCCGAGCGAGGAGCTCGAGGAGCACGCCCGGCTCCATGTGGCCACCCTCCGGGCCGTCTTCGCCGCCCGCCCCGACGACCCCGGCCCGGCGGGGCTCGTGGCCGAACTGCTGTCGGTGAGTGCGGAGTTCGCGGCGCTGTGGGAGGCCCATGAGGTGGCCGTACGCCACTCCACGGTCAAGCGGTTCACCCACCCGGTGGTGGGGACGATGGAGCTGGACTGCGAGGTCCTGCTGAGCTCGGAACACGCCCAGCGGCTGATCGTCCACACCGCCCGCCCCGGCAGCGAGTCCGCCGAGCGGCTGGAACTGCTACGGGTGGTGGGCCTCCAGGACCTCGCGCCGCGAGGATGAGGCCCGGGGAGGTTCCGCCCTTCCAGCCCCTCCGGGGGCACCTCCCAGCGGTAGCCGGGGGAGTCTGAGGAGCGGGGCCGGGGGTGGAGCCGCGCTTTCCGGCCCCTCCGGCGCTTCCAGCCCCTCCGGCGTTTGAGGAGCGGGGTCTGGGGCGGAGCCCCAGTTTCGGGAAGGGGCGGGAGGGGAGCAGCCCGCCGCAGGCGTCACGAGCCGACGGCCCCCGGGGGGCCTACACCGACCGCTCGTCGTCGTATTCGCTGGTGCCCGCGTCCAGCAGGGGCTCCTGCCGCTTCAGGTGTGCCGGGGCCAGCGCACGCAGCACGTGATAGCCGAGCAGCACCACAATCGTGCCGAGCGCAATCCCGCCCAGCTCGAAGTCGTTGCCGATCTTCAGGCTGACGCCGCCGACGCCGATGATGACGCCCGCCGCGACCGGCACCAGATTGACCGGATTGCGCAGGTCCACCTCGTTGTGCACCCAGATCTGCGCACCCAGCAGCCCGATCATGCCGTAGAGGATGACGGTGATCCCGCCCAGCACCCCACCCGGCACCGCCGCCACCACCGCGCCGAACTTCGGGCACAGCCCGAAGAGCAGCGCGAAGCCCGCGGCCGCCCAGTACGCGGCGGTGGAGTACACCCGGGTGGCCGCCATGACCCCGATGTTCTCGGAGTACGTCGTATTGGCCGGGCCGCCGACCGAGGTGGAGATCATGGTCGCCGCGCCGTCCGCCGCGATCGCCGTGCCCAACTGGTCGTCGAGCGGATCGCCGATCATCTCGCCGACCGCCTTCACATGCCCGGCGTTCTCGGCGATCAGCGCGATCACCACCGGCAGCGCCACCAGCACCGCCGACCAGTGGAAGGTGGGCCCGTGCAGGGACGGCAGACCGATCCAGTCCGCCTTGGACACCCCGGACAGATCCAGCCGCCAGTGGTCGGTGACCCGTCCGCTGCCGTCGATGGAGTGGATCTTGCCGAAGACACGGTCGAGGACCCAGGAGACCGCATAGCCGAAGACCAGCCCCAGGAAGATCGCGACACGTGACCAGAAGCCCCGCAGACAGACCACCGCCGCCCCGGTGAGCAGCATCGTCAGCAGCGCGGTCCACTGATCGGCGGGCCAGTACGTACCGGCGGTCACCGGGGCCAGGTTGAACCCGATCAGCATGACCACCGCACCGGTCACCACCGGCGGCATCGCCGCGTGGATGATCCGGGCGCCGAACGTCCGTACCGCCAGACCGCTCAGCAGCAGTACCCCACCGACCACCAGGATCGCCCCGGTGACAGCCGCGCTGCCGCCCCCCTGCGCCCTGATCGCGGCGGCCACGCCGACGAAGGACAGGCTGCACCCCAGATAGCTGGGGATCCGGCCGCGGGTCGCGAGCAGGAAGAGGACGGTCGCGACCCCGGACATCATGATCGCGAGGTTGGGGTCGAGCCCCATCAGCACCGGGGCGACGAAACTGGCCCCGAACATGGCCACGACGTGCTGCGCGCCGAGCCCCACCGTCCTCGGCCACGACAGCCGCTCATCCGGCTTGACGACGGCACCGGGGGCGGGGGTGCGCCCATCGCCGTGCAGGGTCCAGCCCACGCCGAGGCCCATGACTGCTCCACTTCATCGCTACGGGGGAATCGCAGCAATGTTAGTTGGCCGAAAATATGCGGCTTGCGGCTATGGGGGATCGGCTCCCGTGAAGTCATCGGCCAGTGACTGCGCCTCGGTGTAAGTGGGCAGGCCGGCGGCTTGATCGGCAGGGCCGGGGGCGTCCGGGTGGGCGATGGACCAGGCCAGCTCGACGGCATGGTCCAGGGCGGCCCGGAAGAGCAGCGAACCGCAGCTGATCCGCCGCACCCCGAGCTCCGCCAGCCGCTCATAGGTGTGGCGGCCGGGCGTGAAGAGGATGTTCAGCGGGGTCTCGCCGAGGTCGTCGGCCAGTGCGCCGATGTTCTGCTCATCGATGAGCGCGGGCACGAAGATCCCGTCCGCGCCCGCCCGCACATACGCCTCGATGCGTTCGGCCGTGGTGGCCAGCGAGGGCGGGGCGCCGCCACCGATCGCGGCGAGCCAGTGGGTGTCGGTCCGGGCGTTCACGAACAGCTCCGGCACCCGCTCCTTGACGGCCTCGATCATCGCGCACTGCCGGGCCGGCGGCGCGAGGGTGCCGTCGGGGCGTCCGTCCTCGATGTTCACGCCGGCCACCCCGGCCCGGTCCAGCTCGGCCGCGACCGCCGCGACCTCCTCGGGCCGGTCGCCGAACCCGCCCTCGATGTCGACGGTCACCAGCGCGGGGAGCCGGGCGATGCCCCGGGCGAGGGCGAGGGTCCCGTCGCGGGCGGCGCCGGTCGCGTCCGGCAGCCCGGCCGCCGCGGCCACGCCCAGGCTGGTGGTGCCGATGGCGGGGAAGCCGCGCCGGACGAGGGCGGCGGCCGAGGCGTGGTCCCACGCGTTGGGCAGCAGCAGGGGCCGGTCGCCGTGGTGGAGCCGGCGGAAGGCGGTGTGGCGGTCGGGGGCCGGGCCGTCGCTCGTATCGCTCATATCACCGACCGTACGGCCGGATCCTTTCGGTGCTCACCGAACCATGGCGGTGTCGGCGCCGATGCGTCGGACCTGGACTACCCCCGTGTCGGCCCGGGACCATCCCCGTGTCGGACCGGGAGCACCCCCGTGTCGGACCGGGAGCACCCCCGTGTCGAACCGGGACCACCCCTCGTCAGGAGAGCGTGGCCCGGGACGTCGACGGGTCGGGGTGCGGGGCCGAGCCCGTGGCGTCCCTCCCCGCCGGGGTCCGCAGCACCCCGGCCCCCGCCACCAGCCCCAGCGCCAACGTCGTGACCAGGCAGAACGAGATCGTCAGCGAGGTCAGATCCGCGATCGAGCCCATCGCCGCCGGAGCGATCAGCCCCGAGGTGTAGGTGATCGTGGCGACACCCGCGATGGCCTGGCTCGGGGCCGGGCCGCTGCGCCCGGCGGCGGCGAAGGCCAGCGGCACCACGACCGCGATGCCCAGGCCGATCAGGCCGAATCCGGCGATGGCGAGGGCGGGCCCGGAGGCGGTGACCACGAGGAGGCCCCCTGCGGTGGCGAGGACGCCGCCCGTCCGTACGGTCCGCACCGACCCGAAGCGGCCCACCACCGCGTCCCCGACGAGCCGGGCACCGGCCATCGTGCAGGAGAAGGCGGTGGTGCAGGCGGCGGCGACGCCGGGGGAGGTGTCCAGGACGTCGCGCAGATAGACCGCCGACCAGTCCAGGCTCGCCCCCTCCGCGAAGACCGCGCAGAACCCCACCGCGCCGATGATCAGCGCGGAGCGGGGCGGCAGGGCGAAGCGGGGCGGCGGATGTTCCTCGGGGGCGCTGCGCAGATCCAGGACCCAGTGGCAGGCCACCGCGCCGAGCACCGTGAGGACCCCGGCGGCGATGGCGAGATGGAGCCGGGCGTCGGCCTCGGCGTGTGCGGCGATCGTGCCCGCCGCCGAGCCGGTGAGCGCGCCGACGCTCCACATGCCGTGCAGCCCGGACATGATCGAGCGGCCGAGGCGGTTCTCGATCTCCACACCGAGGGCGTTCATCGCGACGTCGGCCATCCCGGCGGTCGCGCCGAAGATGAGCAGCGCACCGCACAGCCAGACCAGCCCGGGGGCGAGCGGGGGCATCACCAGCCAGACGGTCCACAGCGCGAGCAGTCCGCGCAGTGCCGCGCGGGCACCGAAGCGATGGCTGATCCGCCCGGCCAGGGGCATCGCGACCGAGGCCCCGATGGCGGGGAAGGCGAGCGCGAGGCCGAGTTGACCGGCGCTCAGGTCCAGCCGCTCCTGGATCCAGGGGATACGGGTGGCGAAGTTGCCGGTCACCGCGCCGTGCACGGCGAACACCGCCGCGACGGCGATCCGTGCCCGCCGTACCGTGCGCATCTCGGACGCCCCGGACCCCTTGAGCCTGCCCATACTTGTCGCCCCCTCCCCGTAGCGCCGACTCGTGTCCGTGCTTGTGCTCTGTGCCCGTACCCGTGCTTGTGCGTGCGCGGCCTGTGCCGTGGCCCACCGGAAACTATCAGGAAGGCTCCCTGATAGATAGAACTTTTCCGGTGGCCTTCTGGAAGGATCCCGACATGACCTCGACGAGCGTGTCCGTGGCGGGCCGCACCGCCTCTCCGAGTACGGCGCGGGCCATCAACGACCGCCTCGCCCTCCAACTGCTCAAGGACAAGGGGCCGTTGACCGCGGGGGAGCTCAAGTCGCTGACCGGGCTGTCCCGTCCCACCATCGCGGACCTGGTCGAGCGGCTGCGGCGGACCGGTCTGGTGGCGGTCGTGGGGGAGTCGGGGGCGGAGCGCCGGGGGCCCAACGCCCGGGTGTACGGGCTCGTCGCCGACAGCGCGCATGTGGCCGGGGTCGACGTCCGTACGGACGGCGTCGCCGTATGCGTGGCCGATCTGCTGGGCCGGACCGTGGCCGAGGAGTCGCTTCCGGTGGCCCCGGACGTGGATCCGGCGCACACCGTGGCGGCCGTGGTGGCCCTGGTGGAGCGGGCCGCCGAGCGGGCCGGGGCGGTGCGGCTGCACCACATCGGGATCGGGATGCCCGGCCTCATCGACCCCGCCACCGGGGAGCTCAACTCGCCGGGCGGGCTGCCCTCCTGGCACCGTGAGCTGGCCATCGCGCTGCACGGCGGCCTCGCGGCGCCGGTGCTGCTGGAGAACGAGGTCAATCTCGCGGCCGTCGCCGAACAGCGGCTGGGCGCGGTGCGCGACCGCGACACCTTCGTACTGCTGTGGCTCGGCCACGGCATCGGCGCGGCCGTGGTGCTCGACCGGGTGCTGCGGCGCGGTGCGTCCGGCGGCACCGGGGAGATCGGCTTTCTGCCGGTCCCGGGCACCGTGGGACTGCCCTCCGCCACCGGCTGCGACGGCGGGTTCCACTCCCTGGTGGGCAGTGCGGCGGTCTGTGAACTCGCCCGGCAGCACGGCCTGGAGACGTCGGCGGGCGGCTCCCGTGGGGACGGGAGGACGGAGGGTTCCGGCGCGGCGGAGGCGGTGATCCGCGCGGCCCTGGACGCGGGGGAGCGGGGCGAGACGTTCCTGGACGCGCTGGCGGCTCGGATCGCCCTGGGTGTCGCCGCGATCTGCGCGGTGCTCGACCCGGGGTGCGCGGTGCTCGGCGGCGAGGTCGGCCGGGCCGGGGGCGAGGGGCTCGCCCGGCGGGTGGAGGAGCATGTGGCCCGGCTGTCGCCGCTGCGGACGCGGGTGCGCGCGGGGGTGGTGGGCGGTGGCGGGGTGTTGCGGGGTGCCGTGCTGACGGCGTTGGACGCGACGCAGAACGAGCTGTTCGGCGCTCCGTAGCCCGTCGGCGCGCCGCCGCCGTGGGGTGAGTTCATTCCTGTGCGATCTCTTGTCGTGCCCATGGAGCCGCCTTACTCTGAGCCCGATCTCAATTCTGAATAGCGTTCAGCTATCTGATTGGAGTGCTCGATGGGTGCACCTCCAGCGGGACGCGGGCGGATCGCCCGGGCGATCGTCGCCGCCTCCGCCCTCCTGGCCGTCCTGGCGATCCCCGCCGCCCCCTCCGCGCAGGGCGCCGAGCGCGTCCGGCATTCCGGCCCGGTGCCCCGTACGGTGGTGCTCGACGGGCCCCGACTGTCCCTCACCAAGCTGAAACTCCAGCTCGGAGACCGGGATCTGCGGCGGACCGTACGCGATCTGACCACCCAGGCCGACCAGTGGATGAAGCAGGGCCCCTGGACGGTCACCGACAAGGACCAGGTGCCGCCCAGCGGCGACAAACACGACTACTTCAGCCAGGCTCCCTACTGGTGGCCCAGCCAGCCCAAGACCGAGGACAATCCGTACGGCTGCCCCTACGTTCAGAAGGATGGCCAACGGAACCCCGACGTGGACAAGATGACGGACCGTCCCGAGGTCGGGAAGGTCTTCGAGTCCGCCTACGAGCTCTCGCTCGCCTGGTACTACACCGGTAAGCGGGCCTACGCCGAACACGCCGCGGACATCCTGCGCACCTGGTTCATCACCCCGGCGACCCGGATGAACCCGAACCTGAACCACGCGCAGTTCATCCCCTGCAAGTACGACGGCCGCTCGATCGGGATCATCGACTTCTCCCAGGCCTTCACCAGCCTCCTCGACGCCGCCGCGCTCCTCGACACCGGCGCCCCCGGCTGGTCCGACAGCGACCACGCGGGCTTTCGCACCTGGAACAAGCAGTTCCTGGACTGGCTGGTGAACAGCGACTTCGGCAAGGAGGAGGGCGCCGCCGAGAACAACCACGGCACCTTCTACGACATGCAGGTCGCCGCCATCGCCGCCGCCGTGGGCGACCGGGACCGCGCCCGCCAGGTGCTCCGCGACGCCCGCACCAAGCGCATCGACACGCAGATCGCGGCCGACGGCACGCAGCCGCAGGAGCTGGAGCGCACCCGGAGCTTCCACTACTCGACCTTCAACCTGGTCGCGTACACCCGGATGGCCGCCATCGGGAAGCACCTCGGGGTGGACCTGTGGCACTACACCGGGCCCGGCGGCGGGAACCTCTTCAAGGCTGTGGACGTCCTGCTCCCGGCGGCCACGGGCGCCGCGTCCTGGCCGTACCCGGAGCTCGACTTCCGCGCCTACGCGGCGAGCGACATCGTCCATGCGGCGGCCGACGCGGGCGACCGCAAGGCCCGTGCGGCCCTGCCCAAGCTCCAGACCCCACCCGGGGGCGACCTATGGGCCCTGCGGCCGGCGGTGGAACAACTGGACAGCATCGCCCAGGGCTAACGACTCCATCCCCCCAACCCCGCCCCTCCCCGAACCGAGGGCAAGCCCCCGACCGCGGGGACCGCTCCGAACCGGGTCAGGGTCCCTCCGGGGCTTGGGTGGGTGAGGGAGGCCACACGGGGGCGGCTCCCAGCTGGGGCGATGGCCATGGCACACTGGGCCCGTACCAGTGACGTCAGCGCACTCCGGGGTCGGTGAAAATCCGAACCGGCGGTTACAGTCCGCGACCCGTCCGCCGCCAGCGGCCGGTTGACCAGGTGAAATTCCTGGACCGACGGTGAAAGTCCGGATGGGAGGCAGTGCGCGGCGGTAGCGACATCACCGGTGCGCCGCCTCGGCGGTCCGCCTCGCGTACGCGGGATGTGGACCCATCGCCGATCCCGGCGCGCTGGCGGCGCCGTTTCCGCTTTCGTGTCATCTCGACCGCCCCGGAGTCCGTGCCCGAAGAGGCAGGAGGACCCGGTGGCCACCGCAGCCGAAGCCCAAGCGATGCGCCATGCCGTCGCGCTCGCCGCCCGCGGCCTCGGCCACACCAGCCCCAACCCCGTCGTCGGCTGCGTCGTCCTCGACGCCGGTGGCCGCGTCGTCGGCGAGGGCTGGCACCAGCGGGCCGGCGGTCCGCACGCCGAGGTCCACGCGCTGCGCGCGGCGGGGGAGCGGGCGCGTGGCGGCACCGCCCTCGTCACCCTCGAACCCTGCGACCACACCGGCCGTACCGGCCCCTGCTCGCAGGCCCTGATCGCCGCCGGGATCGCCCGCGTCCACTACGCCGTCGCCGACCCCACCGCCCAGGCCAAGGGCGGCGCCGCGACCCTGGCCGCCGCCGGGGTCGAGGTCGACGCCGGGCTGCTGGCCGACGAGGCCGAGGCGGTCAACGAGCCCTGGCTGACCGCGATGCGCCGCGGCCGCCCCTTCGTGCTGTGGAAGTTCGCCGCGACCCTGGACGGCCGCAGCGCCGCCGCCGACGGCACCAGCCGCTGGATCACCTCCGCCGAGTCCCGCGCCGATGTGCACCGGCTGCGCGCGGAGGCCGACGCCGTCGTCGTCGGCTCCGGCACCCTGCGCGCCGACGATCCCCACCTGGCCGTACGGGACCGGGAGGGCGCCACCCAGCCGCTGCGGGTCGTCGTGGACACGGCCGCCACCATCAAGCCCGGCGCCCGGGTGCTGGACGACGCCGCGCCCACGCTGATCGCCGTCGCCGAGGACGCGGGCACCGCGCATCTGCCGCGGCGGCCGGGCGTGGAGACCGTAAGGCTGCCGCGCGCGGAAACCGGCCTCCGGATCCCCGCGCTCCTGGCCGAGCTGCACGGCCGCGGCGTGCGCTCCGTCCTGCTGGAGGGCGGGCCCACCCTCGCCGGGGCGTTCCTCGCCGCGGGCGCCGTTGACAAGGTCGTCGGCTATCTCGCCCCCGTCCTGCTCGGCGCGGGCCCCGCCGCCCTCGCCGACGCCGGAATCACCACCATCGCGCAGGCGTTGCGTCTCGAGACGGCCGATGTGACCCGGCTCGGTCCCGATCTGCGCGTCACCGCCGTCCCCGTCACCGCCGTCCCCCCTGCCGTTCCCGCCGCCCCCGCCACCGCCACCCTCGCCGAGGAGAACTGAAGTGTTCACCGGAATTGTCGAAGAACTGGGTGAGATCGTCGCCATCGAGCACCTGGGCGACGCGTCCCGCTTCCAGGTACGCGGTCCCGTCGTCACCGAAGGGGCGAAGCACGGCGACTCCATCGCCGTCAACGGCGTCTGTCTCACCGTCGTCGACATCATCGAGGACGCGGAGGGCACCCGGTTCAGCGCCGACGTGATGGCCGAGACCCTGAACCGCTCCGGTCTCGGCGCGCTCGACGTCGGCTCCCGGGTCAACCTGGAGCGCCCCATGGCGCTGGGCGGGCGGCTCGGCGGCCACATCGTGCAGGGCCATGTGGACGGCACCGGCGCCATCGTGGACCGCAAGCTCTCCGAGCACTGGGAGATCGTGAAGATCTCGCTGCCCGCCGAACTCAGCCGCTACGTCGTCGAGAAGGGCTCCATCACGGTGGACGGCATCAGCCTCACCGTCGTGGACGCGGGCCCCGACTACTTCACCGTCAGCCTCATCCCGACGACCCTCGCGCTCACCACGCTCGGGGTCAAACAGGCCGGTGACCCGGTCAACCTCGAGGTGGACGTACTCGCCAAATACGTCGAGCGGCTGCTCGGACGGGACAACGGCACGCAGGACAAGGAGGCCACATCATGAGTGAGGCATACGCGGTGACCGACCCGCATCCGAGCGGCGGCCCGGCCGCCTCCCCGAGCAGCGGCCCGGCCGCCCCCCTGCGCACCGCGCACTGGCCCGACGAACTGGCGCTGGACCCCATCGAGCGCGCCATCGCCGACATCGCCGCGGGCCGCCCCGTGGTGGTCGTGGACGACGAGGACCGGGAGAACGAGGGCGACCTCGTCGCCGCCGCCGAGACGATCACCCCCGAGATCGTCGCCTTCATGATGAACGAGTGCCGTGGGCTCATCTGCGCGCCCATGGAGGCCGCCGAACTCGACCGGCTGCGGCTTCCGCAGATGGTCGAGGAGAACACCGAGTCCATGCGGACCGCCTTCACCGTCTCGGTCGACGCCACCGCCGAACACGGCGTCAGCACCGGTATCTCCGCCGCCGACCGGGCCACCACCCTGCGGCTGCTGGCCGACCCGGCCACCACCCCCGGCGACCTCGTCCGTCCCGGCCACATCTTCCCGCTGCGCGCCCGCCCCGGCGGGGTGCTCGAGCGCGACGGCCACACCGAGGCCGGGGTCGACCTCGCCCGGCTGGCCGGACTCCGCCCGGCGGCCGTGATCTGCGAGATCGCGGGGGAGGACGGTGCCATGCTGCGCCTGCCCGAGCTGGTCGCCTTCGCCCACAAGCACGACCTGGCGATCGTCTCCATCGCCGATCTGATCGCGTACCGCAAGCCCGCCGAACCGCTTGTGCGGCGCGAGGCCGAGACCCGGCTGCCCACCGCCTTCGGCGACTTCCGGGCGTACGGCTACCGCGCGGCCGACGGCGTCGAGCACATCGCGCTGGTCCAGGGCGACATCCGGGACGGGGAGGACGTACTGGTCCGCGTCCACTCCGAATGCCTCACCGGCGATGTCTTCCACTCGCTGCGCTGCGACTGCGGCCCCCAGCTGCACGCCGCGCTGGAGCGGGTCACCGCCGAGGGCCGGGGCATCGTCCTGTATCTGCGCGGCCACGAGGGGCGCGGCATCGGACTGCTGTCCAAGCTGCGCGCGTACGAGCTCCAAGAGCTGGGCCGGGACACCCTGGACGCCAATCTGGAGCTCGGCCTGCCCGCCGACGCGCGGGACTACGCGGCGGGCGCGGAGATCCTCGCCGACCTCGGAGTGCGTTCGCTGCGGCTGATGACCAACAACCCGGAGAAGACCACGGCGCTGGTCCGGCACGGGCTGCGGGTCACCGGCCGGGAGCCGATGCCCGTCCAGGCCGGGGAGCACAACCTCCGCTACCTCCGCACCAAGCGGGACCGGATGGGGCATGACCTGCCCTGGCTGGACGGCGACCGCGCCGAGCCCATATCGGCCTGCGGCAACCAGTAGCCACACCAACGCACCACCACAGAACCACCAGAACACCAGAGCACCAGAACACCGGAAAACCGGAAACACCGAGGAGAGACGTGAGCGGTAAGGGCGCCCCCGAACTGTCCGTGAAGAACTGCGGGGACCTGCGCGTCGCCGTCATCGCCGCACAGTGGCACGAGAAGGTGATGGACGGCCTGCTCAACGGCGCCCTGCGCGCGCTGGGCGAGCTCGGCATCGACGAGCCCACCGTGCTGCGGGTGCCGGGCAGCTTCGAACTGCCGGTCGTCGCCAAGGTGCTCGCGGGCCGCGGCTACGACGCGATCGTGGCCCTGGGCGTCGTCATCCGCGGTGGCACCCCGCACTTCGACTATGTGTGCCAGGGCGTCACCCAGGGGCTGACCCAGGTCAGTGTGGACACCGGCGTGCCCATCGGCTTCGGCGTGCTGACCTGCGACACCGAGGAGCAGGCCCTGGACCGGGCCGGGCTCGCGGGCTCCAACGAGGACAAGGGCCACGAGGCGGTCACCGCGGCCGTCGCCACCGCCACCACCCTGCGCTCGGTCGCCGAACCCTGGCGCTGAGGGGCGTCGCACGACCCAAGTAGGATGACGGACACGATGCCCAAGAAGACGTTCGAGGAGCTCTTCGCCGAGCTCCAGAAGAAGGCCGCCACGGCCGACCCCGCCACCTCCCGCACCGCCGAGCTGGTCCACTCCGGTGTGCACGCCATCGGCAAGAAGGTCGTGGAGGAGGCCGCCGAGGTGTGGATGGCCGCCGAGTACGAGAGCGACGAGGCGACCGCCGAGGAGATCTCCCAGCTCCTGTACCACCTTCAGGTGATGATGGTCGCCAAGGGGCTGACCCTCGACGACGTCTACGCCCACCTCTGACACCCCCCACCAGCACCCTCACTCTCGCCACCGAGCTAGCCGAGCCACCGAGCCACCGAAGGAAAGAGCACTCATGCTGCGCATCGCCGTCCCCAACAAGGGTTCACTGTCCGAGCCTGCGTCGGCGATGCTCCATGAGGCGGGCTACCGGCAGCGCAAGGACCGCAGGGAGCTGGTCCTGGTCGACGCGGAGAACGAGGTGGAGTTCTTCTTCCTCCGCCCCCGCGACATCGCCGTCTACGTGGGCTCCGGCCGGCTCGACATCGGCATCACCGGCCGCGATCTGCTGCTGGACTCCGGCTCCCAGGCCGAGGAGATCATGCAGCTCGGCTTCGCCGGGTCCACCTTCCGCTACGCCACCCGTCCCGGCACGGCCAAGGACGTCAGCGAGTTCGGCGGGATGACCGTGGCCACGTCCTTCGCCGGACTGGTCACCAAGCACCTCGCCGACAACGGTGTGGACGCCGCCGTGGTCCACCTCGACGGCGCCGTCGAGACCGCCATCCAGCTCGGTGTCGCCGAGGTCATCGCGGATGTGGTCGAGACCGGCACCACCCTGCGCAACGCCGGGCTGGAGATCATTGGCGAGCCCATCCTGGAGTCCGAGGCGGTCGTCATCCGCCGCACCGGCGACCCCAGCGACGACCCCAAGGTCCAGCAGTTCCTCCGCCGGATGCAGGGCGTCCTGGTGGCCCGGCGCTACGTGATGATGGACTACGACATCCGGGTGGAGCAGGTGGAGCGCGCCGTGGCGCTCACCCCGGGCCTGGAGTCGCCCACCGTCTCCCCGCTGCACCACGAGGGCTGGGTCGCGGTCCGCTCGATGGTCCCCGCCAAGGACGCCCAGCGGATCATGGACGAGCTCTACGACCTGGGGGCCCGGGCCATCCTCACCACCGGCATCCACGCCTGCCGCCTCTGACGGCCGCGCCGCCCCTGCCCCCCTCCCGTTCCCTCCCGTCCCTCCCATCCGAGAGGCCGACCACGTGTCCGCCGCCGCGCCCACCCCCGCCCTGCCCGTCACCTTCCGGCCGACCAGGACCCGGGCCGTCCTGATGACCGTCGGTGTCGCCGTCCTGGTCGTCCTCACGGCCGTCGCCCTGCTGCTGGAGCGGCTGGGGCCGGGGGAGCGGGCCAGCTTCATCCTCACCGGACTGCTGTTCTTCGGGGTGCTGATGCTGCTCAGCCGCCCCAAGGTGGTGGCCGAGGAGGGCGGTGTGACGGTGGTCAACCTCACCACCAAGCGCCGGCTGGAGTGGGCGGAGGTGCTCCGGGTCAATCTGCGCCCGGGCGACCCCTGGGTCTATCTGGACCTCGCCGACGGCACCAGCCTGCCCGCGATGGGCATCCAGCCGGGCATCGCCAAGGCGCACGCCATCAGCGACGCGCGGGCCCTGCGCGCCCTCGCAGAGCGGCACGGGACGGGCCGTGCCGCGGACTGAGCCACCCGCCAGGGCCGCCCGGCCCCTGCGGTGTTGAGCAGCCCCTTCACATCCGCTTCCGCCCGCCGCCGGGCGGGCCCCGCGAACCGGCCGACGAGCGGATCGGCACTCCAACGGCGTGAGGGGCCTGCCCGTCATGCCCCATCCTTGATTACTCTGTTGCCGGGGCCGAACGGTGCCCCGCCCCGCCTCTCCAGCGCGCACGCCCGCGTGCGCCCCCGGCGGGCTTCCCTGCGACCCGAGGAGTGACTCCCTCAGCAGATGGACGGATCGTCCTGTAGTACCTGCGCCGCCGCCGACCACGAGGCGGCGGCATGAGCATCACCCTGTCCCTCCTGCTGCTGTCTGCGGCACTCGTCCTGATCCTCGCCAACGGCTTCTTCGTGGCCGCCGAATTCGGCCTGGTCACCGTCGAGCGGCCGGACGCCGAGCGAGCCGCCGACGAGGGCGACAAGCGCGCCCGTACCGTCGTCGAGGCGCTGCGCGAGCTGTCCTTCCAGCTCTCCGGCACCCAGCTGGGCATCACCATCACCTCGCTGATCGTCGGCATGCTGGCCGAGCCCGCGCTCGGCCATCTGCTGACCGCGCCGCTGGAGGCGGTCGGGCTGCCGCACGGCGCCGTCTCCGGTGTCGCCATCGTGCTCGGCATGCTGCTGGCGTCCGCCGTCCAGATGGTCATCGGCGAGCTGGTGCCCAAGAACTGGGCGGTCTCCCGGCCGCTCCAGGTCGCCCGCTTCGTCGCGGGCCCGCAGTACGCCTTCGCCCGCTTCTTCCGGCCCGTGATCGCCCTGCTCAACACCGTGGCCAACCGGCTGGTGCGGGCGCTGGGCGTGGAGCCCACCGAGGAGCTGGCCTCCGCCCGCACCCCCGGTGAGCTGGTCTCGCTCGCCCGCCATTCGGCGCGGGCCGGCGCGCTCGAGCAGGACACGGCCGATCTGTTCGTCCGCACCCTCTCGCTCGGCGAGCTGACCGCCCAGCATGTGATGACCCCGCGGGTGCGGGTCAGCGCGCTGCACTCCACGGCGACCGCCGTGGATGTGCTCAATCTCACCCGGGCCACCGGGCTGTCCCGGTTCCCCGTCTACCGTGACCGGCTGGACGAGGTCATCGGGATGGTGCACCTCAAGGACGCCCTCGCGGTGCCGTCCGACGACCGGCTGCGCACCCCCGTCAGCCGGATCGCGCAGTCCCCGGTGCTGGTCCCCGAGACGCTGCCGGTCCAGCCGCTGCTGGAGCGGCTGCGCAGCGAACAGCCGATAGCCGTGGTCGTCGACGAGTACGGCGGCACGGCCGGTGTGGTCACCCTGGAGGACATCGTCGAGGAGCTGGTCGGCGAGGTGCGCGACGAGCACGACGACGAGGCCGCGGAGACCCCCGACCTGGTGCAGACCCTCACCGAGGACGGCCGCACCGTCTGGGACGCCGACGGCGGCTGCCGCGTCGACACCCTGCGCCGGATCGGCCTCGACGCGCCGGACGGGCCGTACGAGACCGTGGCCGGGCTGGTGGCCGATCTGCTGGGGCGGATCCCCGCCCCCGGCGACATCGCCGAGCTGCCCGGCTGGAAGCTGGCCGTCCGGCAGGTCGGCCATCACCGGGCGGAACGGGTGCGCATCGTCCGCGCGAAGCCGGGTACTACGCCGCCTGTGCAACTGACCGCCCATGCCGTGGCCGGGGAGGGGAACGGACGATGAGCCTGGTACAGCTTCTCTTCGCCGTCCTGCTGGTCCTGGCCAACGGCTTCTTCGTGGGCGCCGAGTTCGCCCTGGTCTCGGTGCGCCGCAGCCAGATCGAGCCGCGCGCGGCCGAGGGCTCCGCGCGCGCCCGTACGGTGCTCACGGGCCTGGAGAACCTGCCGCAGATGATGGCGGCCGCCCAGTTCGGCATCACCGTCTGCTCGCTGACCCTCGGCGCGGTCGCCGAACCGACCGTCGCCGAGCTGCTGGAGCCGGTCTTCCATGCCGTCCACCTGCCCGAGCAGCTGATCCACCCGCTCGGCTACGCCATCGCGCTCGCCCTGGTGGTCTTCCTCCACCTGGTCATCGGCGAGATGGTGCCGAAGAACCTGGCCATGGCGGCGCCGGCCAAGACCGCGCTGTGGCTGGGCCCCGGGCTGGTCACCTTCGCGCGGCTGTGCCGCCCGGTCACCGCGCTGCTGGGGGCGTGCGCCCGGCTGGTGCTGCGGCTGTTCCGGGTGGAGCCCAAGGACGAGGTCGAGGCCGTCTTCACCAGCGAGCAGCTGACCCATCTGGTCGAGGACTCCCGGCAGGCCGGGCTGCTCGACCCCGGGGAGCAGGAGCGGCTCGCGGACGCCCTGGAGCTGGGCAGCCGCCCGGTCACCGATGTCCTCCTGGACCCGGCGGGCCTGGTCACCGTGGATCCCTCGGTCACTCCCCGGCAGATCGAGGAGCTGACCGTGCGCACCGGCTACTCGCGCTTCCCGGTGCGCGGGCCCGGCGGCGCCTTCATGGGCTATCTGCATGTGAAGGACGTCCTGGAGCTGGAGTTCCCGGAGCGGGCCGTGCCGCAGCGGGTCTGGCATCCGATCGAGACGCTCCGGGCGGAGCTTCCGCTGGACGACGCGCTCACCGCGATGCGCCGGGCCGCCTCCCATCTGGCGGCGGTCGCCGACGGGTCGGGCACGGTGCTGGGGCTGGTGGCGTTGGAGGACGTCCTGGAGAAGCTGGTGGGCGAGGTCCACGATCCCGCGCATCGGGGCGGGGCCCGGGAGCGGGTGGCCGAGCCCAGGGGGGAGGCGGCGGCCGTGCTCTCCGAGGAGGAGCGGGCGATGGTGGGCTGAGCGCCGCGGTTGCGCTGCGGCTCTGCGCCTGCGGCGGGCCTTTCCCCTACCCGCCCCTTCCCACAACCGGGGCTCCGCCCCGGACCCCGGTCCTCAATCGCCGGACGGGCTGAAAATCAGCCCGTCCACCCCGGACCCGGTCCTCAAACGCCGGATGGGCTGAAAATCAGCCCATCCGCCCCGGACCCGCTCCTCAAACGCCGGAGGGGCTGAAAATCAGCCCGTCCGGCGATTGAGGACACGCCCGAAGGGCGTCCGGGGTCCAGGGGCAGAGGCCCATGGTTCGGGAAGGGGCGGGTAGGGGAAAGACCCGCCGCAGGCGGGCTCGCTAGCCCAGGGGCGGGTCCTGGGGGTCGCGGTACATCGGGCCGCGGCCCGACAGGACCTCCCCGTACGCCTGCATCAGATCCGGCAGCCGCAACGTCGCGAGATCATCCCGATTCGGCGTACCACTCCACCCCGACAGCCGCAAATCCCGGTACGCGCAGCTCTTCTCGTACAGCGTCCGCAAAAACCGCCCATTCCCCAGCTCATCGATCCAGCCCTGGTCCACCACATGGCCGCTGATGCTGCGCAGTTCCTCCACGGCCTCCTCGTCCCACACATCCCCGTTCTCCGCCGCCAGCACCTCCCCGATGCGGGTGAGCTCCAGCGGGCGGTAGCTGGGGAAGTCGACGCGGGTGGTGAAGCGCGAGCCGAGGCCGGGGTTGGCGGCCAGCAGGCGGTCCATGCCCTCGGGGTAGCCGGCGAGGATCACCACCAGCCGGTCGCGGTTGTCCTCGGCCCGCTTGAGCAGCACCTGAAGCGCCTCGTCGCCGTACGCGTCGCCCTTGCTGTAGCCCGAGTTGGACAGGCTGTACGCCTCGTCCACGAAGAGCACCCCGCCGAGCGCCGAGTCGATCAGCTCATTGGCCTTCACCGCCGTCTGGCCCAGATACTCGCCGACCAGATCGGCGCGCCCGGCCTCCACCAGATGGTCGCCGCCGAGCAGCCCGAGGGCGTAGAAGACCCGGCCGAGGATGCGGGCCACGGTGGTCTTGCCGGTGCCGGAGGGCCCGGAGAAGACGAAGTGCCGCTTGGGCGGCTGGACCGGCAGGCCCTGCCCGGCGCGCAGCCGCGCCATGTGGAGTTGCGCCGACAGCGCCCGGACCTGCCGCTTGACCGGCTCCAGGCCGACCATGCGCTCCAGCTCCTGGAGCGCGCTCTCCAGCAGCACCGGATCGGAGGGGCCGGGCTGGGAGGGCAGTCCGGCCCGGTCGCGGGTGCCGCCCGCGCCCATCACGGCGGGGCCCATCAGCGGCGGACCCTCGGGGCCCTCGCTCGCGGCGCGCGGATCGCGGCCGTCGGACAGCGTGTCTGCGGGGTCGGTGGCGGTGGCGTCCCGGCCGTCCGTGGCGTCCTGGCCACCGGCCCCGGCCAGCGATACGGCGGCGAGGTCCGCGGGCTCGTCCAGCCCGTCGGACTCGGCTATCGCCGCCAGCCGCGCCGAGGTGTCCATGAAGGTGGAGTCGATGCGGTGCACCGCGCGGTAGAGCGGGAGCGCGGCGGCGCTGCGCCCGGTGCCCTCATGGGCGCGGGCGAGCCAGTAGCGCAGCTCCTTGCGCTGGGGCTGTTCGCTGCGGCAGCGCATTAAGGCGGCGGCGAGCAGCGGTTCGGCCTGGCTGTACATCTCCAGCCGGACCCGCGCCATCCCGGCGAACAGACCGGCCTCGATGCCGAGGAACTGATCGTCGAGCAGCGGCTCGGTGTGGCGCACCAGCTGCTCCCAGTCCTTGACCAGATAGGCGCGGCAGGCGTGCAGGAAGCGGGCCTGCGGATCGGCCTCGACCGGGGGGCAGCCGGCCAGCGCCCGGTCCAGCTCGGGCACATGGCGGCCGTCGAGCCAGTGGGAGGCGTGGGCGAGCAGCAGGTCCCGGCTGGTCTCCAGCACGGGCTGGACCCACCAGCCCAGCCAGTACCAGGAGTTGAGGGTGCGGCGGTGCCGGGCGCGCTGCTCGCCGAAGCGGTCGCGGTGCCGGTACATCCGCAGCAGCGCCGCCGCGGTGTCGGCCCGCAGCGCGTGCAGTCCGAGCCAGGCGTCGGCCATTCCCGGGTCGAGCCGGGTGGCGGCCCGGAACTCCTCCTCGGCCTGTGCGTACGCGCCCATCGTGTAGGCATCGACGGCTCGCAGCCAGGCGAGGTCGGCCGGGGCGTGCGAACCCTGCGTGCCGAAATCCATCACGTCCCCCACAACCCCTGCCCCCGTGGATGCCGCAGGGGCGACTGCCCCTTTCGCATCGTACCTGCGCAACGCGCATGGGCCGAGGGTGCCGCACTGTTGTTCGTCGCAATCCCACAAGGCCGGACGGGTGTGCGCGGGGGCGTGTAAGGGGCGCACAAGGCTCGGGGAAGGCCGTCACCCAGAGTGAGGAAGTGGCCGCGCAAAGCAGCGGAAAACCGGCGCCAGACAGGACGAAGCCCCCGATCACGGGGGAACAACCGGGGGCTTCGCGTTGTGGGACGACTCGTACGAGTCGCACATTGAGAACGTAAGACCTGTATGGGCCCCAGGTCAAGCCGAGTTGGGTTGCGCGTCATGCCTCGGACGGCGGCGTCAGGCCCGGTCGGTGGCATCGGCTCACGCTGTGTGAGACCAAGGGGCGTTCCCGTCGGTCGCCGCGGGTCCCGGTAGCACCTCATACCCCTCCTTCCGCTGCTGTACCAAGGCTCCCGCGTACGGACGGGACGGGTCGGCGGCGAAATGCGCACGCTCGGCGGGCAGCCATCCGTCCCAGAACGCGGCCTGTTCCGGGCCGTCCCGCAGTTGCCCGCGCCGCCAGGAGTCCCGCTCGGGCAGCTCCATCCACAACAGCTGCGCCAGCCGCGGGCGCACCGCGCGGCGGCCGCTGCCCACGCCCTCCAGCAGCACCACCGGCGCGGGGTCGAGCCGCCGCCGGGCGGTGGTGAAGCGGCGCTCCACCCAGTCGTACGGGGCGTAAGCCGCGGCCGCTCCCCGGGCGAGCGGGGCGAGGACATGGGCTTGCAGCCGCTCGGCCCAGCCGAAGAGCTCCTCATGGGTGGCGAAGTCGTCCGTGTGCAGCACCGGCGCGCCGCCGAGCGCTTCGGCCAGTTGCCCGGCGAAGGTGGTCTTCCCGGAGCCCGCGTGGCCGTCGATCGCGATCAGCCGGACCGGTCCGCAGGACGGCGGCAGCGCGCGCAGGCGCCGCGCCAGCGCGTCCAGGGTGCCAACCGGTCGGTAAGTTCGCATCGGGGACCACCATACGGCCCTTCGGGCTCGTTCACTCCATTGGTTCACACCAATATTGATGGAGCGGGCGCTGGGGGAATCACTGGCCTGAGACCACTCGCAGCGGCCATAGTTGTGCGACTGTCGCACCCGCCGCCCACTGGACCGGACGACGACTGGGGGAACCCCGCATGACCAGATCTGGATCCACGCCCCGCCGCTCCGTGCTCGCCGCCGCACTCGGCGTCGCGGGCGCCGCCGCCGTCACCACGACGGCCGCGTCGGCCGCCGGAACGGCCCGCCCCTCGGCGGGCACCTCCGTAACCCCCGGGGACGCCGCGGCCCCGGCGGGCTCGAAGGCCGAGCGGATCGCGGAGTACCACGGCTGGACCAGCCACGCCGACTGGCTGGCCGGTGCCGCCAAGGGCGTCCGCGCCGAGTCCGGCGCCCGCCCCGGCATCGTCATCTCCCGCCCGCTGGGCAGCGTGGACTACACCGATCCGCACACCGGCACCAAGGCCGCCTGGGAGTACGCCACCTGGACCTCCCCGGTGCGCACCCTCTCCGTGCCCGCGACCGAGGCCATCGTCTCCTGGAACGCCCGCACCCCGGCCGGCACCTGGATCCAGATCGAGCTCAAGGGCACCTACACCGACGGCTCCGCGACCCCCTGGTACGTGATGGGCCGCTGGGCCTCCGACGACGGCGCCTCCTCCATCCGGCGCACCTCGGTGGACGACCAGAGCGACGACAAGAGCTCGGTGTGGACCGACACCTTCTCCATCGACGACCCGGCGAGCGGGCTGCGGCTGGCGGCGTACCAGGTGCGGCTCACCCTCCACCGCAAGCCCGGCACCACCCTCACCCCCACGGTGTGGCGGGTCGGCGGGATGGGCTCGGACGTCCCCGACCGGTTCGAGGTGCCCGCCTCCACGCCGGGCCTGGCCAAGGGGCGCGAACTCGTCGTACCGCGCTACTCGCAGGAGATCCACAAGGGCCAGTACCCGGAGTACGACAACGGCGGCGAGGCGTGGTGCAGCCCTACCTCCTCGCAGATGATCATCGAGTACTGGGGCCGCAAGCCCTCCGCCGAGGACCTGGCCTGGGTCAACCCGGACTACGCCGATCCGCAGGTCTGCCACGCCGCCCGGTCCACCTTCGACTACCAGTACGAGGGCTGCGGCAACTGGCCGTTCAACGCCGCCTACGCCGCCACCTACCGCGATCTCCAGGGCGTGGTCACCCGGCTCGGCTCGCTCAACGACGCCGAGAAGCTGATCGAGGTCGGCATTCCGCTGATCACCTCGCAGTCCTTCCTCAAGACGGAGCTGGACGGCGCGGGATACGGCACCTCGGGGCATCTGATGACCGTCATCGGCTTCACGGCGGACGGCGACGTCATCGCCAACGACCCGGCCTCGGCCGACAACGCGGCGGTCCGCCACATCTACAAGCGGCGGCAGTGGGAGAACATCTGGCTGCGGACGAAGCGGTACAACGCCGACGGCAAGGTGGTCTCGGGCACCGGCGGCGTCTGCTACCTCTACTTCCCGGCCAAGCCCACCGCCGCCCAGCGGCGGGTGCTGAAGGAGCTCGGCATCCGCTGAGGCGGCCGGCCCGCTCAGGAGGCGTTGAGCGCCACGGTGGGGTGGAGGCGAGCGGCGCGGATGGCCGGGTAGAGCCCCGCGAGCACGCCGATCCCCAGCGTGGCGCCGAAGCCGCCGGCCGGTGCCCAGGGCGGGATAACCGTCGTCCAGCCCTGGGCCAGGGCGAACGCCCAGGTGGCCACCGAGCCCAGCGCCACCCCCGCCAGCCCGCCGAGGGCCGACAACAGCAGTGACTCGGTGAGGAATTGCAGCCGGATGGCGTTGCGGGTGGCCCCGATCGCCCGCCGCAGCCCGATCTCCTGGCGGCGCTCCAGCACCGAGATCACCATGGTGTTGGCCACACCGACCCCGCCCACCAGGAGCGCCACGGCCCCGAGCCCGAGCATCAGCGCCGTCAGCCCCTCGTCGGTGGTGGCCTTCGCCGCCAGGGCGTCCGACGGCCGTGAGACCTTCACGGTGCCCTCCTGGCCGGGGTTGACGCTGCGGGCCAGTACCGCCGCCACGTCCGCCACCGACGCGTCCGTGGAGCGCTCGAAGATCGTGGTCGGGTGGCCGTTGAAGCCGAAGTACCGCTCGGCGGCCGGGAATCCGACCATCGCCACCCGGTCCAGCGTGGGCACCAGCTCGACCGGCCGGAGAATGCCCACGACCACCACATAGCGGTCATTGACCATGATCTTCTCACCGGGCTCGGTGACGCCCAGCCGCTTCGCGGCGATCGACCCCAGGACGGTCACCGGCAGCCGCTCATTGGCGTGGTTCAGCCAGACGCCCCGGTCCACCCCGGCGCCGAGCGTCTCCAGCAGATCGGGTCGGGCCGCCTGGGTGGTGACCCCGGCCGTCCGCTCCTCCGGCACCACATCGCTGCGCCGGATGCGGGTGTCCACCTCGCCGGTCGCCGTGGCGTGCCGCACCGGGCCGATGCGTTCGACCATCGCGACCGCGTTCTTGGGCAGCACGATGTCCTTCCCCAGCGGGTCCTCACCGGCCTCCGCGGTGAGGAGGTTGGTGCCCAGCCGGTCCAGCCGGGCCATCAGATCGGCCCGGCTGGAGGTGGAGAGCCCCACCACCGCCACCATCGTGGCGATGCCGATCGCGATGCCGAGGGCGGACAGCACCACCCGGGTCCGGCGCGCCCGCAGCCCGACGGCGCCCACGCGGAGGATGTCACCGGCGGTCAGCCGGGAGGGCTTCAGCCCGCGGCCGACGGGGGGCGTGCCCGCCGTGGTCTTCCGGCCGGTCATGACCTCACCTCGTTCGAGTCGGCGACGACCTCGCCGTCGCGGAAGCGGACCCGCCGTGGCAGCGCGTCCGCGATCTCGTGGTCATGGGTGATGACACACACCGTGGTGCCCGCCGCGTTCAGCTCCCGCAGCAGCTCCATCACCACCTCGCCCGACGCCGAGTCCAGCGCCCCGGTCGGCTCGTCCGCGAGCAGCAGTTGGGGCTCGCCGACCAGCGCCCGGGCGATGGCCACGCGCTGCTTCTCACCGCCGGACAGCTCATGCGGCCGGTGGTCCAGCCGGTGGCCCAGGCGCACCCGCTCCAGCGCCGCACGGGCCAGCGCCCGGCGCTCGCGCGCGCCCACCCCCGCGTACAGCAGCCCGTCCGCCACGTTGTCCACCGCGTCCCGGCCGGGGGAGAGGTGGAAGTGCTGGAAGACGAAGCCGATGTGACGGGCGCGGAGGGCGGACAGCTGGACGTCGGAGAGCGCGTTCACATCGTGGCCGGCCACCCGGACCGTGCCCGAGGTGGGGCGGTCCAGGGTGCCGATGATGTTCAGCATGGTCGACTTCCCGGAGCCGGACGGGCCGACGATCGCCAGGAGTTCACCGGAGACCACGGTCAGATCCACCCCGCGCAGGGCGTGGACGCCGCCCGGATAGGTCTTGGTGGCCCCCACCAGCTTGATCACGGCCGCCGGGCGGGGCGGTGGCGCGGTGGCGATCACTGCTCGGCCACTCCCACCGTCATGCCCTCGCGCAGTCCCGGGCCGCTGACCTCGATCCGCCCGTCGGCCGTCATCCCGGTCTCCACCCGCACCATCCGGGTGGTGTCGCCCGCCACCAGCTCCAGGCCGTAGCCGCCCTGCTCACCGCGCAGCGCCACCACCGCCTCGACCGGGACGGCCAGCACGTTCTCGCGGCTCTCGCTGACGAACGACACGTTCACCGTCGCCTTGGCGTCCTCCCCGGACACCGCGGGACGGCCGCCGTCCAGGGTGACCTCCACGGTGATGCCGTCCCGCGCCGCGGCCGACGGATCGTCATCCGGGGACTCGGGGCGGACGGTGCCCGATACCTCACCCCGTACGGTCCGCCCGCTGGGCAGCGTCACCTTCACGGTGGTGCCCTTGGCGGTGAGGGACACATCCTGCTGATCCAGCTGGGCCCGGACCACCGGCTTGGTGGAGGCGACGGTGAGCACCGTGGCGTCCGGGCCCACGTGGTCCGCGGCCGCGGCGTCCGCCGAGACGACCTTCACCCGGTCGGGCTGGAAGACCACGTCTCCCTTGCCCACCGTGCCGGTGGGGGCGCGGTTGAGCGACTTCTGCCAGCTCTTGACCGCCGCCTTGGTGGCCGCGTCATAGCGCGGATCGATGTACAGCCCGGCCCCGAACCCCAAGTCACGCAGATTCCGCTCCAGTTGGAGGACATCGGAGCCGCGGTCCCCGGGCTTCATGGCGCGGAACATCGGGATCTGCCCGTACAGCAGGGTGACGGGCTTGTCGTTCAGCTCGTACAGCGCCTGCCCCTGGGTGACCGTGCGGCCCGCGTCGGCCGCCACCGTCACGGTGCCGTCGACGGCGGAGGACACCTCGCGCCGCTGGGCGTAGTCGAGCTGTCCGTCGACGGTCTTGCTCTGGACCAGATCGGTGCGGACGACCTTGGCCGTGGCGGGCGGCCGGTCGCCGTCCCGGGACGAGGCGTCCGCCCCGTCCCCGCCGCCCAGGACCAGGGCGGCGGCCCCGGCCCCGGTCGCGGCGGCGACGAGGGCGCCACCCGCGATCCACGCGGTGCTGCGCCTCACTGCATACCGTCCAGACCGTCGAGCAGCTTGCCCTCGCACGCCTCACGGGCCTGCTTGTACACCGAGGAGTCGGGGTCGATCCGGGGGTTCGTCGGGTCCGGCTCACCACCGGGCACCGCGTTGCCCGCGGACATGGTGGGGTTCTGGAACTCCGAGACGCCGTGGTCCCGCATGCACGTGGCGTGCGCGAGCATCGACTCGTAGTCCTTCTGGGCGTCCCGCTCGGGCTCGAACGTCATCGCCTTGCGCAGCTCATCGGCACAGGCTCCGTCCTTGCCGCCCTTCGTCACCTCGCCCGTGCCGCTGGGATCCTCCAGCTTGTTGATCTTGTCCCAGTCGAGGTAGCCGCTGAGTTTGGGGTCGGGGAAGTCCTTGGCCCCGCCCTTGGTGCGCATGCAGCGCACATAGTCCATCTGCGCGTCGTAGAAGGCGCTCTTGCCCTTGGCGGAACCGCCGCCGCCGGTGCCCTTGGAGGAGCCGCCGGAGGCGCTGGAGCCGCCTGAGCCCCCGGTGTCCCCGCCCGGCGCGGAGGCGACCCCCTCCACCCGGGTCGAGTCGTCGTCACCGCCGCAGCCCACCGCGAGGGCCAGGAGGGGCAGCGCGGCGAGGGCGGCCAGGGCGCGCCGGAAGGCGGTACGAGAGAAGGCGGCGCGGGAGAAGGCGGCGCGGGAAGTGGTGTGCCGGGTGTGCCGTGTCATGGCGACCACCTTTCGGCGGCCACATGATGGTCCGTCCATGACCATATGATGGATGTGTAACAAAGCCCGTATGCCTTTGATTCATCGGCCTGACCAGCGGTTTCCGGCGAATTCATGGGTCATAATCGGCCGCATGCCGCATGTACTGCTCATCGAGGACGACGCCTCCGTACGCGATGGCATGGAGCTCGTGCTGCGCCGCCACGGCCATCAGGTGTCGGTCGCCGCCACCGGCGAGGAGGCCCTCGCACTGCTCGACGCCCCCGCCGGGACGGCCGTCGAACTCGCGGTGCTCGACCTGATGCTGCCCGGCATGGACGGCTTCGAGGTGTGCCGCCGGATCCGGGCCCGCTCCACCATGCCCGTGATCATGCTGACCGCGCGCGGCGACGATCCGGACATCGTCGGCGGTCTGGAGGCCGGGGCCGATGACTATGTGGTCAAGCCGGTCACCGCACCCGTCCTCGAGGCACGGATCAAGGCGGCGCTGCGGCGCGCCGACCCCGTGCCCCGGCGGCCCGGCGAGGTCTACGCCGGGCTGGTCATCGACCGGGCGGGGCTCACCGTCAGCCGCGACGGCACCCCCGTCCCGCTGCCGCCCACCGAACTGCGGCTGCTGCTGGAGCTGTCCGCCTCGCCGGGCCGGGTCTTCAGCCGGGAGCAGCTGCTCGCCTCGGTGTGGGACCACTCCTTCCTCGGCGACTCTCGGCTGGTCGACGCCGCGGTCGGACGGCTGCGCGCGAAGATCGAGGAGGTGCCCGCCCGGCCCCGCTACATCCAGACCGTGCGCGGCTTCGGCTACCGGTTCGGTCCGCTGTGAAACGCTTCCGGCCGCGCCTGGGCGGACTGCGCACCCGGCTGGTCATCGCCTTCGTCCTCGTCGCGCTGATCAGCACCGTCACCGCCACCGCGCTCGCCTACCGGGAATCCCGCAGCGCCGTCCTCCAGCGCACCCAGGACGCCTTCCAGACCGACCTCCGCGAGCGCGTCGACAGCGTCGCCCCCGACTTCGACATGCCCCCCGACATGCGCACGCTGACCGCGCTGGCGGACTCGGTCTCCTCCGGCCTCTCCGGCGCCCCGCTCGTCGTCACCCGCTACCAGGGCCTCACCGCGTCCTCCGACGGCCTGGCCGACCGCACCCGGATCACCCCCGAACTGCGCGCCTCGGTCCGCTCATCGGGCCGCACCCGATTCCAGCGCGTGGCGTACCGGGGCCGGCCGTATCTGGTGGTCGGCACCCCCGTCTCGTACGAGGACGGCCGGGCCTCCGGGCTCGAGGTGTTCGCCGTCACCTCCCTGCGAGCGGAGGAGGAGCACACCGCCGCCCTGCTGGACTCGGTGCGCGGGGGGCTGCTCCCGGTGCTCGGCCTCGCCGCGGTGCTCGCCCTGCTCGCCGCCGGGACCGTGCTGCGGCCGGTGCGCGAACTGGGACGCGCCACCCGGCGGCTGGCCGAGGGCGACCTCGACTCGCGGGTGGAGGTCAGGGGCCGTGATGAACTCGCCCGGCTCGCCGCGGACTTCAACACCACGGCCGACGCGCTCCAGCGCTCGGTGACCGATCTGCGCGACCAGGAGGCCAGGGCCCGGCGGTTCGTCGCCGATGTCTCGCACGAGCTGCGCACCCCGCTGACCGCCATGACGATGGTGACGACCGTGCTGGACGAGGACGCGGCGCAGCTGCCCGCGGACGCCGCCCGCGCCGCCCGTACCGTCAGCGACGAGACCGCGCGGCTGGCCCGGCTGGTGGAGGACCTGATGGAGATGTCCCGCTTCGACTCGGGCGCGGCCCGGCTCGACGCGGTGGAGACCGATCTCGCGCGGATCGTCCACGGCACGCTGGAGCTGCGCGGCTGGACCGGTCAGGTGGCGGCGCGGCTCCCGGAGGGGATACGGGCGGTGGTGGACCGGCGGCGGGTGGACGTGGCCGTGGCCAACCTCGTGGGCAACGCGCTCCGCCACGGTGAGCGGCCGGTGACGGTGACGCTGTCCGCCGACGCGGACCGGGTGACGGTGGAGGTCACCGACCGGGGGCCGGGGCTGCCGCCCGACGCCCTCGCCCGGGTCTTCGACCGCTTCTACAAGGCGGACAGCGCCCGGGCCCGCTCGGAGGGCAGCGGCCTCGGCACGGCCATCGCGCTGGAGAACGCACGGCTGCACGGCGGCACGATCGAGGCGGCCAACCGGCCCGCCGAGGAGGGCGGCGGCGCCGTGTTCACCCTGCGGCTGCCCCGCCACCCGCGGGAACACGCCGGGCAGGGCTCTGGCGCACAGGCAGCGGCGACGGACGGAGGGGCGCGATGAGAGGGGGGACGAACCGCCCGCGTACGGCGGCGGTGGCCGTGCTCCTCGCCCTGGCGGCGGCGGCCGGCTGCGGAGTGCGGCCCACCGGGGTGGTGGACGGCGGCGAGCCCGCGAAGGGGCTCACCAAGGATTTGCGGATCTACTACGTCCGCGGCTCCGCGCTCCAGGGCGTCACCCGCCCCGACGCCTCCATCGAGGAACCCAACGGTGCCCTCAAGCTGCTGTCGGACACACCGGACTGGGCCGCGGAGCGCGGCCTCGTCAACCTCGTCCGGCTCGGGCCGTACTGGACCAGCGGCACGGGTCACCGGATCACCCTGCACTCGCCCGGCGCCTCCTTCGACAGCCCGAGCGACCGGCTGCCCAACGGCCAGCTGGTGTGCACCCTCGCCCGTGCCCAGTCCTTCCTGCACCGGGACGAGTCCATCCGGCCGGACGACGTCCGGGTCTCCCTGGACGACGGCGAGCGGACGTACGGTCCGTACCAGTGCTCGCAGTTCCTCACGTGAACGTGTTGTCGCCTGACCGCGCTACGCCGCCGCGCGCACCTCGCGCGCGGCGTCCGCGTGCAGCGCGACCCGGACCAGGGCGGCGGCCAGCCGGGGAAGGTCCTTCTCGGCCACCAGCCCCTCCAGCGACCGCGCGCTCTTCGGCAGCCCGACCCGCTCGGCGCCGTCCAGCGCCTTGCTGTCGAAGTACGGGGCGAACTCGGGCCAGATGCCCTGCACTTCGCGCAGGAAGATGTTCACCCCGGCCGGACCGATGCCCTTGATCCCCTGGAGCAGCTTCTTCACGTCCCCGGCCTCGCGCAGCCGCCGCAGATCGCCCCCGTACTCCCGGTTCACCAGCTCGGCCGCCTCGCCCAGCTGGCTGGAGGTCCGCTCGTCGTAACGCCGGTAGCCGCCCTCGCCCAGCGCGTCCACCCGCTGCTGCCAGGTGGCCTCCGCCATCCGCCGCGGGTCGCGCAGCCCGGCGTCGAACAGGGCGCGGGCGGCGGCGACGGCGATGTCGGAACTGATCCGCGCGGACAGCAGATGCGCGAGCACCAGCAGCTGGTAGAGCGGGCCGGGGGCGTCGCGGAGCTTGATCCCGGCCTCGGCGGCGAAGGTCGTGCCCTGCTGGTCGAGCAGAGCGCGCGCCACAGTCTTGTTCTTGTCGCTCATTGCCCATCCCGCCTTGTGGTGTGGTGCGGTGCGGTCGCGTCGGTTCCGGGTGGGAGCCGCACCGGCCCGTCCCGACCCGTCCGTCCGGCTCCCTCGCCTGCGTGTCCAGGGCCTCGGTGGGGCCGTGGGGTCACTCTGTGCATCCTCATGTGCCCCGTGCGTCGTCGCGCCTCCTTGCGTCTCCTCGTGGAGATCCAGCGGCCGAGTACCCCTATTCATGGCAATTCACCGCATGAGGGCGAAAAAGCTGCCGACCGCGGACCCCGGTGTGACGTTCAAGCGCGGCGGACGTGATGGATTTCCTCATTCGACTGCTCCCAGGCGGGGTTGACGCTCCGCCAGAACGGGGCTCCCCGAGGGGGGTTCGCCGAGGCGACTTTCAAAGGCCCGGCCTGTGGAGGGCCGAGGTCAGCACGGGGGTCGAGCCGCTGGCAGATGCCGCTGACAGGTGCTCGACCGCCCCTGGCGGGGCCCGTCTCCATGATCAGATCCGGATTGGAGTTTTCCGTTTTTCCTTTCCTCATCGAACGGTTGATCAGTAATCTCGCCTCAGCAGCGGGTTGCCGTGCCGCTCTTCGTCGTGCTCCACTTCCCCGAGGACGCGGACGACCCGAGGGCGGCCCCGGAAGCCGGAAGAGGGCGAAGGAAGTGCAGGACGTGGACTGGCGGCCGGAGGGCATCGACGCCGCAGGCGAGGACGCGGCAGGCTACAGGGAAACAGCCCATGGCGGCTGCCCCGGGGAGCGCACGATATGACGTCCGAATCGGGCGGGCCGAGATGTGACCGCGGCGCCGGGGACGCCGCCGGACACCCCGCCCCCAGGGAGAGGGAGAACGATCCGCTGAGGCGATTCGCGGGCATCTGGTGCCGGGCCGTCCACCCACTGGCCGCCACCACGATGACCCCCGACGAGTTCGAGGGCTATCTGCTGCCGCTGGCCCACCGGTTGAGCGCCGCGCTGCGCTCGTCCCCCTTCGACACCGAGGCCGCGTACGAGGTCGGGGCCGCGCTGGTGGACGCCCAGTGCACCGAGCCCGACGCGCTGCCCGCCATCCTGGGCGTCATCGACGCGCATCTGGTGTCCTGCTCGGCGCCCGGAGCGCCCTTCTCCCAGCCCTCCGGTGAATCGTTCCCGGGACCGTCCGACGAGCCCTCCCACGAGCTCCTGGCCGACGACGAGGCGCGCGCCCGCTGTGTGCGGCTCCAGCACGCCCTCGCCGCCGGATTCGTCCGTGAGCTGCGCGAGCGCGAGCGCGATGAGCAGGAGGCCATCTCGCGGGCCGCGTTGGTCGCCCGGACCGAGGCCGAGAAGGCGCTGCACGCGAGCGAGGCCAAGTTCCAGGCCGTCTTCGAGGGCGCGGTCATCGGCGTGGGCATCGCCGGACTCGACGGCGAGGTGCTCGTCGTCAACGACGCCATGGCCCGGATGTTCGGCGGGATGGACTTCTTCCGCCCCGGCCGCAACGTCACCGAGTTCGTCCACCCCGACGACGTACCCGGCGCCCATGAGCTCTACCGCGAGCTGGTCAACGGGGAGCGCGACCACTTCCGCATCGAGAAGCCGCACTACCGTGACGACGGCAGCGAGCTGTGGACCAATCTGACGGTCACCCTGCTGCGCGACTCCAGCGGCGCCCCGCAGTACCAGCTCGCCCTCGCCGAGGACATCACCGAGCACCGGCAGCTGCGGGAGCGGCTGCGCTACGAGGCCACCCACGACGAGCTGACCGGACTGCCCAACCGCACCCTCTTCCTGGAGCGGCTGGACCAGGTGCTGGCCGCCGACGCCGACGCCGAGCCGTTCGGCGTGTGCTACCTGGACCTGGACGGCTTCAAGGCCGTCAACGACAGCCTCGGCCATGCCGTCGGCGACCGGATGCTCGAGGCCGTGGCCGAACGCCTCCGGCGCTGTGTGAAGGCTCCCACCGAACTGCTCGCCCGGGTCGGCGGCGATGAGTTCCTCGCCCTGGTCACCGGCCCCGCGGCGCAGGCCGACGGCGCCGGGCTGGCCCGCCGGATGCTCGCCGCGCTCGCCGAACCCGTCCGGATCGAGGGCCGTGAGCTGCGGGTACGGGCCAGCATCGGCGTGGTCGACGGCCGGGCCGGGGAGATCGGCCGGGCCGAGGTGCTGCGCAGCGCCGACATCACCATGTACCGGGCCAAGGCCGCGGGCGGCAATCGCTACGAGATCGCCGACGCCGACTCCAACGCCCGGGTGATCGCCCGGCACAGCCTCACCAACGGGCTGCCCTCCGCCCTGGAGAAGGGCGAGTTCTTCATCGAGTACCAGCCGCTGGTACGGCTCACCGACGGCACCGTGCGCGGCGCCGAGGCGCTCGTACGCTGGCTGCACCCGCTGCACGGAGTGCTCGGCCCCGACCAGTTCATCCCGCTCGCCGAGGACACCGGGCTGATCGTCCCGCTCGGCCGCTGGGTGCTGGAGCAGGCCGCCCGGCAGGCGCGCGAGTGGCGCGACGCCGCCGAGGACGACGAGTCGCTGCGCGTCAACGTCAACCTCTCGCCGTGCCAGCTGAGCCATCCCACGCTGGTCTCCGACACGGTGGCGGTGCTGGAGAACGCCGGACTGTGCCCCAGCGCGCTGTGCCTGGAGGTCACCGAGAACGACCTCATCGGCGCCGACGAGACCGCCCTGCGGCCGCTGCGCCAACTCGCCGACCTCGGCGTGGACATCGCCCTGGACGACTTCGGCACCGGCTACTCCAACCTGTCGTATCTGCGCCGACTCCCGGTCTCCCAGCTCAAGCTGGACCGTTCCTTCACCCGGGGCATGCAGCGGGCCCCGGCCGATCCGGTCGATGTCAAGATCGTCGAGGGGATCGTCTCGCTCGCGCACACGCTGGACCTCGCGGTGACGGTCGAGGGCGTGGAGACGGCCGTACAGGCCGAGCATCTGCGGGGGCTGGGCTGTGACACCGCGCAGGGCTGGTACTACGCACGGCCGGGCCCGCCGGAGCGGCTGCACACGCTGGCGCTGGCCGACGCGAGCTGAGCGTTCAGCCGGCCGTGTCGTCCAGCAGCCGTGAACGGATCAGGAAGCGCACACCCTCCGGCGCCTCCAGGGAGAAGCCGCTGCCACGGCCCGGCACCACGTCCACCGTGAGATGCGTATGGGCCCACAGCTCGAACTGCGAGGCCGACATCCAGAAGCCCACCGGCTCCTCGACCCCGTCCACCTCCAACTCCCCGAGCAGCACGTCCGACCCACCCGTACGGAACTCGCCGAGCGGATAGCACATCGGCGCGCTGCCGTCGCAGCAGCCGCCCGACTGGTGGAACATCAGCGGCCCGTGATCCGCCCGCAGTTTGCGGATCAGCTCGGCCGCGGCCGGAGTCAGCGCGATACGGTCCATGGGCGATCCCTCTCCGTCATACTGGCCATGCTCACCGAGCGGTCAGGGGTCCGGCCCAGGGAACCCCCGGCCACGTTGCGAGAACGTTGCCCGCACGCCGTTTCCCGGTGTGCGTGCGCGCCACCGCACGGGGCCTCATGGTGCGCTGGGCCGCTTGCGCGCGGAGGGCGGAACCGGCGGCAGCTGGTCGCGGCGCAGGTGCCAGAGGCGGGGGTCGGACGTGGCGGCGGCAACGGACCCGAGGCCCAGCGCGAGCGCCACGTCCGCGGGGGTCTCCACGAAGCCCGCGGCGACCGACGGGGACATCGCGCGCTGTGCCTGCTCGGTCATCCGGGCGACGATCGGGGCGGGCATGATCTCGACCAGGTCCGGCGCCCCGCGCGCGACCGCGTCCAGGGAGCGGCGCAGATTGGACCGGTCGGTGACGAACACCTTCATCATCGTGCGCAGGCCGAGCGGCCGGCCCTTCTCGATCAGCGACAGCCGGGTGCTGACCACGCCGTGCGCGCCCATGTTCTTGATGAACTCCAGCGCGCCCCGGTCCTGGGCCAGACCGGGGCTGCTGTCCACGTTCACGAACACGGTCTTCCCCGCCCGGACCAGCGTCGGCACGGCCTTGGGCAGCTGCCCCACTGTGAGCGAGGCGACGATGCACACCTTGGCCGGTGCGGTCAGGAACTGCCGCAGCGGCTGGGTGGTGACGACCGACGCGACGACCGGGACCTCGGCCAGCGCGGCGGCCAGCTCGGCATGGAGCGGGGCACCGGACCGGGGCGGGGAAGGAGTCATGGCAAGGGCCTACCTGGGGTCAAGGGCGGTGGTGCCGAGGTCAGCTCAGCGGTGAGGTGCCGAAGCGGCTGGGAAGGCCCAGCTTGCCAGGGTTGAGGAGGCCGGCCGGGTCCAGGGCCCGCTTCACCGCGACGAACGTCGCGAAGCCGGCCCCGAGGGATTCCTCCAGGTAGGGGCCGCGCAGCAGTCCGCAGCCGTGGTGGTGGCTGAGCGCCGCCGCGTGCTTGATCAGTACGGCGTTGGCCGCGTCCCACACCGAGCGGTACCAGTCGCGGCGCGACTCGGGCGCCACATCGCCACGCAGCGAGAAGTAGACGCAGGCGCCGTCGGTGTACGCGTGGGACTGGTGAGCCGAGGCGGCCAGGGTGCCGTCCACCGCCTGGATCGCGGCGACCACCTCGTCGTAGATCGCCGGGAGGTCGGTCCAGGACGCGGCCATCTCCAGGGTGTCGGCGACCAGGCCCGGACTCGGCTTGAAGCCTTCGGCGGACTTGCCGACCAGCATCCGCTCGTCCAGCCAGCGCTCGAAGACGGCCTGGCTGTCCAGCTCGGGGCCGTAACTCTCGCAGACCTCCTTCGCCACCCTGATCGAGGCGTCGACGATGGCCGGGTCACCCTCGTCGGCGATGAGCAGGAGGTTGGTCTCGGGGTGGCCGAAGTGGGTGCCGGACTCCAGGGTGTCGTACAGGCGCAGGACGGCCGGGGTGGCGCCGCGCTGCATGATCGTGCGGCAGGCGTCCAGGCCCTCCGCGAAGGTCGTGAAGCCGTACGCGGCGGCGTCGGCGTACTCCGGCAGCGGGTGGACCCGCAGCCGGGCCGAGACGATGACGCCGAGGGTGCCCTCGGAGCCGATGAACAGCTGGCGCAGGTCCGGGCCGACCGCGGCGCGGGCGTAGTCGCCGTACGTGGCACGCGTACCGTCCGCGTGTACGACGTCGACGCCGATGACCATGTCCTCGATCTTGCCGTAGCGCGTGGAGAGCTGACCGGCGCCGCGGCAGGCGATCCAGCCGCCGACGGTGGAGACGGCGAACGCGGACGGCCAGTGGCCGGTGGTGACGCCGTACTCCTCCTGGAGCCGCTTCTCGAAGAGGTCGCCGAACGTCCCGGCCTGGACGTCCACGATGTTCGACTCGGCGTCGAAGCCGGTGATCTGGTTCAGCCCGCACACGTCCAGGACGACGCCGCCGAAGACGGGGAGGGCCGCGCCCGTGACGTTGGAGCGACCCGCGGAGGGGGTGACCGGGATGCCCGCCTCGTGGCAGATGCGCAGCACGGACGCGACCTGGTCGGCGTCGGCGGCCTCCACGATCACGGCGTTCGGGGTGGCGGGACGGCCCTCGGTCTCGCCGATCATCGAACCGGCCCACCAGTCACGGGTCCGGGTGACCACCTCGTCGCGGGAGGTGTGCACCGCGTGCGCGGCCTCGCGCAGCGCCTCGACCACGGACTCGGGGACCTCGACCGGGTCCGCCTGGAGCGCGGCCTCGCCGTCACCGATCGGGGTGTTCCGCGCCCACGTGGCGAAGCTGGGGGCGCCGACGGTGTAGTCGCCCCGGTTGAACGGGTGGGTGATGGTCTGGCGGCTGATCATGCTGCTGCCCCTTCGAGGAGTACGGACTTTTCGTGACGGACGGCGTCGAGGTACTCGGCGACCGAGCGCTCGACCTCCGCCTCCGTGAGGTTCAGTTCCTGGCCGAGGAGCGCGCCGACGGCCTCGGCGGCGTCGGTGGAGGCGTCCCGGGCGAACAGCCGGGCGCGGGTGCGGCGGGAGAGGACGTCGTCGACCGACCGGGCCAGCTCGGCACGGGCCGCGTACACGACCTCCGCCCGGGTGTACGGGAGTCCGGCGACGATCGGCTCGGCCAGCGACGGGTCGTCCTGGATGAGGTCGCCGACGAAGCGGGCCTCGGTGCCGAAGCGCTCGCCCAGGTGGGCGGCGATGCCACCGGACGCGGCGACGGCCTCGGAGTCGTAACCGGCGCCGCCGAGGAGCGGGAGGTCGGTGGTGCGGCTCTTCGCCTTACGGCCGAGGACCGTCATCACCTTGTCGATGACGAGTTCACCCATGTGCCGGCTGGTGGTGAGCTTCCCGCCGGTCACCGTCACCATGCCGGTGCGGCCTACGGTGATGTGGTGGTCGCGGCGCATATCGAGGGTGGCGCCCTCCTTGCCGCCGACCAGCGGGCGCAGACCGCCGATGGAGCCGACCACGTCGTCCGGGGTGAGCTTTCCGTCGAAGGCGGTGTTGGCGCCCTCCAGCAGGAAGTCCATCTCCTCGCGGGTGCAGTGCACATCGTCCGGGGAGCCCTGGTAGTCCTCGTCGGTGGTGCCCAGGACGACGCTGTTGCCCCAGCGGGTGCAGGTGGCGCGGCGGGCCCGGCCGGGGATCGGCACGGTGACCGTGCAGTTGATCCGCAGCTTGTCCCAGGGGACCACGATGTGCACCCCCTTGGCCGGGCGGACCTGCGGCTGGTGACCGTCGTCCGCCTTCGCGTCGAGCTCGTCGGTCCACACCCCGGTGGCGTTGACGACGGCCCGCGCGCGGATGTCGAAGGTGTCGCCGTCCGCTGTGACCCGGGCACCGGACACCTTGTCCGCCCGCGTCAGCAGACCCTCGGCCTTGGCCCCGTTGAGAACCGTCGCGCCGAGCGCGGCGGCGGTGCGGACGATGGTGAGGACGAGCCGGGCGTCATCGGTGCGGGCGTCGAAGTACATCAGCCCGCCCTTGAGGCTCTCGGCCCGCAGCGTCGGAGCCTGGGCGAGCACCTCGGGAACGGTGAGCCGCTGGTGGAGCCTGCCGATCCGCCATCCGCCGACCAGGTCGTACGTCCACAGCAGGCCCTCGAAGCCCTTGGCGAGGCGGGCGTCGAAGACACCCTCCTTCTCCAGGATCGGGAAGAGGAACGGCAGCCGGTGCACCAGGTGCGGGGCGTTCTTCCGGAAGCGGTGGCGCTCCAGGAGCGAGTGGCGGACCAGATTGACGTTGCCCTGCTCGATGTAGCGCAGACCGCCGTGCACCATCTTCGACGACTTCGACGAGGTGCCGGAGGCGAAGTCGTCCTTCTCGATCAGGGCCGCGCGCAGACCGCGCGAGGCGGCGTCGAGCACGGCGTACGCCCCGGTGATGCCACCTCCGATGACGAGCACGTCGTAGGTGTCGTCGGCCAGTTGGCGCTTGAGGGCGGCCCGGTCGAGCAGCAGCGGTGTCCGGCGGGTCGCCGCGGCGGTGCGCCGCGGTTTCCGGGCGGGCATGGTGATCACAACATCAACTCCTGGTGTTTCGGTTCGGCGGCCCCGCCGTCGTGTGCGGGCCGCCGGTCCGACGGCCGGGGGCCGTCAGTGGGGGGTGTGAGATTCGGGCGGGCCCTCCCGCAGGGGGAGCAGCGCGGGGTCGTTGAGCTGGGCGATCAGCACATCGCGCCAGGCGGTGCGCGACTCGGTGCGCTCGGCCGAGGTGATCGACGGCTCGAAGACCCGGCCCCGCGGCTGCTCCGCGACCACCTCTTCGAGCGAGGACCACAGACCCTGGGCGACCCCGGCCAGATAGGCGGTGCCGCGCAGGCTCGCGGTGGCGGAGTCGGCGACCCGTTCCAGCGGCAGGCCGGTCAGATCGGCCTGGATCCGCATCAGCGGGTCGCTGCCGGAGACGCCGCCGCCGATCCGGAGCCGGGTGAACGGGGAGCCCATGGTGTCGGCGACCCCGTCGATCAGGTCGCACACCGAATGCGCGACCCCGTCGAGCACGGCGCGGGCGAGATCGGCGCGCGTGGTGGCGAGTGTGAGCCCGGTGAGGGCCGCGGTGGCCTCCGGGTGCCAGACCGGCGTACGGACCCCGGCGAGCGACGGGACGAAACGCGGGGTGCGGCCCGGCCGGGTGGGGACCCGGCCCGCTTCCTCACCGAGCTCCTTCGGCGACGCGAACAGGCCCAGATCGTCACAGAGCCAGCGCAGCGCCGAACCCACGGTGGAGCTGTACGCCTCCAGGCTGTAGTGGCTGATGCCGCCCTGCCGCCGGCCGGGCTGGGCGAGCACCCCGGAGATGTCCGGCCGGGGCAGGGCGGGCGTGGTGCCGGTCGCCGCGTCGACGAACGCGCCGGTCCCGTACATGCACATGCCCTGCCCGGCGGCGAGACCGCCGAGCGCGACGAGCGCGGCGTGCTGGTCGCCCATGGAGGCGGCCAGCGGGACGGCGATACCGAGGGCGGCCGGGTCGGTCGTACCGAAACCGGTGTCGTCGGAGCGCAGCTCCGGCAGCAGGCCGAGGGGGAAGCCGAGGTGGCCGATCCATGCCTCGTCCCAGGCGTGCCGCTCCAGCAGGTAGCCACCGGTGGACGCGGCGTTGGTCGGGGTGGTGGCGTGCACGGCGCCACCGGTGAGGCGCCAGATCAGCCAGGTGTCGACGGTGCCGAAGAGCAGCCGTCCCGCCCGGTGCGCCTCGGCCACCTCCGGGTGCGCGGCGATCTGCCGGGCGGCCCAGAGGAACGGGGCGCGGGCGCCGACCGGCCGGCCCTGCCGGGCCAGCAGGACGGCGTCCCACTCCGCCTCGTAGGCGGTGAGCTCATGTGCGTACCGGCGGTCCTGCCACACCACCGCGGGCAGCAGCGGCCGCCCGGTGACCCGGTCCCACAGCATCGCCGTGGCCCGCTGTGTGGACAGCGCGACCGAGGTGATCTCGATGCCGTCCTCGCGTGCCCCGCCGACGGCCCGGCGCGCCACCTCGAGGGTGGCGGTCCAGATCTCCATCGGGTCCTGCTCGACCGAGAGGTCATTCGGATGGCTGACCTTGATCGGCCGGTAGAACACCTTGTGGGCGGCGCCCGAGTCGAGCACGACTCCGGCCCGGGTGCCCGTGGTGCCCTCGTCGATGGACAGCACACCGCGCCGTGGGGAGGCCCCGGGGAACGTCTGGGTCATGGCAGCCCTTTCATTCGAGCATCGCGAGCGAGCCGTGCGGAGGGATGGGGAGGGGACGGAGGCGGCGGGAAGGGATACGGAAGGGACGGACACGGCAGGGGAGGGGACCCGGGTCAGGTCCGGGTGGGTCAGCGCGCGGCCACGGAGGGCACCGCGGCGGCGTCGAGGTCCTGTCCGGCGACCTCGTCGGGCGAGGCGGCCTTCGTCGGATCCCATGTGATCACCAGACAGGTGATCAGGCCGAGCAGTGGCACGACGGACAGCACCAGGAAGGTGTCGGCGAGTCCGAGCGAGTCCTTGATCTGCGGGAACACATACAGGCCGGCGACGCTGCCGAAGCTGCCGACCATCCCGGTGACACCGGTGCCCAGGGCGCGGACGTCACTGGTGTAGGAGAGCGCGGCGATGGACTTGCCGTTGGCGCCGGGGCCCGCCGAGTGGCAGAGGATGAACAGCACCGGCAGCAGGAACGCCACCGCCGTGGGCACCTTCTCGAAGGTCAGCCCCATCGCCACCAGGGCCACGAAGACCCCGGCGAAACCGGCGGCGGAGCTGAGCCGCAGCCCGAGGCGGCGGCCGAAGTACGCGGACAGCAGCCCGCCCGCGATACCGAAGGCGTTGAACACCATCGAGCCGATGGTGGCCTTCTCGAAGCTCTCGCCGAAGATCGTCAGGCTGATCAGCGGGAGGTACCAACCGACCGCGAAGTACTGCATTGACTGCCCGAGCGAGATCACCGATGACAGGATCGTGCGCGGCAGGTACTCGCCCTTGAACAGAAGCCCGGTCTGGCGGAACCCGATGACCGGTGCCTGAGCCGCGGTGCGGGTCATCGTGTCGGGCGTACCGACGACGGCCTCGATCCCGTAGATCCGCTCCAGATTGGTGACACACTCGTCCAGCCGGCCCTTGCTCGCCAGCCAGGTGGGGCTTTCCTTGAGCATCAGCGCCTGGCTCAGCAGCAGCGCGACGGCGACGACCGCAGCCGAGCCGACCGACCAGCGCCAGATGTCGGCGCCGACGTCCAGGTTGAAGAAGACCAGGGCCAGGGCGAGGTTGCTGGTGGTGGCGACGTACCAGACGGCCTGCCACAGGTTGAGCCGGCCGCCGAGCTTCGCGGGCGTGTACTCGGCGAGCAGCGCCATGGCGACCGCGAAGTCGATGCCGTACGCGACACCCACCAGGACCCGGCCCAGCCACACGAGGGTGAAACCACCGGCGAACGCGGCGAGCAGGCCACCCGCGAGCGCGAACACCTTGGCGATGAGCAGTGGGGGAACGCGACCGATGCGTGTCGCGAGCCAGCCACCGAGGGGGTTGAAGATGATGGCCAGCGCCGGAGCGGTTGCCGTGAGGATCGAGACCTGGGTGCTGGTGAGCTCCATCTGGGTCGTCATGGGCCCCAGACCGGCGCTCAGCGCCGCGTTCGAGTAGGCGTCGAGGAACAGCCCGCCGAACACGAGAAACCAGATGATCTGCGCCCGGCCGGTGATCTTTCCCAGCCCATCGATGAGCGCAACGACGTCGGCGACGCTTCTGACGCTCGCACGTTGTGCCATGAATCCGCCTTCGAGGAAGACCTACCGGCGGCACGGGGAGCACAGAAAAAGGCACGACGAAGCCACCGACAGGTGGTCTATGTCTGTGCCTGCCAAAAACTGCGGAAAGCGCCGCAGCACGTGAACTGCTGGAACCGCCGACTACGCGGTGCAGCGAGAGTAGAAACCAGCCATGTGAAACGTCAAGGGTTTCGGCCTGGTGACCGAAGGCGCCTGACCGGCATCCGCTCGGTCAGGCGCCCTGTCGCGGTGCTCAGAAGAAGCCGAGCTTCTTCGGCGAGTACGACACCAGCAGGTTCTTCGTCTGCTGGTAGTGGTCCAGCATCATCTTGTGGGTCTCGCGGCCGATCCCGGACTGCTTGTAGCCGCCGAAGGCGGCGTGCGCCGGGTAGGCGTGGTAGCAGTTGGTCCACACCCGGCCCGCCTGGATGGCGCGCCCGGCGCGGTACGCGGTCGAGCCGTCCCGGGTCCAGACTCCCGCGCCCAGGCCGTAGAGGGTGTCGTTGGCGATCCCGATCGCGTCGTCGAAGTCGCCGAACCGGGTCACCGCGACCACCGGCCCGAAGATCTCCTCCTGGAAGACCCGCATACGGTTGTCGCCCTCGAAGATCGTGGGCTCGACGTAGTAGCCGCCCTCCAGCTCACCGCCGAGCTCGGCGCGGCTGCCGCCGGTGAGGACGCGGGCGCCCTCCTGACGGCCGATGTCCAGGTACGACAGGATCTTCTCGAGCTGGTCGTTGGAGGCCTGGGCGCCGATCATGGTGTCGGTGTCCAGCGGATGCCCCTGCGCGATCTTCTCCGTACGGGCCACGGCCGCGTCCATGAACGCCTGGTAGTGGCCGCCCTGGACCAGGGCGCGCGAGGGACAGGTGCACACCTCGCCCTGGTTGAGGGCGAACATGGTGAACCCTTCCAGGGCCTTGTCCATGAAGTCGTCGTCGGTGGCCGAGACATCGTCGAAGAAGATGTTCGGGCTCTTGCCGCCGAGCTCCAGGGTGACCGGGATCAGGTTCTCGCTCGCGTACTGCATGATCAGGCGGCCGGTGGTGGTCTCGCCGGTGAAGGCGACCTTGGCCACCCGGGAGTTGGACGCCAGCGGCTTCCCGGCCTCCACACCGAAGCCGTTGACGATGTTGACCACACCCGGCGGCAGCAGATCGGCCACCAGGTTCATCCAGACGTGGATCGACGCGGGCGTCTGTTCGGCCGGCTTCAGCACCACCGCGTTGCCGGCGGCCAGCGCCGGGGCCAGCTTCCACGTGGCCATCAGGATGGGGAAGTTCCACGGGATGATCTGGGCGACCACGCCCAGCGGCTCATGGAAGTGGTACGCGACCGTGTCGTGGTCGATCTCGGAGAGGCTGCCCTCCTGCGCCCGGATGGCCCCCGCGAAGTAGCGGAAGTGGTCGATGGCGAGCGGGATGTCGGCGGCCAGCGTCTCCCGTACCGGCTTGCCGTTCTCCCAGCTCTCGGCGACCGCGAGGGCCTCCAGGTTCTGCTCCATCCGATCGGCGATCTTCAGCAGCACCGAGGCGCGCTCGGCGGGCGCCGTACGGCCCCAGGCGGGGGCGGCCGCGTGGGCGGCGTCCAGGGCCCGCTCGACGTCCTCGGCGGTGCCGCGGGCGATCTCGGTGAAGGGCTGCCCGTTGACGGGGGTGGGGTTCTCGAAGTAGCGGCCCTGGGCCGGCGGTACGTACTCCCCGCCGATCCAGTGGTCATAGCGCGGCTGATAGGTGACGACCGAGCCCTCGGAGCCGGGGCTTGCGAAACGCGTCATGGGGCGGCCTCCCTGGTGTACGCGTGGTGGGTCCCGTTGCCGGACGCGTCGTCGGTACGCGCGTCCAGGCTCCGCCCGCGCCGACACGGGCGGAGCCGACGGGGAGGCTAGGTGCGGCCACGTTGCGCGGACGTTGCGTCCCGGTGGCCGCCCCCTTGCCGCGGGGCTCCGTGGTCATGACCGCTTTGGTGCCGGGCTCCGTCGTCATGGCCGCTTTGGTGCCGCGGGGCTCCGTCCTCATGCCCGCCTTGGTGCAACGGGGCTCCGCCGTCATAGCCGCCCTGGTGTGGCGCGCCGCCCGGCAGCCCGTACAGCTCCCGCAGCCGCCGCACCCGCGCCGCCGGCGCCACCCGCCCCGGCGCATGCGCCGGAAGCGTGGTCAGCAGCGCCTCCGCGACCTCCAGATCGTCCTCGCCCCACGGCGTCTGCCCCCAGCGTCGCAGCAGCTCAGGGTCGCCGTGGGAGAGCACGGCGCGCCGCAGCCCGTCCTCCAGCACCCGCCGCATCCGGCACACCCCCGGCGCCTCCGACAGCGGCAGCAGCGGTCCGGTGTACGCCCGCAGCGCCGTGTACGCGTCGCCGGAGGCCAACGCCTCGGCGGCGTCGGCCAGATCGGTGCGCACGGGTGTCAAGAGCCGGTACGGGCGCGAGCCGAGCAGCGGGCCCACCAGACGGCGCAGCCGGGACAGCTCGGCCCGCAGTGTCACCGGGGAGCGGTCGTCGGCCCGTGGCCCGTACAGCTCGAGCGTCAGCCGGTCGCCGGACAGCCCCTCCGGATGGCCGGCCAGCAGCACCATGATCTCGCTGTGCCGCCGCCCGAGCCGCAGCCGCCGCCCGTCGACGACCAGCAGCGCCTCGTCTCGCCCCAGCGCCGTCAGCGAGATCCGCGGCGTGCGCGTCCGCGGCGGCTCGGCGCCCAGCTGGGCCTCGGCGGCGCGGGCGGTCGCCTGGACCAGGGCGAGGCTGTGCGGGGCGGCCAGATGGTCCCCGCCGGTGATGTCCACCGCGCCCAGCAGCCGCCCGGTGTGCGGATCGTGGAGCGGGGCGGCGGCGCAGGTCCACGGCTGCACACTGCGGTTGAAGTGCTCGGTGGCGAAGATCTGCACCGCGTGGTCGACGGTGAGCGCCGTCCCGGGCGCGTTGGTGCCCGCGTGGCGCTCGTCCCAGCGCGCCCCGGCCACGAAGTTCATCCCCTCGGCCCGGTTCCGCACCCCCGCGTGCCCCTCCACCCACAGCAGCCGGCCCTGCTCGTCGCAGACCGCGAGCAGATGGGCCCCGTCGTAGGCGATGGTGCCCAGCAACTCCCGGAACAGCGGCATCACCCGGGCCAGCGGATGGTCCGCGCGATAGGTGTCCAGCGCGTCGTCCGCCAGGTCGATCGGCGCCTTGCACTCCTGGGTGACCCGGGCGTCGGCCGAGCGCCGCCAGGACTCCGCCACCACCGGCCGTACGGCCGGACTCACCGCCCCCTCCGTCAGAAACGCCTCATGGGCGCGGCGCACGTCGCGGGTGCGCTCAGCGGGGTCGGTGCCTGACGCCATCGCCAGCCAGGGATTGACCATGGTGCCTCGCTCAGCGGTACGGAGGGGCGGAACACGGGGGGTGCGGGGGTGCGGAGGTGCGAAGTCTCAGGCTTTCATGGATCGGACGGCGGGAGGAGTCGGCAGGTCAGGTATGCGCGGGCAGGGAGGGGGCGGGCACGACACCGGGCGGGGAGGCATAGCCGCAGGAGTGGCAGATCTTCCACCCGTCCTGATTCACGGCGAGTTGGCCGCCACAGCTCGGGCACTGCTCGGAGCTCATGATCGTTCCTTTGGTTCACGCGCGCGGAGTGGAGCGGGCCACCCGTGCGCTCAGATTTCCTTGTGGGGCGGATGCCCCGCAATAGCCAGAACAAGCCGCGTTGAGGTACGAGCCCCGGACGGAGCGCGTTCACGGAGGGAGTACGCGGCGTTACCGGGGGGTGTTCTCCACATACGCTCCTCGCGCCCCCTCGTGCGCCGCTTGAACGCTTGACGCCGATGGGCCCGGTGTGCGCGGGCGCGCACGACGAAGCGGGCGGGGAGCCGGTGATGGCTCCCCGCCCGCGTCGATCAGGGGCGTCGCTGTGGGGTCAGCTGATGGACTTGATCAGCTCACCGTTCGAGGTGTCGCCGCTGAGCTCCCAGAAGAAGGTGCCGCCCAGGCCCTGCTGCTGCTTGTAGTTCATCTTCCCGGCGATGGTGGCGGGGGTGTCATAGCTCCACCACTGGTTGCCGCAGTGCGCGTAGGCCGTGCCCGCGACCTTGCCGGTCGCCGGGCAGGAGCCCTTGAGCACCTTGTAGTCCTCGATGCCCGCTTCATAGGTGCCGGGCGCGGCGCCGGTCGCCGTGCCACCGGGGGCGTCCTGGGTGACACCGCTCCAGCCGCGCCCGTAGAAGCCGATGCCCAGCAGGAGCTTCGAGGCCGGGATGCCGAGGCCCTTGAGCTTGCTGATGGCGGCGTCGGTGTTGAAGCCCTGCTGCGGAATGCCGTTGTAGGAGTTGAGCGGGGAGTGCGGGGCGGTGGGGCCCTGCGCGGCCCACGCGCCGAAGAAGTCGTACGTCATCGGGTTGTACCAGTCGACGTACTGCGCGGCGCCCGCGTAGTCGGCGGCCTCGATCTTGCCGCCGGAGGAGCCGTCGGCCGTGATCGCCGCGGTCACCAGGTTGGACGAACCGAACTTGGCGCGCACGGCGGACATCAGTTTCTTGAAGGCGTCCTTACCGCTGGTGTCACAGGTGAGGCCGCAGGCGTTGGGGTACTCCCAGTCGATGTCGATGCCGTCGAAGACATCCGCCCAGCGCGGGTCCTCGACCAGGTCGTAGCAGGACTGGGCGAAGGCCGCGGGGTTCTTGGCGGCCTCGCTGAACCCGGAGGACCAGGTCCAGCCGCCGAAGGACCACAGCACCTTCAGGCCGGGGTGGAGCTTCTTGAGCTTGCGCAGCTGGTTGAAGTTGCCGCGCAGGGCGCCCGCGTCCCAGGTGTCGGCCTTGCCGTCGACGCTGCTCGCCGCGTCGTACGCCTTGTCGTAGTCGGCGTAGGAGTCGCCGATGGCGCACTTGCCGCCGGTGACGTTGCCGAAGGCGTAGTTGATGTGGGTGAGCTTGGCGGCCGAGCCCGAGGTCTCGACGTTCTTGACGTGGTAGTTGCGCTGGTAGATGCCCCATTCGGTGAAGTAGCCGACCACCTTGTTCCCGGCGGCCTTCGTCGTGGGGGCCTTGGCGGCCTCGGACGTGGCCTTGGGTATGTCGGCGCTCCGGGGTTCACCGGCCGCTGCCGAGCCCGCGAGCAGGGTGGCGGTCAGCACCGCCGTACAGATCGCCGCGAGCGCGGCGGACAGTCTGCCTGGTCTGAGCATGGAATCTCCTCGGTGGGGGGTGAGGGGAGAGTGAACTGCCCGACGACCTGCCCACAGCTTGACATGAACGCGCAGGGCAGGGTGGGGAAAAGGTAGAAGGACTAGACCAGTGGGGTCAATGGTCTGGGCCAATTTGCTCCATGCGTGCGACGTTGTGGGGGTGCGTGGAGGAAGGTGGTGGGTGGCCATGCGCGAATTTGGTTGAAGATCGGGCGACCGGTACCGGAAGGCTCCGGATCGGGCATACTCCAACCGCCGCGGTGCAGGTCATCACCGTTCGCGATCCGACGGGCCGACCGGCAGGCGGCAGCAACACCGGTGGCGCCGCCTCACCCCGGCGCACGCCGCCGCAGCGCCTGACCAGGGGAGAGGAGAGCGCCGCCATGACCGATCACGGCCCGCAGCCGGTGGAGCGTGAGCTGCCCACCGAAGAGGCCCGCGACCTGATCTCGCTCGTCCGCGAGCTGATCGAACGGGAGATCAAGCCCCGGGCCGCCGAGGAGGAGGCCGCCGGGCGCTTCCCCCGCGAGCTGTTCACCCTGCTGTCCGAGTCCGGGCTGCTGGGGCTGGTCCACCCCGAGGAGTTCGGCGGCGGCGACCAGCCGTACGAGGTCTACCTCCAGGTCCTCGAGGAGCTCGCCGCGGCCCGGCTGACCGTCGGCCTCGGCGTCAGCGTCCACACCCTGGCCTGCCACGCCCTCGCCGGCTACGGCAGCAAGGAGCAGCTGGCCGAGCACCTTCCCGCGATGCTGGGCGGCGGACTGCTCGGCGCGTACTGCCTCTCCGAGCCCTCCTCCGGTTCCGACGCGGCCGGGCTCACCACCCGGGCCACCCGCGACGGGGACACCTGGACGCTCGAGGGCACCAAGGCGTGGATCACCCACGGCGGCATCGCGGACTTCTACACCGTGCTCGCCCGCACCGGCCCCGAGCGCACCCGCGGCATCAGCGCCTTCCTCGTGCCCGGCGACGCCCCCGGGCTCTCGGCGGCCGCGCCCGAGCACAAGATGGGCATGGCCGGTTCGCCGACCGCCCAGATCCACCTCGACGGGGTGCGGGTGCCCGACGCGCGCCGCATCGGCGAGGAGGGCCAGGGGTTCGCGATCGCCCTGTCCGCGCTCGACGCGGGCCGTCTCGGCATCGCGGCCTGCGCCGTCGGCGTCGCCCAGGCGGCGCTGGACGAGGCGCTCGCGTACACCGCGCAGCGGCGGCAGTTCGGCCGGCCGATAGCCGACTTCCAGGGCCTGCGCTTCATGCTCGCCGACATGGCCACGCAGATCGAGGCCGGGCGCGCCCTGTATCTGACGGCGGCACGGCTGCGGGACGCGGGGCGGCCGTTCTCCAAGCAGGCGGCGATGGCCAAGCTGTTCTGCACGGATGCCGCGATGCGGATCACCACCGATGCCGTCCAACTGCTGGGCGGATACGGCTACACGGTGGACTTCCCGGTCGAGCGCTATATGCGCGAGGCGAAGGTCCTCCAGATCGTGGAGGGCACCAACCAGATCCAGCGGGTGGTGATCGCCCGCGCTCTCGCGGGGCCTGAGGTCGGCTGAGGCCGGTGTGTCGGTAGGGGGCGCGGCCTGCGCCCCCGCCGTTTCGCTACCGCCGCGTCACCGGGAAGCGCACCGGGCGGGAGCCCGGGCCGCCGAGGTGGGAGAACGGCTGCGTCCGCCAGTCCAGACCCGCCGGAAGCGTCAGCAGCAGCGCGGCGTCCCGCTCGAGCGCGTCCAGCGACGCGTCGGCGGGCTCGGCGTCGGCCACCCGGCGGCCGGTGCCGGCGCAGACCGTGAGCCCGAACGGGTCCCACGGGGACGAGCACAGCGCGTGCTCGGGAAGGACGTCCTCGTCGGCGAGGAGCGCGATGGGGCGCGCGCAGTCCGGGCAGATCACCCGGAACATCTCGTAGGTGTCGTGGATCTCGTCGGTATCGATGTCGCCTGCGTCGAGGCGCTCGAGATGAGGCATGAGTTTCCCCCTCGGGTGGGCTGGCCAGGCGCGTCGGCCTCGACCACAGCAAGCATTTCCCTCGCGGCCGCATAGGTAATCGCCACATCTCATAGGACACCCATGAGGACATGTGGCGTTCGTCACATGCCCGGTGCAGGTGCGGCGTAGCGGCGGCTATGTCCGCTGTGCCCGTCCGGTGGCCACCCGGCGCCCACCCGTTGTGCCGGAGCCCTCCCGACCACATAAGGTGATCGGCTGTGGAGGAGTTGGACAGACAGATCGTGGAGCTGCTCGTCAAGGACGGCCGGATGAGCTACACGGACCTGGGCAAGGCCACCGGCCTGTCCACATCGGCCGTGCACCAGCGGGTTCGCCGTCTCGAACAGCGGGGCGTGATCCGCGGCTATGCCGCCGTCGTGGACCCCGAGGCCGTCGGGCTTCCCCTTACCGCGTTCATCTCGGTCAAACCCTTCGACCCCAGCGCGCCCGACGACATCTCCGAGCGGCTCGCCGAGGTGCCCGAGATCGAGGCGTGCCACAGCGTCGCGGGGGACGAGAACTACATCCTCAAGGTGCGCGTCGCGACCCCGCTGGAGCTGGAGCACCTGCTCAGCCGGATCCGCTCGCTGGCGGGTGTCTCCACCCGCACCACCGTGGTCCTCTCCACGCCCTACGAGGCGCGCCCGCCGCGCGTCTGAACGCCTGTCCGACACCCCCGTCACGCCCGTCCGACACCCCTCGTCGCATACCCCCATCGAGGCAGCCCGCCGTGAACGACCCGACCCCCGCCCAGGCCCCCGAAGGCCGTACCGTCCTGCTGCGCGGGGGTGAGGTCCACAGCCCCGCCGATCCGTTCGCGACCGCGATGGTCGTCGAACGAGGCACCATCGCCTGGGTCGGCTCCGAAGGGGCCGCGGACGGCTTCGCGGACGGTGTGGACGAGGTCATCCAGCTGGACGGGGCGCTGGTGACGCCCGCCTTCACCGATGCGCATGTGCACACCACCGCGACCGGACTCGCCCTCACCGGACTCGATCTCACCGGCGCCGGTACGCTCGCCGACGCGCTGGAGCGGGTGCGCGCCCACGCCGCCGCCCACCCCGCCGACCGGGTGCTGCTCGGCCACGGCTGGGACGCCGCCCGCTGGCCCGAGGGACGGCCGCCCTCCCGGGCCGAGCTCGATCGGGCGACGGGCGGCCGCCCGCTCTATCTCACCCGCGTCGATGTGCACTCCGCCGTCGTCACCACCGCGCTCCTCGACCTCGTCCCCGGCGTGTCGGACCTGGCCGGGTACCACCCCGACACGCCGCTGACCGGCGCCGCCCACCACGCCGTACGCGCCGCCGCCCACGCGGTCGTCACCGAGCGGCAGCGGGCCGACGCCCAGCGGGCCGCCCTCGCCCGCGCCGCCTCGCTCGGCATCGGCACCCTCCACGAATGCGCCGGGCCCGACATCTCCTCCGAGGACGACCTCACCGGGCTGCTCCGGCTCGCCGCCGAGGAGCCGGGGCCGCGGGTGTACGGCTACTGGGCCGAGGCCGCGCGCGGCGCCGCCGACCTGGACAAGGTGCGCGAACTCGGCGCCATCGGCGCGGCCGGCGACCTCTTCGTCGACGGGGCGCTCGGCTCGCACACGGCGTGTCTCCACCAGGCCTACGCCGACACGCCGCACACCGGCACCGCCTACCTGGACGCGGCGGCCGTCGCCGCCCATGTCACCGCCTGCACCGAGGCCGGGATCCAGGCCGGTTTCCACGCCATCGGCGACGCCGCCGTCACGGCCGTCGTCGAGGGCGTGCGGACCGCCGCCGACACGGTCGGGCTCGCCCGTGTGCGCGCCGCCCGGCACCGCGTCGAACACGCCGAGATGCTCACCCCCGAGACCGTCGCGGCCTTCGCCGACCTCGGCCTCACCGCCTCCGTCCAGCCCGCCTTCGATCGGCTGTGGGGCGGCGAGGACGGCATGTACGCCCAGCGGCTCGGCCCCGAGCGGGCCCGCACCCTCAACCCCTACGCGGCGCTGCTGCGCGCCGGAGTGCCCCTGGCGCTCGGCTCCGACAGCCCCGTCACCCCGCTCGACCCCTGGGGCACCGTGCGCGCCGCCGCCTTCCACCGCACCCCGGAGCACCGGATCTCCGTCCGCGCCGCCTTCACCGCCCACACCCGCGGCGGCTGGCGGGCCATCGGACGGGACGACGCGGGCGTCCTGGCGCCCGGCGCGCCCGCCGACTACGCGATCTGGCGGACCGGTGAGCTCATCGTGCAGGTGCCCGACACGCGGGTCGCCGGTTGGTCCACCGACCCCCGCTCCGGCACCCCCGGTCTGCCCGACCTCACCCCCGGCGGTCAACTGCCCGTCTGCGTCCGCACGGTGGTGGGCGGACGCACCGTCCACCTCCGGCCGGACGAGTGACGCGCGGGCGCCCCGTACCGCCGAACGATGAGCCCCCGGCCTGTCGTGGCATCTGAACACCGTCCGTACTGACCTGGTCATTTGAGGAAACGGCGCAGGTCATGTGGCTGTTGACAGGGTGCGGTCGGTGGCCGGTAGGTTCGGGCTCGTCCACCACAGGACGCCCGACCGGGGAATCTTCACGAAGTCGTCGAACGCCGCTGGGCCAGAGGGAGACGCGCCACCGTGGTGCGCCGCCACTGGGAGCCAGGTCCAGTGCACGGGGGCGAGGGAGGGATCGCCGGGTCGGCAGGTGCGACCCGGGAGGGGCCCGGACGCTCAGTAGACAACGGCTCTCGGTCGATCCGCAGCCAGCGGGTCCCAGGTCGGCCCGAAGGGCGTCGGGCCCCCACTCCGCACGCGCACACCGGCGGACCGCCCCCCGACGCGGGGGCGGGGCCGCCGCCGGGCGAGGGAACCCCCGCCATGGCCGAAGCGTTTCTCTACCCCGAGGTCACAATCCGCACCTCGGGACCACTTCCGCGCGCCCGCGTTATACGGTCACCTCACCACAGCACGACCTGTAGGAAGGCCGCACCGTGCCATCGGGTTCCGACACCACCGCCGAAGCCGCCCCCACCGGGCCGGACGCAGACCGACCGGGTCAGCGGACGACCGGCTCCGCCGCCACGCCGCCCACGGAGGGCGCCGAGGGCGCCGAGGGCGCCGAGGGCGGTGACGCTGTGGGGGGTCGTGATCCCGTCGGGGGCGGTGACGCCGCCGAGGGCCGTAAGCCCGTGGGGGGCGGTGACGCCGTGGGGGGCCGTGACGCCGCCGAGGGCGGCGAATCCGGCGCGACCGGGGCCGCCGCGTCCGGAGCCGCAGCCGCCGCCTCCGAGACCGCCTCCGCCGCCTCCGGGTGTGCCTCCGCGTCGTCCGCTGGAGGGCGGCGGCCCGGGCGGCTGCGCCGCCTCGGGCTGCTCGCCCGCCGGGAGGCGCGGCGCAGCGCGCTCGCGGCGGTCAGTGGGCTCGCGCTCGGCCTCGCCTTCCCGCCGTTCGGGGTGTGGCCGCTGTCCCTGGTGGCGGTCGCCGCCCTGGCCCTGCTCACCCACGGCCGGACCGCCCGCCAGGGCGCCTGGACGGGCTTCGCCTTCGGGGTGCCGTTCTTCCTGCTGCTGCTGAAGTGGCTCAGCGTGGTGGGCTGGGACGCGGTGGTGGGCCTGTCGATCATCGAGGCGGCCTTCCTCGCCCTGATGGGGGCGGGGCTGGCCCTGGTCTCCCGGCTGCCCGTACCGGCCCTGTGGCCGCTGTGGACGGCCTGTCTGTGGGTCGCCGAGGAGTGGGCCCGCGACCGGGTGCCCTTCGGCGGCTTCCCCTGGGGCCGGCTGGCCTTCGCCAACACCGGCTCGCCCTACACCCCGCTCGCCGCGCTCGGCGGCGCCCCGCTGGTCACGTTCGGCGTCGCCCTGACGGGCGGAGCGCTCGCCGGTGCCGCGCTCACCCTGTGGCGGCTGCGCGGGGCCGGGGGCTTCTCGCCGCGCCGCGCCCTGCCCGCCGCCGGGGCCGTGGCCGTCGCGGCCGCCGTGACGGCCGCCGGATTCGCGGTGCCCATCCCCACCGCCGCCGACGACTCGGTCGACATCGCTGTCGTCCAGGGCAATGTGCAGCAGCCCGGTATGGACTTCCTGGGCCGCCCCATGATGATCCTCGACAACCACGCGAAGGCGACCCTGAACCTGGCGAAGGACATCAAGGCGGGCCGGATCGCCAAGCCCGATCTCGTCATATGGCCGGAAAACGCCTCCGACCTCGATCCCTTCCAGTATCGGGAGGCATACGCCCGGATCGACGAGGCCGTGAAGTCGATCGGCGTTCCGGTGCTGGTCGGCGCCCTGGTCGACCATCCGACCAAACAGGGCTATGTGGAGAACCAGGGCATCGTCTGGGACCCGAAGCGCGGCCCCGGCGCCTCGTACACCAAGCAGCACCCGGTGCCCTTCGGTGAGTACGTCCCCTTCCGCCAGGAGCTCAGCAAGATCATCACCCGGCTCCAGCGGGTGCCCCGCGACTTCTACCCCGGCGACCACACCGGTGTGCTGAACGTCGGCCCGGCTCGGCTCGGCGATGTGATCTGCTTCGAGGTCGCCTACGACGAGATCGTGCGCGACACGGTCAACGCGGGCGCCCGGGCGATCGTCGTCCAGACCAACAACGCCACCTATGGACGCAGCGGCCAGCCCGAGCAGCAGCTGGTCATGTCCAGGCTGAGGGCGATCGAACACGGCCGTCCCGTGATCACCGCGGCCACGAGCGGGATCAGCGCCGTGGTCTCCCCGGATGGCACGATCGAGCAGCGGACGAAAGAATTCACGCAAGATGTGCTCACCGCGCGCATCCCGCTGCGTGACGGCAAGACCCTGGCCGACCGCGTCGGTGCGACCCCCGAGTGGGTGCTCGCTATGGTGGGCGTTCTGTCCTGCGCGGCCGCGATCATGATCGGCCGTCGGGGACGTACGGACAAGAAGGGGCAGTAGCCGTGAGCGACGCACGCGAGGCCGAGGAGCCTGGCACCAAGGCCGACGAGCCGAGCGCGAAGGCCGGGGAGGCCGGCGCCGAGGCCGAGGAGCCGCGCCGTAGCAACGAGGGCCAGGACGACGGTGGCCGGCGGAAGTACGGTCCGCTCGGCACGACCTTGGTGATCATCCCGACCTACAACGAGGCGGAGAACATCAAGCCGATCGTCGCGCGGGTCCGGGAGTCGGTTCCGGACGCGCACATCCTCGTCGCGGACGACAACAGCCCGGACGGCACGGGCAAGGTCGCCGATGAGCTGGCTGCCGAGGACGACCACGTCAAGGTCTTGCACCGCAAGGGCAAGGAGGGCCTCGGCGCCGCCTATCTGGCCGGGTTCCGCTGGGGTATCGAGCACGGCTACGGCGTGCTGGTGGAGATGGACGCCGACGGTTCCCACCAGCCCGAGGAGCTGCCCCGGCTGCTCACCGCGCTCAAGGGCGCGGACCTGGTGATCGGCTCCCGCTGGGTGCCCGGCGGCCGCATCGTCAACTGGCCCAAGTCCCGCGAGTTCATCTCCCGGGGCGGCAGCACCTACTCCCGACTGCTCCTCGACGTCCCGATCCGCGACATGACGGCGGGCTACCGCGCGTTCCGCAAGGAGACGCTCGAGGGCATCGGCATGGACGAGGTCGCCTCCCAGGGCTACTGCTTCCAGATCGACCTGGCCTGGCGGGCCATCAAGGCGGGCTTCCACGTCATCGAGGTCCCGGTCACCTTCATCGAACGCGAGCGCGGCGAGAGCAAGATGAGCCGCGACATCGTCACGGAGGCGGCCTGGCGGGTCATGTCCTGGGGCGTGGGCTCGCGGGTCAACAAGGTGCTGGGCCGCAAGGATGCCAAGGATTCCTAAGCGCTCCGCGGGAAGTGCCATGACCTGTCGTCGATCGTCCGCGGCGCCGTCGTGGCTGGTCGCGCCCGCGCGGCGGAGCCGCATATCGACACAGCCCCGCGCCCCTTCGGGGCGCACCCGAACCGCACCGGACTTCAATGAGGCCGCTTAGGACTCCGGGATTCCTGGGCCCTCCGGTCCCCGGCCGCGGGGCCGCCTTCCGCGCTCGGAGTAGTCCCGCGGGCGATGTTCCGCCCCGTACCGGACACTTGAGGCGGAAGGAGGCGGAACATGGCCAAAGCGACCGCCAAGAGCGGAAAGACGTCGGGGCGCCGCATGGCGGCCCGTGGGGGCGCCAAGTCCGGCGGCATGGAGACGCGGACCAAGGAGGACCTGTACCGCGAGGCCCAGAAGGCGGGCATCGAGGGCAGGTCCCAGATGTCCAAGAGCCAGCTGATCTCGGCACTGCGCCACCGCTGACCGCCGACCCGCGGGACCGGGCGCGCCCCGGCCCCGGCGGCTCAGCGGACCCCCGGGACGGTGAGCACCGTGAGCAGCGCCGTCCCGGCGATCAGCCAGGCGACGTAGTCGCCGATATGCCCGGACTGTAGTCGTCGTACGGGCGCGAGTAGCGCGGCCGTCCCGGTGTGGACCGGCCGCCGCACCGCCAGTGTGGCCAGGGTGATGGCGAGGGCCGTGGAGAGCAGCCCGAGCAGGATCCCGGTCAGCTGCCAGTGCGGTGGCAGATGCGCCGGGGCGGCCGCGGTATGTCCGTCGAGGACCGTCCGGCGGTAGCCGCCGGTGTCGGTGAACAGCGCCCCGGCCCGGCCCACCGCGGACCCGACCGCCGGGATCACCCCGAGGGCCAGCGACCCGGCCAGCAACGCGGCGGGCACCGCCAGCAGTGGCACCGGGATGCGCACAAGACGGCCGCCGGTCTCGGGCTCCTCCTCGCCGGTGGTCTCCGGGCCGCCCTCCTCCTCTTCCCGGGGCCGCCGTCCCACTCCGGCGAAGATCCGCAGCCCGGCGCGCAGCACCGCGCCCCCGGTCACCGCTGACACCAGGACGTAGAGCGCGGGCAGCCATCCGGCGGTGTGTCCCGCGGCCTCCTCGGCGGCGGCCTTGCCGAGCCCGGAGCCGAACGGCGGCAGCCCGCACAGGCCCAGCCCGCCCACCGCGAACAGCACGCCGACCGCGGGCAGCTCCCGGGCCCGGCCGAACAGCTCGTGCTCGTCCACGGTCGCGTACCGGTCCAGCAGCACCCCGACGCAGGCGAAGAGCGCCGCCTTCACCCCCGCGTGGCCCAGCACGTACAGCGCCGTGCCCGAGATCCCCTCGGGGGTGAGCACGGCCACGCCGATCAGGAACAGCCCGGTGTGGGCCACGGTCGAGAACGCCAGCAGCCGTTTGAGATGGCGCTGCTGCCAGCACATCACCGCGCCCAGCAGCGCCGTGAGGACGCCCAGCACCAGCAGCGCGCGGGTGAAGTCGGGGTGGGAGAGCCCGCCGGGCCCGGAGAAGACCGTCCAGTAGACCCGGGCGACCCCGTAGACACCGAGCTCCACCATCACCCCGGACAGCAGCATGCACACCGGCGTCGGTGCGACCGCGTGGGCGTCGGGCAGCCAGAAGTGGAACGGAACGGCGGCCGCCTTCACCAGCAGCCCGGTGGTCACCAGGACGAACGCGGCGAGCACCAGCCCGTCCGGCCCCTCCGTGTCCAGCCGCCGCCCGATCTGGGCGAACCCCAGCTCCCCGGTGCGCGCGTACAGCAGGGTGATGCCCAGCAGGGTGACGTAGGCGCCGAGGGAGTTCACCACTCCGAAGGCCAGCGCGCCCTGGAGCGGTTTGGGCTCCTCGACGCGGAAGCCGGTCAGCGCGTAGGCGGCCGCGCCCATCAGCTCGAAGAAGACGAACGCGTTGAACAGGTCCCCGGTCAGCGCGAAACCGCACATGCCCGCCTGGAACACCAGGACCAGCGCGGGGAAGGAGCCGGTGTGACGGCGCGGCGGCTCCTCGAAGTAGCGCCAGGAGTAGACCAGGACGGCGACGACGAGCAGCGAGACCAGCGCCGCGAGCCCGGCCCCCAGCGGATCGCCGACCAGCACGATGCCCACCCGCCGCCAGCCGCCCACCCACTCCACCGGATAGGTCCCCGGTCCGGGGTGACCGGCCCGGAACAGCACCAGGAGCGCGATGGCGGCGGTGGCGGCGGCGAAGGCGCAGCCCACGATGTCGGAGACGAGCCGGGGCAGCCGCCGTCCGGTGGCCACCAGCACCGCGGCGCCCAGCAGCGGCACCGCCACCACCAGCGGCAGCAGTCGCGCGGTGTCCACCCGGTCAGCCCTTCAGCTCGGACAGGGCGTCCGGGTCGACCGTGCCATGGCGTTTGCGGAGCTGGACGACGAGCGCGAGCAGCAGCGCGGTCACGGTCGCGCCGACCACGATGTCGGTGAGGGTGAGCGCCTGGACGACCGGGTCGACCACCCGGCTGTCCGTGGGCGCGTCGGCGAAGACCGGTGCGGTGCCGCCGTTCCGGTAGCCGACGGCGAGCAGCAGCACATAGGTGGAGGACTGGGTGACGGCCAGGCATCCCACGGCATGGATCAGGTCCCGGCTGGTCACCAGCCCGTACACACCGATCAGAAAGATCCATCCGGCGACCAGATACGGCAGGACCGTCACGCTGGCTCCCTCTCGTCGTCTCCGTTGCCCCCGCCGTCCCCTGTGTCCCGCGGGCTCCCGTCGTCTTCCCCGGGCTCCTCGATCTCCACCGCCTGGTCCAGGAATCGGGCCAGCAGGACCACGATCCCGCTGGTGACCTCCAGGCCGACGGCCGCGTTGAGCACCATCGCCGTGCCGCCGGAGGACAGGGTCGCGATGGTGCCGAAGGGCAGGACGTTGGCGAGGAACGCCGACCCCGCGAGGACGGCCGCGAGCCCGGTGATCACGTACGCCGCCTCGCCCGCGGCCTCCCCGATCTCGTAGAGGGTCAGCGGGCGGACCCGCTCCAGGGCCCGGTAGTCGGCGGCGATGTAGAGCAGATGCAGGGCGGTGGCCGTGACCACCCCGCCCTGGAAGCCGCCGCCCGGGCTGATCTGGCCGTGCGCGATCACATAGAGGCCCACCAGCAGCGCGAACGGCAGCGTCAGCAGCGCGAACCGGCGCACCGGGGGATGGACCGTGGCGGGCTCGGGATCCTTGCGGTGCTCGTCCCGGGCCTGGCGGAGCAGCACCACGGTGCCGATGACGGCCGAGAAGAGGATGGTCTCCTCGCCGAGCGTGTCGAAGGCGCGCAGATCGAAGTTGACGGACGCGATGACATTGGCCGTGTGATGGCTCAGTGCGGCGTGCACGGCCCGCGCGCCGTACGGGTGCGGGACGGTGCCGAACGCCGGCAGGTCGAAACAGGCCGCGGCGAACAGCGCGGCGAACCCGGCGGCGCCCACCAGGAAGACCCACAGCCGGACCCGGAAGCTCATCGCTCCCGGCCCGCCGGCTTGTCCACGCCGTCGCCGCTCCCCGGGCGGCGGCGCACCTTGCGCACGGTCAGCAGGATCATCAGGGGTGTCACCGCGGAGCCGACGGCGAGCTGCGAGAGCGCGACGTCCGGCGCCTGGAGGAAGGTGAACAGCAGGGCCAGCGTCAGGCCGAGGAAGGACAGCACCAGCGCCTGCCGCACCGGGTCCCGGTTGAGCACGGCGGCGGTGGCGGCGCCCGCGACCAGCAGCAGCGCCACGGCGATCAGCACATCGGTCATGCCGTGACGCCCCTCTTACCGCCGCGGCCGCTGGTCACCACGCTGCCCGCGATCAGCAGCGCGCCGATCAGCAGCAGCTTCACCATGGCCCGGCCGGGCCCGGTCGCCACGCACAGCGGCAGCACCGTGGCGGGCACCCCGACCAGCGCCGTCCAGCGCACCAGCCGGGAGTCGGGCAGGACGTCCAGGAAGCGGGCGTAGATCAGGGTGCCGGTGGGCCCGAGCACGCTGACCACCAGCGCCACATCGTTGTACGAGGTCCGTTGGAAGCCCTGCGCGGCCAGCAGCAGCACCAGACCGGCCAGCAGCGAGGTGAGGTTCTGGCCGATCAGCCGGTCCTTGGGCGAGCCGTGGGCGATCCGCCACAGCACCGGTACGAGCGCGAGCAGCGGCACCAGCGCCGCCGCCAGCCAGCCGTCGGAGGTGCTCACCGGTCCGTCACCGCCCGGCGCCCGGCGCGCGCGAGCACGGCGGCGGCCAGCGCGGCGGCCGACCCGACCAGGAGCTCCAGGGGGTCCACGGTGCTGATCAGCACCAGCCAGATCCCGGTCAGCGCCGCCCACCACACGAGGACCTCCAGCACAGCCGTCATTCGACACCTCCGTCGGCGGCGGGTACCCGGCCCGCCGCCGCCGATACCTCGCGCTTTCGCGGATCGCGGATTCCGCCCGGTCTCCTCGAGGCTCCTGGACCCTCCGGGACCCCTCGTGCGTTGGAACCCATGAGATCCCTCGATCCCCTTGGCCGTGCGACCCGCGCTCCGCATCGGTCACGGGCCCCGGCACACTTGGAGGCATGATGACCGGCGCATCGCAGCAGAGCGACCCGACCCGCCCGAAGCGCTCACGCGCCCGCACCTTCGTACCGCTGGGGATCGCCGCCTGGCTGGTGCTGGAGATCTGGCTGCTGACCCTGGTGGCGGACGTCGCCGGCGGGCTGACCGTCTTCCTGCTGCTGGTCGCGGGCGTGGTGGTGGGCGGGGCCGTGGTCAAGCGCGGCGGCCGCCGGGCGTGGCAGAGCCTGGCCGGTTCGATGCGGCCGGGCGCCGAGGAGCCCGCCGCGCGGCCGGGAAGCTCCTTCACGATGCTCGGCGGGCTGCTGCTCATGGTGCCGGGGCTGGTCTCGGACGTGGCCGCGCTGGTGTGCCTGTTCCCGCCGACCCGGGCGCTGCTGCGGCGCCGCGCGGAGAGCGCGCTGTCGCGCCGCATGGGCTTCGTCCCCGGATCGCCGTCCGACCCCTTCCAGCAGGCCCGTGAGCAGTGGGAGCGCCGGGACGGGCGGGAGCGCCCGGAGCGGGGCACGGTCATCCAGGGCGAGGTGATACGGGACGGGGACGACCGGGACCGGGACGGCGACGGGGAGCCGGGGCCCGGGCTGCGGCCGCGCGACCAGGGCTGAGCCACGGCTCGGCCGGCGCCAAGGGCGCACATCGGCCGACGCGAAGGGGCGCAAGGGCACACAAGGGCCGGGGTCACCTCTCCGCCATTGTCCCCGCCCTCTTCCTTCCGTTTTTCCCTCCCTTCTTCCCCTCC
>NZ_JBQTCE010000002.1:625807-945017 GCF_052665095.1 Streptomyces sp. NEAU-174 | reverse complement strand
ACAAGTGCGGGGGCCACTGCTAAGCAGTGGCCCCGGCCCTCGTACTTCAGTTGTTACCGCAGTGCTGCCGCTCGGTTCAGGCAGACTTACGGGTGTCCCGCGGATGCACGGCGATGTTCATGGCACCGGAGCGCAGAACCGCCAGCCGCTCGGCCAGCACCTCCTCCAGCTCCTCGCGGGTGCGCCGCTCCATGAGCATGTCCCAGTGCGTGCGCGCGGGCTTGCCCTTCTTCTCCTCTGGACCGTCGCCGTCGACAAGGAGTGCCATGGCGCCGCACGCCTTGCACTCCCACTCCGGCGGGATCTCCGCCTCTACCGAGAACGGCATCTCGAATCGATGGCCGTTCTGGCATGCGTACTCCACCGCCTGGCGCGGGGCCAGATCGATGCCGCGGTCGGTCTCGTAGCTGGTCACCACGAGTCGCGTGCCGCGAAGAGCTCGCTCACTCATGAATCGTGCCTCCCGGGCTTGTCGCCCACAGGACAGGTGTCGCTGTCGTCGTCATCCGGTCAACGTCCGGTCGGCGGTGAAGATTCCCGTATTGGGACATGCGTCGCCCGTCGTGCCGCCCCGTTGTTCTACCCACAGGCGCCCGGTTTGTCACATCTGGCAGCAGATGTCACCCAGCGTTTCTGGTACTTTAGCGCGCAGTAACGGTCCGCCTGGTAGGCCAAGGGCGTACACTACCGCCCCGACGGCCCCAGGCCTAAATCAGGTCCCGGACCTGGGTCTCGGCGCCGCCGCGCGCCACGATCCCGGAGCCCGTCCCGCCGGGTGCGGGGATCGCGAAGACCCGCAGGAAGAACTGCGACAGCGGCCCGATGGTCAGCGCGAACAGCACCGTTCCCGCCCCCACCGAGCCGCCCAGCGCGAAGCCGGTGGTCAGCACCGCGAGCTCGATCCCGGTCCGCACCAGCCGGATCGACCAACCGGTGCGCCGGTGCAGCCCCGTCATCAGCCCGTCCCGCGGTCCCGCCCCGAACCGCGCCGAGATGTAGAGCCCGGTGGCCGCGCCGCACAGCACGATCGCGAAGAGCAGCAGCGGAATCCGCACCGCCAGCGCCTCCGGCTGCGGTATCAGCCACAGTGTGCCGTCCATCACAGGCCCGATCACCAGCACGTTCGACACCGTGCCAAGACCCGGCCGCTGGCGCAGCGGGATCCACAGCAGCAGCGCGGCGACGCCGACGACGACCGTCACCGTGCCGATCGACAGCGAGGTGTGCTCGGAGACGCCCTGGTGGAAGGCGTCCCACGGGTCGAGACCGACCATGGCGCGCAACTGGAGCCCCATGGACACCCCGTAGAGCACCAGCCCCACGTAGAGCTGGGCAAGACGGCGTGGAAGGTGGCGGCGTGGAAGGTCGGACAACGCGTGCTCCTGGTGTGAGTGGCCTGCGGCATGTCACTCTGTGGCCCGGAACCAGTCCAGTTCCACGGCCAATCTCCGAAAGGTGGACCGCATTCGATGAGTCCATGGACGTCCGCTGTCGGGGCACCCCAACTGGCCCGGCTGCTCGGGTCACAGCACACCCGCGACGGCGTGGCCGCCGGGGCCGCGGCCGCACTGACCGGGGGCCGCCGCGTCCCCGCCTACCGCTCCCTCGCCGACGGCGTACGGCTGCTCATCCTGGAGGGCCGGGTTCCGGTCGCGGCCCGCCTCCCCGCCGAGCGCGAGCTCGCCGCGGCGCTCGCGGTCAGCCGCACCACCGTCGCCGCCGCCTACGAGGCGCTGCGCGGCGAGGGGTTCCTGGAGTCCCGGCGCGGCGCCGGGAGCTGGACCGCCATGCCCGCCGGGAGTCCGCTGCCCACCCGGGGGCTCGATCCGCTCCCGCCCGAGGCCGCGGCCTCGGTGATCGACCTCGGCTGTGCCGCGCTGCCCGCCCCCGAACCCTGGCTCACCCGCGCCATGCGCGGCGCCCTGGACGAACTGCCGCCCTACGCCCACACCCACGGCGACTACCCCGCCGGGCTGCCCGCCCTGCGCCAGGCGCTCGCCGACCGCTACACCGCCCGCGGCATACCGACCATGCCCGAGCAGATCATGGTCACCACCGGCGCCATGGGAGCCGTCGCCGCCGCCTGCCGGCTGATGGTCCGCCCCGGGGAGCGGGTCGCCGTCGAATCGCCCAGCTACGCCAACATCCTCCAGCTGATGCGCGAGGCGGGCGCCCGGCTCGTCCCCGTCGCCATGGCCGACCACCTCGCGGGCTGGGACATCCCCTCCTGGCGCCAGGTGCTCAGCGCCGCCGCGCCCCGGCTGGCCTACGTCATCGCCGACTTCCACAACCCCACCGGCGCCCTCGCCACCGAGGACCAGCGCCGCCAACTCGTCGACGCCGCCCGTTCCGCCGGAACCGTCCTGATCGCCGACGAGACCATGGCCGAGCTGCGGCTGGACGACGAGGTGGAGCCGGCCCGGCCGGTCTGCGCCTTCGACCCGGCGGGCAGCACCGTGATCACCGTCGGCTCGGCGAGCAAGACCTTCTGGGCGGGGCTGCGGATCGGCTGGGTGCGCGCCGCGCCCGATGTCATCCGCAGCCTGGTCGCCGCCCGCGCCTACGCGGACCTGGGCACCCCCGTCATCGAACAGCTCGCCGTCGCCTGGCTGCTGAACGCCGGCGGCTGGGAGGAGGCCATCGGGATCCGCCGGGAGCTCGCGCGCGGCAACCGCGACGCCCTCGTCGACGCCCTGCGGCGCCATCTGCCCGACTGGGAGTTCACCGTGCCGCACGGCGGGCTCACCCTCTGGGCCCGTACCGGCGGCCTCTCCGGGTCGCGCATCGCCGAGGCGGGCGCCCGGCTGGGGGTCCGGGTGCCGTCGGGTCCGCGCTTCGGGGTGGACGGCGCGTTCGAGGGGTACGTACGGCTGCCGTTCACGGTCGGGGGAGCGGTCGCCGACAAGGCCGCCACCCGGCTGGCCGCGGCCGCCGACCTGGTGGCCACGGGCGCCACGATCGAGGCGGAGGCGCCGCGGACGTATGTGGCCTGAGCCGCCGTAAGGCGACGCGGCGCCGGCCGGCTGCGCGACCAGCCACGACGGCGCCGCGGACGATCGACGACAGGTCAGGGCACTTCCGGCGGAGCGCTCAGCCCCCGACGGGTGCCGGGGCCTGGGGCGCCGCCGGGTCCGGGGCCGGGAGCAGCCGGAGCACCGCCTGCCGCTCGGCCTCACTGGCCGCCTCGTCGCACGGATCGGGTGTGGCCGGCACCTGGAGGCGGTGCACCGGGCCCGCGCCGAGGCGGGCATAGCCGCGGCCCGGAGGCACCTCGGGCGTCGGCGTGGTGTGCGGCGGCGCCCCGAGGACGGCCGTGACCTGCTCGGACGAGACCGGGCCCAGTACCACCCGGGCCCGGGTGTGGCTCCGTACGGCCTCGCTCAGCGCCTCCGCCGCGTCCAGCTGATCGGCCACCACCACCCGTACGTTCGCCGCCCGTCCGTGCCGCAGCGGCACGGCCAGCAGCTCCTGCGGATCGGTACGGCCGTCCGCCGCCGCGAGATGGCTCATCACCGACGGCCGGTCCAGCAGGATCCACAGCGGGCGCTGGATGTCCTCCGGCGGCGCGTGCCCCAGCTGGCGGGCGCGGTTGGCGGCGATCAGCCGGCGTTCGGTCTCATGGCCCGCCCACTCCAGCGTGGCCAGCGTCCCGGCCGGCCCGCACTCCACCGCCAGCACCCCCGTACGTCCGCTCAGACACGCGTACTCGCCGGTGCCGCCGCCGTCCACCACCAGCACCTCGCCATGGGGCAGCGCCTGTAGCGCGATGGAGCGCAGCAGGGTCGTGGTGCCGCTTCCTGGCTGGCCGAGCGCGAGCAGATGCGGTTCGGTCGAACGGGGGCCGGTGCGCCAGACCACCGGCGGTACGTCATGGGTCTCCGGCCCGTCCGCCGCCTTCTTGAGCCCGACATCCCTCGTGCCCTCCGCGCCCTCCTCGTCTTCCTCGTCCTCCCCGCAGGTCTCCGGCGCCGCCAGCACCGGCAGCGTCCGCTGCACCGACGAGGGGTCGGTGAAGCCCAGCACCGTCTCACCGGGCGCGGTGACGAAGCGCTGGGCGTGGATCGCGGTGGACAGGGCGGGCAGCACGGTCAGGGTGAGGCTGTTGGCCTCCTCGTCCCACTCGAACAGATATTCACGGCCGCGCCCCGACTTCGCGTACAGCAGTTGCTCGATCCGGGTGCGGGCCGCGGGCTCGCCGTCGGTGAAGTACGCGGGGTAGTGGAGGCGCAGCCGGGTGAGCCGTCCGCTCTCGTCGAAGGCGAAGGAGTCGAACGCCTCGGACCAGTCGCCGCCGTGGCTGTAGAGCGGGCTGGGGTCCTCGGCGGCGGAGAAGTACGGCACCAGCGCCTCGTAGAGCGTGCGCAGCCGCTCGGTCCCGTCGGCGGGCGTCTCGGAGGCGGCGCCGGCGCGCCCCCGCCCGGCCCAGCCCGCCGCGCCGATCAGGCTGATCGCCGCCGCCAGGGGCCCGTACGGCAGCAAGTAGAGGACGAAGCCGCAGGCGACCACGAGGGTGCACACCGGTCCGCGCCGGTCGCCCGGCAGCTCCGTCCACTTGCGCCGCCCGGCGGCGGCGAGCACGCGCAACCCGCGCGAGAGCGCGACCAGCGGCTGGAGCACATCGGCGACGCCGTCGGCCGTGCTGCGGGCGAACGCCCGGCCGCGGCCGAGCGGGACGAGCGGGGTGCCCCCGGCGCTGCCGAGACGGAGGCGGGGGAGCGGTCTCCGGCCCACGTCAGATCTTGATCCCACCCAAGAGGCCGGCGAGGCTCGCGCCGCCCGCCTTGATGCTCGGGGCGATCGCGGTGGACGCGAGATAGAAGCCGAAGAGCGCACAGATGACCGCGTGCGACCCCTTCAGGCCGTCCTTGCGGAAGAAGATGAAGACGATGATGCCGAGCAGCACGACGCCGGAAATGGACAGGATCATCACGGTCTCCTGGCTGATGGGGGACGGTCAGTCACCATGAGTGGTTTCAGGATCACAGCATGCATCCGCCGAGCGAAAGGTGCAATTGGGTGGATTATCGGTGTAATCATCACCATGGAGGCGTGGCGCTACGGTCCGACCGCCTGTCGGGCGGGGGTGCCCGCCTGCCCGGATGGGTCGGCCGCCGTCCTTAGGGTGGGTGATCACATACCCAGGTAGCGAAGCCGGAGGCGACAGGCCATGACCGAATCGAACCCCGAGAGCGAGCCCGCCCACGACCCGGAGGTGCTCCAGCTGGCGGCCAAGGTCTTCGACCTGGCCCGGCAGGGTGACACCGATACGCTCGCCGCCTATGTGGACGCGGGCGTCCCGGCCAACCTCACCAACGACAAGGGCGATTCCCTGCTCATGCTCGCGGCCTACTACGGCCATCCCGCGACGGTGTCGGCCCTGCTGGAGCGCGGCGCCGACCCCAATCGGGTGAACGAACGGGGTCAGACCCCCATCGCGGGCGCCGCGTTCAAGGGTGAGGCGGAGGTGCTGCGGGTGCTGCTGGCCAAGGGCGCCGACCCGCGCGCCGGATCCCCCTCGGCCGTCGAGACGGCGCGGATGTTCGGGCGGGAGGATCTGCTGGCGCTGTTCGAGGCCCCCGGTTCGGAGGGGTGAACCGTACGGCGGCCACAACGCGGCGCCGCTCGGCCGCCGTTGACCGGATGAGGGGCGGCACCCCGTCAACCCACCCCTTGACCGTGTCAACCCACCCTTGACCGTTCAAAAAGTGAAGCGCGTGACTTCATTCAGACCGTGAGTTAAGCGATGAAAGCAGTCGGCGTCAAGAGCGGCCGCGTCCGGTAGGTTCGGGCAGGGGGAAGGAGCCCGATGGGTCAGATGAACCGACGGACCGTCCGCGACCTGCGGCGCGGCAACCGTTCGACGCTGCTGCGCCAGCTGTACTTCCGGGGTCCGGTGAGCCGTCAGGAACTGGGGACGCTCACCGGGCTCAGCTCCGGTTCGGTCAGCAATGTCGTCGGCGAGCTGCTCGCCGACGAACTGGTGGAGGAGGCCGGGTCCGTCGAGTCCGACGGCGGCCGCCCCCGCACCCTGCTGCGGGTCACGCCGGGCGGTGGCCATCTCATCGGGGTCGACGTCGGCGAGACCCATGTCCGCGTGGAGCTGTTCGACCTCGCGCTGACCGAACTGGCCCGCTGGGAGCATCCGCTGACGCCCGGAGGGCTGGAGCGGGATCCGGAGCCGGTCGTCGGCCACATCCTGACCGGCCTGAACGCGGTCGTCGACAAGAGCGGCGCCTCGCCGGAGGCCGTCATCGGCGTCGGGGTCGGCGTCCCCGGCGTCGTCGAACAGGGGGACGAGATCCTCGTCCACGGCCCGACCGCCGGGCGGGACGCGGTGCCGCTGGAGCGGCTGCTGCGCACCGGCACCGAGCTGCCGCTGTTCATCGACAACGGCGCCACCGCGCAGGGGCAGGCCGAGATGTGGTTCGGGGCGGGGCGCGGCGCGGACAACGCGGTGATCGCGCTGATCGGCTCCGGCGTCGGTGCGGCCATCGTGACCGCCGGGGTGCCGTACCGGGGCGCGACCAGCAGCGCGGGGGAGTGGGGGCACACGGTCGTCCAGGTCGGCGGGCGCGCGTGCCGATGCGGTGCGGTCGGCTGTCTGGAGGCGTACGTCGGGGCGCAGGCGGTGCTCGACCGCTACGGACACGGGGCGCGCGGAGCCGGTGTGGGTGGCGCGGACGGTGTCGGTGAGGACCAGCAGGCCGCGTTCGCCGCGATCGTGGGGGCCGCCGGGAGCGAGGCGCGGGCGCGCGAGGTGCTGGAGGAGACCGCCGCCTACCTCGGCGCGGGCATCGCCGATCTGATCAACCTCTTCAACCCCGAGCGGATCATCCTCGGCGGCTGGGCCGGGCTGCTCCTCGGCGGCCGCGTCCTCCCCAGGATCCGGGCCGCCACCGCCTCCTACGCACTGCGCAGGCCGTACGCCCAGACCGAGATCGGGCTGGCCGAACTGGGGCCCGATGCGGTGGCGTTGGGTGCGGCCACGCTGCCGCTGGCGCACTTCCTCGCCACCGGTGGAGCGCGCTGAGGGTTCGACTTCTGTCGGTTCAGGGCGAGTTGGGTCGGACCCCGCCTCAAATTCTTTGATGCAAGAAGGTCCAGACCTATTGACATGCATCGAACAGGGCTGGACATTGTGTCTCCCCGGAGGTGACCGATGACGGCCAAGGCGCGGACAGCCCAGCCCTCGCTGCGCACCACCGTGCGCGATCCGCGGCACGGCGGCCGCTCCTCGCTGCTGTGGACGCTGTATCTGCACGCTCCGCTCAGCCGCCAGGAGCTCGTCCGCCGTACAGGGCTCGGCGCCACCACCGTGAGCGCGGTCATCGGCGAACTGATCGCCGAAGGCGTCGTCACGGAAGAGGCGGAATCGCGGCGGCTGCGGCCGGTCGCCGGGCACCGTTACGTCATCGGCGTCGAGGTCGCCGATGCCCGGGTCCGGGTCGGGCTGTTCGACCTCGCCCTCACCCAACGGGCCGGAGCCGTCCACCCGTTACCCTCCGGTCCCTCCCCCGAGCACGGCGCCGAGACCGCCGTCCGCCACATCCTGACCTTCCTGGACGGCGTCATCGAGGAAGCCGGAATCCCCCACGGGCACATCCTCGGCGTCGGCATCGGCGTTTCGGCCACCGGCTGGGACGGCGTCCCCCTGGAGCGGATGCTGCGCACCGGCACCGCGCTGCCCCTGCACATCGACAACGGCGCGGAGGCCCTGGGCCGGGCCGAGATGTGGTTCGGCGCGGGCCGCGGCGTCCAGCACGGCGTCGTCGCGCTCATCGGCTCCGGCGTCTCCGCGAGCGTCATCACCCACGGCTCCCTCTACCGGGGCGCCACCGACAGCGCGGGCGAGTGGGGCCACACCACCGTCCAGGCCGGGGGCCGCCGCTGCCGGTGCGGCGCGCGCGGCTGCCTGGAGGCGTACGTCGGGGCCGAGGCGGTCCTGGAGCGCTACCGCCAGGCCCGGCGCGGCCGTGTCACCCCCGGCGCCGACGACGAGTCCGCGTTCGCCGCGCTGCTCGCGGCCGCCGACACCTCGTCCGCCGCGCAGCGCGTCCTGGAGGAGGCGGCGGTGTACTTGGGCGCCGGAATCGCCAATCTCGTCAATCTCTTCAACCCCGAGCGGATCATCCTCGGCGGCTGGGCCGGGCTGATGTTCGGCGCCCGTATGCTGCCGCGGATCCGCGAGACGGTGGCCGCGCAAGCGCTGCGCAGACCCTACGCGCAGACCGACATCGGGGTGTGCGGGCTCGGCCCCCACGCCGTGGCGCTCGGCGCCGCCGCCCTGCCCGTCCGCCACTTCCTGACGGAGGGCGCGCAACGGCCCGCCCGTCGCCCGGCCACCACCCCTCAAGGAGCGCTGACGCGCCCTCCTCCCATCTGTCGCCCGGCCACCACCCCTCAAGGAGCGCTGACGCGCCCTCCTCCCATCTGTCGCCCGGCCACCACCCTTCAAGGAGCGCCGACGCGCCCCCCTCCGGCGCGTCGACCTCCCGGAGCGCTGACGCGCGTGGCCCCCACCACGCGTACGCCCGTGCCGTAGCGCCCACGGATCCCGGCCCCCAATCGCCGGACACACACCTTCCCCCACCGGACCGGCACCCACCGGTCCCATCCCCCACACAGGAAGGCACCACCGTTCCATGAGAAGTACGCTGCGCAACACCGTGATCGGTCTGCTCTCCGCGACCGCGCTCGCCGCCACTCCCTGGCTCACCGCACCGGCCACGGCCACCACGGACACCCCCCACACCAAGGCCGCCGCCGAGTTCACCGACAACTTCGACGGCCCGGCGGGCAGCGCGGTCGACGGCTCCAAGTGGGGCCTGGAGACCGGTGACAACGTCAACAACCACGAGCGGCAGTACTACACCGACGGCAACAAGAACGCGGCGCTGGACGGCAACGGCAACCTCGTCATCACCGCCCGCAAGGAGAACCCGGCCAACTACAACTGCTGGTACGGCCGGTGTGAGTACACCTCCGCCCGCCTCAACACCTCCCAGAAGTTCACCACGGCCTCCGGCCATGTCGAGGCCCGGATGAAGCTGCCGCAGGGCCAGGGCATGTGGCCCGCCTTCTGGATGCTCGGCAACGACATCGGCAGCGCGGGCTGGCCCAACTGCGGCGAGATAGACATCATGGAGAACGTGGGCTTCGAGCCCAGCACCGTCCACGGCACCATCCACGGCCCCGGCTACTCCGGCTCGGGCGGCATCGGCGCCGGCTACACCCTGCCCAATGGCGGCAAGTTCTCGGACGGCTTCCACACCTTCGCCATCGACTGGTCGCCGAACAAGATCACCTGGTCCGTCGACGGCAACGTCTACCAGACCCGCACGCCCTCGGACCTCAACGGCAACCGCTGGGTCTTCGACCACCCCTTCTACATCATCCTCAACCTGGCCGTCGGCGGTGACTGGCCCGGCGACCCGGACGGCAACACCTCCTTCCCGCAGCAGCTTGTCGTCGACTACGTCAAGGTGACGGGCGGCAGCTGACGCCCACGGCCGATGTGGAAGCCCACTGAGCGGTGGGCTCGCCGGTGTCATCAGCAGGGGCGGACCGCCTCCGAGACCGCCGCGACGAGGGCTTCCACATCGGCACCCCACAACGCCTCGATCCAGCGCCGTGACACGATCCGGCGCCCGGCCCGCGGAGCCGCGGCCCGGGGCGGCCTGTAGTGCGCAGGCACCAGGACACCTGGGTCGCTGGTCCGGCCGCACCAGGGGAAGACGGCGGCGGGGGACGATGCCCGGCGGGGGCGCCGGAGGGAATCGTTGGAGGCGCGTGAATCGCGCGCATCGCGCACACATCAAGCAGGTTCACGCGGCTGCTCGCGACCAACGATGAACTCGCATCCAACGATGAAAGGGACGCTATGTCCCAAGCTGTGGTTTCCCCGTCCCCGTCTCCATCCCCGCCCCCGTCCCCGGTCCGCATCGGGAGGCTGTCGATCGGTGCCCTCGGCATCTTGGCCCTCGCCCTCGGCACCCTCCAGACAGTGGTGGATCCCGCGCTCCCACTGCTCCAACGTGAGCTGGGAGTCAGCTCCGGTGAAGGGGCACTGGTCTCCAACGCGGTGCTCATCACCGGCGCCGCCATCGCACCCGTCGCAGGCAAACTCGGCGACCGCTACGGCGGAAAGCGGGTGCTGGTCCGGCTGATGGCGGTGGTGTCGGCCGGTGGTCTGCTGGCCGGTCTGGCGCCGAATCTGCCGGTGTTGTTGCTCGGTCAGGTATTGCAGGGCGCCATGGTGGGTGCGCTGCCGCTTTCCTTCATCCTGGTGCGCAAACACCTCCCGGCAGGGGAGTCGCAGCTGGGGATGGGTCTGGTCATGGCGCTGTTCACGGGCGGCGGCATGGTGGGAACGCTGACCGCCGGGCCGATCGCCGAAGGACTCTCCTGGCATTGGATGTTCGCGCTGCCGACGATCGTGATCATCGCAATGACATTGGTCGTGGCCCGGCTGATGCCGCATGATCCGCCGATCGAATCGAAGTACAGGTTCGACTGGCCGGGCGTGGTTCTGCTGAGCGGTACGTTGCTCGCGTTCATGCTCGGGCTCGTGCGGGTGACCGGCGACGACGGCCTGCCGCCACTCGCGGTCGGCGCCCTCGCGGTGGCCGTGGCGGCCCTCGCGACCGGATGGGTCGTCGTCGAGCGCCGGGCCGCCTCGCCGATGGTCGATCTCCGCATGCTGGCGAAGCCCGCGATGTGGCACGCGTGCATGCTCACCATCGTCATCACCACCAGTTTCGGGATGGTGAGCTTTCTGCTCCCGCAGCTGTTCGGGGTACCGGGCGACGGGTACGGCTTCGGGGCCGACACCACCGACATCGGACTGTTCCTGCTCCCCGGCGCCATCGCCGGGGCGGTGAGCGACTCGGTCGGCGGGATCACGGCGCGGCGTTTCGGGCTGCGTGCCGTGGTCGTCGTGGGCGCCGTCGTCACGGCGGCCACGATGGTCGCCCTGGTGTCGCTGCACACCGCGGAATGGCAGCTCGTCCTCGCGAAGGCGTTGGCCGCGATGGCCGCGGGCGCCGGTACCACGGCGTTGCTCACCAGCGCCGCCGGCGCCGTCGAGACCAAGGACACCGGCATCGCCACCAGCGTGCTGGTGGTGACACGCGTGATCGGCATCGCCCTGGGCGCCCAGATCGCCGCCGCGATCCTCGACGCCGGGGCCGACCCGAAGACGGGCCTGCCCGCCGAATCGGCCTTCGTCACAGGGTTCGCCGTCGCCGGCGTCGTTGCCGCACTGTCCCTGCTCGCCGTCCGTATCACGAAGAAGGAAGCTCAGGCATGACATCCACCGGCGAAGTTCTGATCTCCGGGGCCAGTATCTCCGGACCGGCGCTGGCGTACTGGCTGCACCGGTCCGGATTCGCGGTCACGGTGGTGGAGAAGGCAGGCGCGCTGCGCGACGGTGGTTACCCGATCGACATCCGCGGTACCGCGACAGAGGTGGTCCGGCGGATGGGGATACTGCCACGGCTGCGGGACGCCCACGTCGACTCGCGTCGCTGCACCTTCCTCGACGCCGATGGCGGTGAAGTGGCCACGCTCAGCCCGTCGGCCGTCGCCGGCGGTGTCGAGGGACAGGACCTCGAGGTGCGTCGTGGCGATCTGGCCACGGCCCTGTACGGAATAGTCCGCGACGACGTGGAGTTCCTGTTCGACGACTCCATCGACACCCTCGACCAGTCCGGACCCGGGGTCGACGTCACGTTCCACAGCGGGCGACGGCGCACGTTCGACCTGGTGGTCGGCGCCGACGGTATGCACTCACACACCCGGGAGTCCGTGTTCGGCCCCGAAGAGCGGTTCCACCGCTACCTCGGCTACTCCTTCGCCATCTTCACCATGCCGAACACCTTCGAGCTCTCCCGTGAGGTCATGATGTGGAACACCCCGGGGCGAGCCGCGGCTCTGTACGCCGTCGGGGACAGCGACGAGCTGCACGCCTTCCTGACCTTCCACCAGCCGGAACCGCCGATCGACACCCTCCGGAACCCCGAGGCCCAGCGGGACCTGGTCGCCACGGTCTTCGCGGACGCGGGATGGGAGGTCCCCGCCATGGTCAGGGCCATGCGCGACGCGGATGACCTGTTCTTCGACACGGCCGGCCAGATCCGCATGCCCCACTGGTCCAGCGGCCGCGTGGCGCTCGTCGGCGACGCCGCGTACGCACCCTCGTTCCTCACCGGACAGGGCTCGAGCCTCGCGCTGGTCGGTGCCTATACGCTCGCCAACGCCCTGGCCACCAACCGGGACCACACCGCGGCCTTCGCCGCCTACGAACGCGACGCCGGTGAGTTCGTCGCCATGAATCAGGCACTGGTCGACAACGGCGGGGCCAGGCTCTTCCCCACCACGGCGCGGGCCCTGGAGCAACGCAACACCATGCTGCGCGGCCTCGTCACCATGCCCTCCGCGACGCCACGACCGGCCCACTCGGCCCTCACGCTGCCCGAGTTCGCCCCGATGCCGTGACGCGACTACGACAGACGGTCCGCGCCGCCCTCGGGGACGGCGCGGACCAGGCCCGTCTGGTAGGCGATGACGACGAGTTGTGCCCGGTCCCGGGCCTCCAGCTTCGTCATGGCGCGCTGCACATGGGCGCGGACGGTGAAGGGGCTGAGGAACATCCGCTCGGCGATCTCCTGGTTGGACAGGCCGGTCGCGACCAGGGCCACCATCTCGCGTTCACGCGGGGTGAGCACGGCGAGCTGTTCGGGGCGGTGCCGCGGGGTGTGGTCCGGCGTGGCCAGGAAACGGGCGACCAGGGAGCGGGTGGCGGCGGGGGACAGAAGAGTGTCGCCGTCGGCGATCGTACGCACGGCGTCCAGCAGGTCCTCGGCCCCGATGCCCTTGCCGATGAAGCCTCCGGCCCCCGCGCGCAGCGCCTGGGCGACGTACTCGTCGGTCTCGTACGTGGTGAGGATCAGGATGCGGCTGGCCCGCAGCTCCGGGTCCGCGCAGATCTCCGACGTGGCGGTGAGGCCGTCCACCTCGGGCATCCGGATGTCCATGATCACCACGTCCGGGCGCAGCTCCCGGGTCAGTCTCACCGCCTCCCTGCCGTCGGCGGCCTCGCCGACCACGGTGATGTCGTCGGCACTGTCGAGAAGCAACCGGAAGGCACCGCGCAGCAGGGCCTGATCGTCGGCGAGCAGCACCCGCAGCGTCATGGCGCGTCCCCGGCCTCTCCGCCGCCGGTCCGACCGTCGTCTGCCGCCCCGTCAGCCGTCCGGTCATCGAGGGGCGTTGCTGCGTCGGTCCGCCGCGTCGTGTCCTTGGCGGGCGGGAGGGGCAGCTGGGTGGAGACGAGGAAGCCGCCCTCCGGGCGCCTGCCCGCGGAGAGGTGTCCCCCGACCGCGGTGGCACGTTCACGCATCCCGACCAGACCGTAACCGGGCGGACGGTCCGGCCCCGTGGCCGTACGCGGTCCCGTGGCCGCGGTCGGCGCCGTACGGGCACCCCCTCCGTCGTCGGCGACGGTGATGGTCACCCGATCGCGGTTCCAGACGAGGCGCACCCGGGCGCTACCGGTACCGGCGTGCTTGGTCACGTTGGTCAGGGCCTCCTGGACGATGCGGTAGGCGGTGAGGTCCACCCCCGGCGGCAGCGGCCTGGCCGTGCCCTCCTGGTGCACCGAAACCTCCAGACCCGCGCGGCGGAAGGATTCGAGGAGCGTGGGAAGCCGGGACAGCCCGGGTGCCGGTTCGTCGGGCGCGGCCGCGTCCCCGGACTGACGCAGCAGACCGACCGTGGCCCGCAGTTCGTCGAGCGCGTCGCCGGTGGTCTCGACGAGCTCCTTCAGGCTCTTGCGGGTCTGCTCCGGGCGGGTGTCGAAGAGGTGGGCGGCGACCGAGGCCTGCGCGTTGGCCAGGGTGATCTGATGGGCCACGAGGTCGTGCAGCTCCCGGGCGATGCGCACCCGTTCCTCGGCCACTCTCCGGCGCGCCTCGCTCTCCCGGGTCTTCTCGGCCCGCCGGGCCCGCTCCTCCACGGCCGCCAGGTAGGCCCGCCGGTTCTGCGCCGAGTGCCCGAGTACGCCGGCCACCAGCGGGAACGCCGCCACCGCCCCCACCCTGCTCGCGTCCTTCCACGAGAGGGCCCCGAACAAGGGGGTGGAGGCGACCAGAAGCGCCACGGAGGTGAGCGACACCGCGCTCACCGCGTGCCGTTCGGTGCGCGCGGTGAGCGAGTAGGCGGTGATCACGGCGGGGGCCACGATGAGCGGGCTCAACAGGACGCCCAGGAACGGCACCAGCACCCCGGCCGCGGTCGTGGCCGCCATGGCGGCCAGGGGTGCCCGGTGCCGCACCGGCAGCACGGCACAGGACACCACGGCGATGAAGTAGGCGGCGGCGGGCGGCCATGACAGGGTACGGCCGTCCTCCTGCACCACGCCGCCGAGCAGACAGAGCGCGAACGCCGTCGCGGTGAGCGCGCCCTCCCGCCACCAGGTGCCCCGCGGCCGCGGGCCACCGCCACCCGAGTTCGTCATGGCCGACTCAGTCCCGGCCGACGGGGAGCCGCGGCACCGCCGTGTCCGGCACGGTCATGGCGGCCGGGGCATGCCCGCTCAGTTCCTCACCCTCGATGTCCACGTTCGGCAGCACACGGTTCAGGATACGAGGCAGCCACCAGGCCCGGTGGCCGAGCAGCGCCAGGACCGCGGGTGCGATCGCCATCCGGACCACGAAGGCGTCGAAGGCGACGGCGGCGGCCAGGCCGACGCCCATCGTCTGGATGGTCGGGCTGCTCATCCCGATGAACCCGGCGAATACGCTGATCATGATGATCGCCGCCGCGGCCACCACACGTCCGCTGTGCCGGAAACCGCTGACCACCGCCTCGCCGGGGGACGCGCCATGGAGGTGGGCCTCCCGCACCCGGGTGAAGAGGAAGACCTCGTAGTCCATGGCGAGGCCGAACACGATCCCGATGATGAGAATCGGCATCAGCGACATGACCGGTCCGGTCTGCTCGATGCCGATCAGGTCCGCCGCCCAGCCCCACTGGAAGACGGCGACGAGCACGCCGAAGGCGGCACCCACCGACAGCAGGAAGCCGAGCGCGGCCTTGACCGGGACCAGGACCGAGCGGAAGACCACCAACAGCAGGAGCACCGCCAGGCCGATGACCACGGTCAGATAGGGGACGAGGGCGTCGGACATGGCTTCGGAGATGTCGATGTTCATCGCGGTGGTGCCGGTCACCAGGATGGCGGCGCCCGTGTCGGCCTCGACACCGGAGACCGCGCCCCGGATCGCGTGCACCAGGTCCTTGGTCTCGCCGCTGTTCGGCGCGGTCCGCGGGACGGCGGTGAGGACGGCCGTGTCCTTGGTCCGGCTGAGCACCGGATCGCCGACCGACGCGACCCCGTCCACTCCCCGTACGGTCTTGACGACCAGGTTCGTGGTGGCCCGGGTGTTCCCGGACTCCGAGGTGTCCACCACCACGGTCAACGGGCCGTTGAAGCCGGGCCCGAAGCCTTCCGAGAGCAGGTCGTAGGCGCGGCGCTGGGTGGTCTCCACCGACTTGGACTCGTCTCCGGGCAGCCCGAGTTCGAGGCTCAGCGCCGGCAGGGCGACGGCGCCGAGACCGAGTCCTGCGGTCAGCAGCACGGCCACCGGCCGGCGCAGCACGAACCGCGCCCAGCGGGTGCCTATGCCCTTCGCCGGGGTTGCCGCGATGGGCCGCCGGTGCGGGCGCTCGCTTCCCGACCCGCGATACGAGGGTGCCTTGCGGACGGCGCGGGACAGCACCCGGCGGCCGAAGAAGCCGAACAGCGCCGGTACCAGGGTCAGTGCGACGAGTACGGCGAGGGCCACGGCGCCCGCGCCGCCCATGCCCATCTTGGTGAGTTCGGGGATTCCGACGACCCCAAGGCCGACCAGGGCGATGAAGACGGTCGCGCCGGCGAAGACGACGGCGGATCCGGCCGTGCCCACCGCCCGGCCGGCCGCCTCCTCCGGCTCGCTGCCCCGGGCGCGCTCGTCGCGGTAGCGGGAGGTGATGAAGAGCGCGTAGTCGATGCCGACCGCCAGCCCCAGCATCAGCGCCAGGATGGCCACGGTGGACGTCAGGCCCAGCGGCACGGCCAGCGCGGAGACCAGGCCGAAGGCGATGGCCACGCCCACGAAGGCGGTCAGCAGCGACAATCCGGCCGCGACCAGCGACCCGAGGGCGAGGACCAGCACCACGGCGGCCACCGCCACGCCGATGATCTCCGTCGTACCGCCCGGCTCCTCTTCGGCGTCCAGGGCCGAGCCGCCGATCTCCACGGTCAGCCCGGCCTCCCGGGCCTGGCTCGCGGCGTCCTCGAGGGCGCTCTTCGTCGACTCGGTCAGATCGACGGCGCCCTCGGTGTAGGTGATCGTGGAGTAGGCGATGGTGCCGTCCTCGCTGACGGCGTCGTCCTCATAGGGGTCGGCGATCGACTCGACCTGATCGCCCCCGTCCAGCGAGTTGAGCGCGTCCTCGACGGCCGCCTTGTTCTCGCTGGCCGTCATCCGCTGCCCGTCCGGGGCCCGGAACACCAAACGGGCCTCGGCGCCCTGGGAGTTGCTCTGGGGAAAGCGCTCGTCCAGCAGGTCGAACGCCTTCTGCGACTCGGTGCCGGGCATGGAGAGGTCCTCTTCCTTCCCCTCCGGCGCCATGGCGGCCGCGGCGATGGCCAGCACCAGGGCGCCCAGCCACAGACCACCGACGAGCCGGCGCCGCCGGAAGGCCCACCGTCCGATCCGGTAAAGAAATGTCGCCACCTGTTGATCACTCCAGACACCGCTAGGCAAGGGGAACGCGCGGGATTCACGCGCCTCCAACACTTCCCTCCGGCGCCCCGCCGGGCATCGTCTCCCGCCGCCGTCTTCCCCTGGTGCGCCCGGACCAGCCGCTCAGGTGTCCTGGTGCCTACGCACTACGGGCCGGCTCGGTCCGGGGGCCACGCCGACCGGATCGGTTCACCGGGCCGTACGGGAGCGCGGTGCGCCGCTTAGCCTCGGTTCATGGAGACCTCTTGCGCCGTCGCGGCCATGCGGACCTGTGACCGGATCGAGGCCGAGGACGGGGAGATCCAGGCGTTTGTGCCCGAGCCCGGGCGGCGGGAGCGGTTGGCGCGTGCGGCGCGGGTGGCGGACGAGCGGTGGGGGGACGTGGACGGGCGGCCGCCGCTGTACGGGGTCATGGTGGGCGTGAAGGACATCGTGCATGTCGAGGGGATGCCCACGGGTGCCGGGTCGGACGTTCCCGCCGAGGCGCTGGCCGGGGCGGAGGCGTCGCTCGTCGGACGGCTGCGGGAGGCGGGGGCGTTGGTGGCGGGCAAGACCGTGACCGCCGAGTTCGCCGTGACCGCTCCCGGGCCCACCCGCAATCCGCGCCATCTCGGCCACACCCCGGGCGGCTCCAGCAGCGGTTCGGCGGCGGCCGTGGCGGCGGGGATGGTGCCGCTGGCCGTCGGGACCCAGACGATCGGTTCGATGATCCGCCCGGCGGCCTACTGCGGGGTCGTCGGCTTCAAGCCGACCCACGGGCGCATCCCCTCCGATGGTGTGATCCCCAACGCGCCGACCTTCGACACCGTGGGCCTCTTCGCCCCCGACGTGGCGACCCTCGCCCCGGCCGCGGCCGTGCTGTGCGACGGATGGCGGCCGTCCGGCGATGGCGGGGAGGCGGCGGGGCGGCGGCCGGTGCTCGGCGTTCCGCTCGGGCCGTACCTCGACCGCGCCGACGCCGAGGCCAGGAGCTCCTTCGAGGAGCGGGCCGGGCATCTGGCGGCCGCCGGGTTCACGGTCCGCCGGGTGCCCTTCCCGGACGACTTCGAACGGGTCGTGGCGGAGCAGCGGGTGATCAACCGTTATGAGCTGGCGCGGTCCCACGCCGTATGGTTCCCGCGCCACGGCGAGCGGTATCGCGAGCAGACCGTCGAGGCGATCCGGGAGGGGCGGCGGATGAGCCATGACGCGTACGCCGCGGCCCTGCGCGCCCGTGCCGGTTTCCGCGAGCGGCTGATGGCCGCCATGGACCGGGACGGCATCGATCTGTGGATCAGCCCGGCGGCCACCGGCCCCGCGCCGTACGGCCTGGAGAGCACCGGCAACTCCGTGATGAGCCTCCCCTGGAGCTACGCGGGAGCCCCCGCTCTGGCGCTGCCCGCGGGCCGGGCGGCCGACTCGCTGCCGCTGGGCGTGCAGTGCGTGGCCCGGCCGGGAGCGGACGAGCGGCTGCTGGGATGGGCCCCTGATGTGGAGTCGGTCCTCGTTGGGACCTCCGCACCCGTATGATGGGTATCCACTCCCGTGTACGGAGTTGGGGACGAGATGACTGCCACATGGTGGCTTATGCAAGGTGAGGCCGCAGTCGGCGAGTTACGCCAGTACGGGGTCGACCAGCCGGTTTTTCTGTGTCACTTCACGCCGGGCCCGGCGTGGGAAACGGCGCGGGCGCAGTTCGAGGCGTGGTCCGCGCTGCGCGGACAGGATCCCGACGGAAGCCGTACCGCCCAGGTCATCCGGTCCATCATGGATCTCGGGCTGCGGCTGGTCCCCACGGACGACAGTCCGTCGATGGCGCTGTTCACCGAGTGCATCCTGCGCATCGACGGCCACACCGCCCGGTTGCGCTGCTGAAGCTCCGGCTGTGCTGCTGACGCCCCGCCGCCGGGCGCGCGCCGGTAGCGTGCCCTCATGGACATCGGTGATGTGGTGGAGGACTTCGAACTGCCGGATGAGAGCGGCACCGTCCGCTCGCTCAGCGGGCTGCTGGCGGAGGGCCCGGTGGTGCTGTTCTTCTATCCGGCGGCCTTCAGCCCCGGCTGTACCAAACAGGCGTGTCACTTCCGGGACATCGCGGCGGAGTTCAACGAGCTCGGCGCCCAGCCGGTCGGGGTCAGCGCCGATTCGGTCGAGAAGCAGGCGGAGTTCGCCCATGCGTACTCGTTCGGCTATCCGCTGCTGTCGGATCCGGAGGGGACCGTGCGGGAGCGGTTCGGGGTGAAGCGCGGAATCGCGGCGGTGCCGACCAAGCGGGTCACCTTTGTGATCGACACCGATCGCAAGGTGCTGGAGATCGTCAAGAGCGAGTTCCGGATGGGCGTGCACGCGGACCGGGCACTCGATGCCCTGAAGGCGCGGAACGGGTAAGTCCGGTACGACCATTCGCGTCCGGCGGAAAACACTTGCGGGGGCTGCCTCTTGGGCGGCCCCCGCTGACGCTTGCGCCCTCTGGCAAGCGCTTGCCGACGCGGCGTATGGTCAGGCGGCCGACCGTAGCTTCCCCCGCCATCGGCGAACCTCCATCGCCGAACCTCTATAGCCGAACTGAGCCGAGCCGAGGAGCCTCCATGAGACGCGCCGGTACCGCACTGCTGGCCGCCACCGCCTGCCGCGCCGCCCTGCCGTGCGCCCCGGCCCGGGCCGGGACCCCCGGGCCCGTCGGCGAGTTGCGCGCCCAGCGCCTCGTCCCCGCCGGGGTGCTGCGATGACCGGCCTCGCGGCGCACCGCGCGCAGCGCCTCGCGCTGCCCCCGGAGGACCGCGGCCTCAGCCCCCGCACCGGCTGGACCCGTGCCCACTGGGAGGCCGCCGCCGACGGTCTGCTCGCCGCCGTCGCCCCGTACGCGACCCCCGGCGGCGCCCTCTACCCGCTCCCCGGCGACCGCCCGAGCTGGTCCGGCCCCCGCTCCGACGGCCTGGAAGGGTTCGCACGGACGTTTCTGCTGGCCGCCTTCCGTGTCGCGGGCGCGCGCGGGGCCGACCCCGGCGGGCTGCTGGAGCGATACGCGGACGGGCTCGCCACCGGCACCGCACACCTCGGCAGCGCGCGCCCCGGTGGCGAAGGGCCCGAGGACTGGCCCCGGATCACCGACCGGAGCCAGCCGCTGGTCGAGTCCGCCTCCATCGCGCTCGGGCTGCGGCTCACCCGCCCCTGGCTGTGGGACCGGCTCGACGAAGGCGTCCGGGAGCGGGTGGCGGCCTGGCTGCTGGACGCGCTCACCGCCGAACCCGTGCCCAGCAACTGGGAGCTGTTCCCCGTGGCCGTCGGCGGCTTCCTCGCCGAGGCGGGCATCGAGCCGGAGGCCGCCCGCGCCGCCGTGGCCCGCGGGCTGGACCGCGTCGAGCCCTGGTACACCGGCGACGGCTGGTACAGCGACGGCGCGGGCCGCGCCTTCGACTACTACAACGGCTGGGCCCTGCACCTGTATCCGGCGCTCGAGGCATGGCTGTCCCAGGACGCCGAGCGGCTCACCCGCTACGGGCAGCGGCTGGGCACCCATCTCGCCGACTACGCCCACCTCTTCGGCGCCGACGGCGCCCCGCTGCACCAGGGCCGCTCCCTGACGTACCGCTTCGCCGCCGCCGCGCCCCTGTGGCTGGGCGCCCTCACCGGCCACACCCCGCTCGACCCCGGGACCACCCGCCGCCTCGCCTCCGGCGTCCTGCGCCACTTCCTCGACCGGGGCGCGACCACGGACCGCGGGCTGCTCCCGCTCGGCTGGTACGGCCCGTACGACGGCGTGCTCCAGCCGTACTCCGGCCCCGCCTCCCCGTACTGGGCCGCCAAGGGCTTCCTCGGCCTGCTGCTCCCGGCCGACCACGAGGTCTGGACGGCGCGCGAGGAGCCGGGGCCCGCCGAGCGCGCGGATGTGACGCGCGCCGTCCTCGGCCCCAACTGGCTGCTCCAGTCCACCGCGGGCGACGGTCTGGTCCGGCTGCACAACCACGGCAGCGAACACCTCCCGCCGCCCGGCGACCCCGACCAGGACGACCCCCACTACGCCCGCCTCGCCTACTCCACGGCCACCGGCCCCTTCCCGTACGGCGTGGCCCCCGACAACCACTTCGGCCTGGTCCACGGGGGCGGCCGGATCTCCCTGCGCACGGCGCTCGAGCCGCTGGGCGCGGGCGACGGCTGGGCCGCCTCGCGCCATCGGGCGCGGCTGGTGGGGGAGGAGGACGAGGAGGTGGGCGTCACCTCGCTGGTGCTGGTGCGCGGCGCCGTGGAGGTCCGGATCCACCTGGTGACCGGCGCCGCGCCGGGCCGGGCCGTCCGCCAGACCGGCTGGGCGGTCCCGGATCCCGCGGAAGAGGAGGGGCCGCGGTCCGAACTGCTGCCGCTCCACGGCCTGATGAGGGCCGGCGCCCTGCCCGCCGCCCCCACGGCCTTCGCCCGGCGCGCCGTCTCACCCGCGCTGGCCGGTGAGACGACGGGCCGCGCCGACGGCGACCTCTTCCTCTGCCTCGCCCGCCTCACGGCCGACCCCGGCGCGCCCCCGCTGGCCGGCCTGGTGCGCGCGGCGGCGGGCCCGGCGGACGACGGGACCCATCTGGTGACGGTCACCTGGTGGGACGGCGAGGTGCGGCGGGCGCGGGTGGGCCCCCGCGCGGTCACCGTCGGTGGTCCGGCCGAGAAGGCCGGTTGACGATAACCGTCGGGCTATGAGGCGGGGGCGGGCGGCGACGTCCCGCCCAGACGCCCTGACAGGGTCTTGGTGGAGGCGAGGAGGAGCTCCCCGATCTCGGCGACGCGGCCCCGGGTGACGCGGGAGGCGGGCCCGGAGACGCTGATCGCCGTGGCGACCGCCCCGCTGTGGTCGAAGACCGGCGCGGCGACGCAGCGGATCTCCTCCTCGTTCTCCACGTCGTCGATCGCGTACCCCCGCTCCCGGACGGCCGTCAGTTCGGCGTGCAGTCGCTCGGCGGTGGTGATGGTGGCCGGGGTGCGGGGCGGCATGCCCCGCGCTATCACCTGTTCCACCACGGCGTCGGAGGAGTGGGCGAGGAACGCCTTGCCGACGGCGGTGCAATACGCGGGCTGGCGGCTGCCGATGCGTGAATGCATGCGCACCGGCTGGGGGCTTTCGACCTTGTCGATATAAACGATCTCCGGTGGATCGAAGACCACCAAGTGGACTGTCTCGCCTACGCTTTCGACGAGTTCGTGCAGATGCGGGGCAGCGGCTTCACGGAAGTCCAGCCGCTCCAAATAGACTTGGCCGAGGAAGGCATTCTGAGGGCCCAGTCGATAGCGCCCGTTCTCGGCGTCCTGATCCACCAGGCGCACTTCCCGCAGCGGTGCCAGCAGCCGCAGGACGGTGCTCTTGCTCAGGCCCAGGCCCTTCGCCAGGTCGGTGAGGGTCGGCCCACGCGGATGCCCGCCGTCCTCGGCCAGGAACATCACGATGGACAGGGCGCGGCGCAGCGACGACGAGGTGTTGCGCCCAGGTCCGGGCCCGGCGGGCCGGTCGTCCTGGCCGCCGTGAGCGGTGTCCGGCCGAGAAGTCATGCCGGGACGGTAGCCGACCTCGATAGTTTTGCATAGCAGCATCGGATGCCGGAATTCGAAATCAACCATTGACGGCCCTGACCGGCTCGGTTAGCTTGTGCGCACCCATTACGGAATTCGATTCTGCATTGCAGAATCCCCAGAGCCCGACGGTCATCGTCGATCGCGGCCTCGATGATCTGTCCCGCTCTTTTCACCCCCGATTGGAGTCCCGCCGTGGGACGACGACGCCTTCATGCCCGCAGAATGGCCGCGATCTCCGTGAGCGCTCTCGCCGCCACCTCGCTGCTCGCCGCCTGCTCCTCCAGCCAGAGCTCGGCCACCCGGGCGCAGAACTCCACCCTCCAGAAGGTGACCCGGAGCGGCACGCTGCGGGTGGCCAGCTGTCTGACGTTCCCGCCCTTCGGCTCGACGGACAAGGCCAACAAGCCCCAGGGCTTCGACGTCGATGTCGCCAAGGCCATGGCCAAGGCGCTGGGCGTCAAGGCGAAGATCGTCGACACCACCTCCGCCAACCGCATCCCCAATCTGCGCACGCGCAAGGTGGACGCCGTGATCTGCAACTTCACCACCACGGCCGAGCGTGCGAAGCAGGTCGCCTTCAGCGATCCGTACATCGTCGCCGGTGAGGTGCTGATGGTGAAGAAGTCCAGCGACATATCCGGCATAAAGGATCTTTCGGGCAAGAAGGTGGCGGTCACCAAGGGCTCCACCAACGGCGCCGCGGTGCAGGAGGGCAACCCGAAGGCGCAGATCCAGGAGTACGACACTTCGGCGGCGGCAGTCCTCGCGGTCAAGCAGGGCCAGGCCGACGCCATGGTCGAGGACTCCAACTTCCTCAACTCCCAGGCCAAGGCCGACCCCGCCCTCAAGGTCACCAAGGAATCCGTCGTACCGCTGGAGTACAACGCGATCGGGGTGAGCCAGGGCGACCCCGACTGGTCGCAGTGGATCAACACCTGGCTGCGGGAGTTCAACACCTCCGGCCAGAGCGCGGCCCTCTACAAGAAGTGGTTCGGCGTCAAGCCCGTCTACCCGCTCAACCCGTCCTACTGAGCCCTGCCGGGCGGCGGCACCCCGGCCGCCGCCCCCCGTGGAGGAACCCCTGATGTTCGCCGACTGGACCTACGCCCTCCAGGACTGGCCCACCTACCTCGGAGCGGCCTGGCTCTCCCTGAAGCTGTCCCTCGCCGCCTTCGTCCTCGCCTGTTCCCTCGGGCTGCTGGGCGCCCTGGCCCGCCGGTCGCGCCACGCCCTCGTCCGTGCCCCGGCCGCTGTGTACGTCGAGGTCATCCGCAACACCCCGGTGCTGCTCCAGATGTTCGTCGCCTACTTCGCCCTGCCCTCGGCCGGGCTGCGGCTCAGCCCCGTACAGGCGGGCATCGCGGCGCTCGGCGTCAACGTCGGCGCGTACCTCACCGAGATCTTCCGGGCCGGCATCCAGGCCGTCCCGCGCGGCCAGAGCGAGGCCTCCCGCGTGCTGGCGCTCAGCCCCTTCCGGACCTTCCTGCACGTCGTGCTCCCGCAGGCGCTGCGCAACGTCTATCCGGCCGTGATCAACCAGCTCGTCCAGATCATCCTGGGCTCGTCGCTGCTGTCGGCCATCTCCGTGCCCGAACTCACCGGCACCGCCATGGTGATCAACGCCCGCAATCTGCTCACCATCCAGGTGTTCGGCATCGCCGCCGTGCTCTACCTGGTGCTCACCAACCTGGTCGTGCTGGTGGCCGAGCTGATCGGCCGCGCGGCCTTCAAGCCGCCGCTGCGCCCGGTCCGCGCCCGTCAGTCGGTCCTGGCAGGCCTGCGGACCGCGGTCCGCCGCCTCGTCCTGATCCGCAAGGAGGCGTGATGGACTGGTCCGTCCTGTGGTCCAACCGGGATCTGTACGGCTCCGGGCTGTGGTCCACCGTCGAGCTCTCCGTCGCGGCCATCGTCGCCTGCACCCTGCTCGGCCTGGTCATCGCGGCGATCCGCACCAGCCGCATCCCGGTCCTGGCCCAGCTCGCCCGCTGCTACCTGGAGGTCTTCCGGGGCACCCCGCTGCTGGTGCAGATGCTCTTCATCTACTTCGGCGCCGCCTACCTGGGCATCGGGAACATCTCCGTCTTCGGCGCCGCCCTTCTCGCGCTCACCCTCTTCCAGGGCGCCTACGTCGCGGAGATCTTCCGCTCCGGCATCGAGGCCGTCCCGCGCGGCCAGTGGGAGGCGGCGCGGGTCCTGGGCCTGACCCGCGTCCAGACCTTCGGGTCGGTCATCCTGCCCCAGACCCGGGCCATCGTGCTGCCCCCGCTGGTGGGGCAGTACCTCTCGCTCGTCAAGGACACCTCGATCGCCGTCGTCATCGGCTACGCCGAACTCCTCCGCGAGGGCCAGGCCATCGTGGACCGGGACGGCCACCCGGGCATGGCGTACCTGGCCATCGCCGTCCTGTACTTCGTCATCTGTTCCCCGCTGTCGGTCGTCGTCCGGCGCATGGAGAGAAAGGCCGTGACCGCCTGATGATCACCAAGTCCCCCATGGAGCGGACCCCCGCCACCACCGCCCAAGTCGCCCTGTCAGGCGTGCACAAGCGCTTCGGCGATCTGGAGGTCCTCAAGGGCGTCGACATCGACGTCGGTGCGGGCGAGGTCGTGGTGCTCATCGGAGCCAGCGGCTCCGGCAAGAGCACTCTGCTGCGCATCATGTGCGACCTGGAACGCGCCGACCGCGGAGAGGTCTGGGTCAACGGTGTGCCTCTGCACGACCGCAGGCGCGCACCCGAGATCTTCGGCCACGTCGGCATGGTCTTCCAGCAGTTCAACCTCTTCCCGCACCGCACGGCGCTGGGCAATGTGACCCTCGCGCTGCGCAAGGTGCGGAAGACCAGCCGCAAGGAGGCCGACGAGCGCGGCCGGGAGGCGCTGGCCCGGGTCGGGCTGGCCGACAAGGCGGACGCCTACCCGGCCCAGCTGTCCGGTGGCCAGCAACAGCGGGTGGCGATCGCCCGCGCGCTGGCCATGGACCCCGCCATCATGTTCTTCGACGAACCCACCTCGGCCCTCGACCCGGAGCTGGTGGGCGAGGTCACCGGGGTGATGCGGTCCCTGGCCGACGAGGGCATGACCATGGTGGTCGTCACTCACGAGATGCGGTTCGCCCGCGACACCGCCGACCGCGTGGTCTTCATGGACGGCGGTGTCGTACTCGAACAGGGCACGCCCCAGCGGGTCTTCGGCAGCCCGGCCGAGGCCCGCACCCAGCAGTTCCTGCACCGCGTCCTGGACACCTGACGCCTGACGCCGGTCATTCCAGCCGTGTGAACGTGAAGGAGAACTCGGCCGGGGCCGCGTCCAGCCGGTGCTCGTCCAGCACCCCCGGACCGCAGGACTGGCTGCCGATGCCCTGCTGTCCGTGGTCCAGGTTCACCCACACCGTCTCGTTCGACGGCTCGAGATCCGGTGTGTGCTCGGCCGCGTCGAGCTGCTCGGTGGTCCAGCGGCGCGCGGTGAACCAGAACGCCGGCTCGCCCTCGATCCGCACCCCCGATCCGTCCGGCGCGGTGAGCCGCACCCAGCGGACGTCGATCCGGGCGCCGTTCTCCTGCGGGCGGACGTACGGCGTCTGGAGCTCGTCCACCGACAGCGCCCACCGCCCCACGCGCGCGGCGGCGCGGGTGTCCGGGTACGCCTCGCCGGGGCCGCCGCCGAACCACTCGGCGTCGCCCAGCGCGGCCGGGACCCCGAGCCGCAGGCCCAGGCGCGGCAGCGGGAAGGTCCACTCGCCCAGCGGGGTGACGGAGACGGCCAGGCTCAGCCGTCCGTCCCCGTCGGCGGTCCAGCGGTAGACCGTCTCCAGGCCGATGTCCACGGCGGCGGGCGCGACGCGGGTACGGACGGTCAGCGCACCGTCCGGCTCCGTCTCCACCGCGTCGGTCCGGTGCCGCATCCGGTGCAGTCCGAACCGGCGCCAGATCAGGCCCCAGCGCTCGTCCGGCTGCCAGGACGCGCCGTTGTCGTTGTCGGTGGGCGCGCGCCAGATGTCCAGCCGGGGCGGTTCGGTGAGGCGGAGCCCGCCGAGCGAGGTCAGGGCGCCGGTGGCCGCGTCGAAGACGCCGGGGCCGAGCACGATCCGGCCGCCGTCGCGGCGCGGCGCCGCACCCGAGGCGAGCGTGCGGGCCCGTGTGGCGGCGGGGAGCTGGGCCCAGGCCACCGGATGGCCCGCCTCGGCCCACGCCGTCGCGGCCGCGAGCCGCGCCTCGACCGTCCACCAGGTCTCCGCTCCCGCCTCGGCCTCGGGCGGCGCCGGGAGCTTCAGTACGGCGGACTCGCCCGGGGGCAGCGGCGGCGCCACCAGCTCACCCGAGCCGATCGCCTCGCCCTCGGCCTCATAGGTCCAGGAGAAGACGAGATGGGACAGATCCGCGAAGTCATGGCCATTGGTGATCCGGACCGTGCCGTCGGCCCCGTCGCCCTCGATCCGCACCGGCTCGATGACCTTCTTGTACTCGATCAGGCCGGGGGAGGGGGTGCGGTCGGGGAAGACCAGCCCGTCGCATACGAAGTTCCCGTCGTGCAGCTCCTCGCCGAAGTCCCCGCCGTACACGTAGTAGAAGCGGCCGTCGGGGGCGCGCCGGGTGAAGCCGTGGTCAATCCACTCCCAGACGAAACCGCCCTGGCAGCGCTCATGCTCCTGGAACAGCCGCTGGTACTCGCTCAGCCCGCCGGGACCGTTGCCCATGGCGTGCGCGTACTCGCACTCGATGAACGGCAGCGCCCGGCGCTTCGCGTCCAGCTCCGGATCGCCCCACGGCGGCTCGGTGCGCCGGCCGATCTGGTCGACCTCCTCGTGCGGTGCGTACATCCGCGAGTAGATGTCCGTGTCGGCGCAGGACAGATCGCCCTCGTAGTGGATCACCCGGGACGGGTCGCGCTCGCGGATCCAGTCGGCCATGGCGGACAGCCCGCGCCCGGTGCCGCACTCGTTGCCCAGCGACCACATCACCACCGACGGGTGGTTCTTGTCGCGCTCGACCATCCGCTCGGCGCGGTCGAGCAGCGCCGGGGTCCAGCGGTCGTCGTCCACCGGGTTGTTCCGCCAGTCCAGGTCGACGAAGCCATGGGTCTCCAGATCGCATTCGTCGATGACCCACAGCCCCAGCTCGTCGCAGAGCCCGAGGAAGGCCGGATGCGGCGGATAGTGGCTGGTGCGCACGGCGTTGATGTTGTGTCGCTTCATCAGCACCAGATCGCGGCGCATGGTCGCGAGGTCCACCGCCCGCCCGTTCTCGGGGTGGAACTCATGCCGGTTGACGCCGCGGAAGAGCACCCGCCGCCCGTTGACCTTGAGCAGCCCGTCCTCGACCACCACGGTACGGAAGCCCACCCGCAGCGAGACGCTCTCGCCCACGGTGGTCAGCCGCGCCTCGTACAGCCGGGGCGTCTCCGCCGTCCACGGCTCGACGGGGACGGTGGCGCTCTCCCCGGTGGCCAGGTCGAGACCCAGCTCGGGCACGGTGACCCGGCCGCCGGGGTCGGAGTCGATCCGCAGTGTGCCCGCGCCGGTGGTGTGGTCGTAACTGGCGTGGACGAAGTAGTCGTCGAGCGCGCCCTCGGGGCGGTGCTCCAGCGTCACCTCACGGAAGATCCCGGGCAGCCACCACTGGTCCTGGTCCTCGAGATAGCTTCCGGAGGACCACTGGTGGACGCGTACGGCCAGCACGTTGCCCGACGGCTGGAGCAGGCCGCCGACCGCGAACTCGTGCGGCAGCCGGCTGCCCTTGAAGGTGCCCAGCTCCTCGCCATTGAGCCAGACCCGGGCGCAGGACTCGACGCCCTCGAAGCGCAGGACCGCGTCCCCGCCGGCCGGCCAGTCGCCGGGGAGGTCGAAGACGCGCAGATGGTCGCCGGTCGGGTTCTCGTCGGGCACGCGCGGCGGATCCACCGGGAACGGGTAGCGCACATTGGTGTAGATCGGTGCCCCGTGGCCGTGCAGCACCCAGTGGCCGGGCACCGGGAGCTGGTCCCAGCCGCGGGCGTCGTAGCCCGGGCGGGCGAAGGAGTCGTCCTCGGCGGTGGCGGTCGGCGACAGCCGGAACGACCACGTCCCGTTCAGGCTCAGCCGCGCGGCGTCGGAGGACGGGGTCCAGGGGCGGGGCGGCAGCGCTCCCGCGCCGGGGGAGACGTCCTCGTAGTAGGGGAGTGGCGTGTGCTGCGTGGAGCTCATCGTTCTCCTCGGTCAGCCCTTGATACCGGTCTGTGCCACACCCTGCACCAGCCAGCGCTGGAGGAACACGAAGACCAGGACAAGTGGCAGGATCGATACGGCCGTTGCCATGAAGATCAGGTGGATGTTGATGGTCTGTGCGGTCATATAGGAGGACAGCGCGACCTGCACGGTCCACGAGCTCTGATCCTGGCCGATGACCAGGGGCCACAGGAAGGCGTTCCAGCCGCTGATGAAGGTGATGACCGAGATCGCGGCGAAGAAGTTGAGCGAATTCGGCACCACGACGCGCCAGTACGCGCCCCAGTAGCCGAGCCCGTCCACCCGGGCCGCCTCCTCCAGCTCCTTGGGGAAGCCGAGGAAGTACTGGCGGAAGAGGAACGCGGTGAATCCGCTGAACAGCCCCGGGATGATCAGACCGCGCAGCGAGGAGACCCAGCCGAGCGAGGACACCAGCACATAGCTCGGTACGAAGGTCACGGCCGCCGGGACCATCAGGGTGAACAGCACCGCGTACAGCACCTTGTTCGCGTGGGCGTACGGGATGCGGGCCAGGCCGTATCCGGCCAGGGAGCAGACCAGCAGGGTGCCCAGGGTGTGCAGCACGGCCACCACCGTGGAGTTCCACAGGGCCTTCGCGAACGGCACCGAGGGGTCGTCGAACAGCTCCTTGACGTTCCCCCACTGGAGGTCGGTGGGGAAGAACCGCCAGCTCTCGCCGGTGATGTCCGCGTCGGTGGACAGGGCGTTGCGGACGATCAGATAGAAGGGCACCAGGAACAGCACCGTCGCCACGCCGAGGGCGAGATACAGCCCGGTGCTGCCCATGACCGAGCGCGGGGTGCGCTTGCGGGCCCCCGCGGGCCCGGGTGTCGTGGCGGTCACTTCTCATCACCCCTTCCGAAGCCGAGGAACCGGCCCTGGGCCAGGGTCACCAGGGCGATCAGCAGGGCGAGGATCAGGGCGCCCGCGCTGGCGTGGCCGTAGTCCTGGTTGGCGCCGAGGGCCTGGAGATAGAGGTCGACCAGGGGCGGCCGGCCCCAGGTGGCCCGGCCCTCGTCGAGGATGTTGTAGAACTCGTCGAACGCCTGGTACGCCGCGATGAGCAGCAGCAGGACGACCGCGACCGAGGTGGCGCGCAGCTGCGGCAGGGTGATGTGGCGGAACGTCTGCCAGCCCGGCTTCGCGCCGTCCACGGCCGCCGCCTCGTACAGCTCACGCGGGATGTTCTGGAGCGCCGCCAGGAAGAGGATCATGTAGAAGCCGCATTGCAGCCACAGCCGGGCGGAGCAGATCACCAGCCAGTACCAGGGTGGGTGCGGGGAGGCGAGCCAGGCGATGGAGTCGATGCCGAACCAGCCGAGCACGGTGTTCATCATCCCGTAGCGCAAGCCGTTGAACAGCGACATCTTCCACACCAGCGAGGCCACGACGAAGCTGCACGCGGTGGGGAGGAAGAAGACCGACCGGAAGAACGCCTTCATGAAGCGGATGCGGTGGACCAGCAGTGCGAGGGTGAGGGAGAGGGCGTAGGTGATCGGCACGATGATCGCGGCGAAGATCGTGAAGTTCACGAGGCTGTCCACGAAATCGCCGTCGCCGAGCATATCGGCGTAGTTGCCGAGGCCGACGAACTCGGTGGGGGTGACGGTGCCCTGGGCGTTGTGCAGGCTCAGCCAGAGGCTCCAGCCGATCGGCACATAGACGAAGACGATCAGCCCGATCAGGAACGGGCCGGTGAAGAGCCAGAAGTTGAGGGCGCGGCCGCGGGAGCCGCCGAGTCCCCGTGGCCGTCGTCGGACGGGGGCCGCTCCTCGGGGCGCTGGGCCCTTGGCGGCGCTGGGGGTGGGTGTGGTGGTCGCCATGACGGGTCCGGTCGCCGGCCTATCCGAGCTTCTTCAGCGCGCGCTCGATCTTCTTGTCGGCGCTGTCGAGTTCGGCTTCGGGACTCTTGTTGTCGCGCACCGAATTGACCACCGCGTCGAGCAGGATGTTGAACATCCCCTCGGTCCAGTACGGATCGTCGAAGACGCCGTGGGTGTTGAACAGCTCGACCGCCTCGGCCGCCACCCCGCTCTTGAGCTTGTCCGCCCCGGCGGCGATGCTCTTGCGCGCCGGAATGTGGAATCCGTAGTCCAGCGCCCATTCCTGCTGGTACTTCTTCTGGTCGATCCACAGCCACTTGACGAATTCCTTGGCCGCGTCCACGTCCTTGGCCTTGGCGGACACATAGGTGGACCAGCCGCCGTTGTAGACCACCTGACGCCCCTTGGCGCCGGACTTGGGGAAGGGAAAGATGCCGAAGTCGTCGCCGAACGCCTTCTGGATCGCCGGTATCGCCCATATGCCGCACCACTGGATGGCGCACAGGCCCTGGAGGAAACTGGCCGGGTCCCAGACTTCGGTGGGGGCGCCCAGGAGCAGTGACTTGCTCTTGTAGAGCTCCCGCGCCTTGGTGAGGGTCTCCACGAGATGGTCGGTGTGGTAGGCGATTCTGTGGTCCGCGTCCAGATAGTGCGGACCGGTCGACCACACCAGCGGTTTGCTGATGGTCTTGAGGTTCTGGCCGATGTAGAGACCCTTGACCTTTCCGCTGGTGAGTTTGTGCGCGGCGTCGATCAGCTCGTCGAAGGTGGCCGGAGGCTTGACCCCGGCCTTCTCGAAGAGGGACTTGCGGTAGAAGAAGAACTGCGGATCGTCGATCATGCGGATGCCGTAGATCTTCCCGTCCACGGAATTCGCGGTGATGTCCTCCGGCAGGAAGTCGTCCTTGACATCGGCGATGATGTCGTCGAGGGGGACGATCTGCCGGGAGCGCACCAGCTGGAGATCGGGGTGGTATTCGAAGACATCCGGTGCCCCGGATCCCAGCAGGGTGGTCGCCAGTTTCGACTCGTATTCGCCCGGCACCCATTCGATGGTGACCTTGGCCTTGCCGTAGGCGTCGGCGAACTTCTTCGCGGCCTGCTGGGTGCCCTGCTCCCCGTAGGCGTGGTACATCTGCTTGATCGACCCACCGCCGCCGCCCGAGCGGCCGGTGTTCGAACCGCAGGCGGCGAGTCCGCCGAGGGCCGCCACCCCGCCCATCGCGCGCAGCACGCCGCGGCGGTCCCAGTCCCTGCCTCTGCTGATGTTCGACATATGACGTCCTCGTCTCCGTCGCCGCCAGGTTCCGTCACGTTCCTTGGTGCAGCGGGACGTTAGCCATAGACGAAGACTTCGGCAAGGGGTTGGACGAAGTGGGAGCGGTAAGGGTGGTGACGGCACGTCAGGGTGGTGCCGGGCGGTTCGAGGCGTCGAACGAAAGGGGGGCGAAAGCCGCGTCGCGGTCCCTCAGACCGTGCCGCCGCTCCTCAGACCGTGCCGCGGTTCCTCGGTGTGGTGCGGCGGTTCTTCAGGCCCACCGACGCGAGCGAGCCCTCCAGGGCGAAGGTCGCCGCGCCGAGGCTCACGGGGTTGGACGGGATCGGGCACAGCACGATCTCGGTGTTCGCCAGCGGGCGGCGCAGCGCGCGCACCGCCACCGCCTCGCGCACCTCGGTGAGCAGCGGCTCACCGAGGGCGGCCGCCACCCAGCTGCTGAGCACGATCACCTCCGGGTTGAGCAGATTGATCAGATCGGCGAGCGCGGCGCCGAGATAGCGCGCGGTGGTGTGCACGACCTTCGCGGCCACCGGATCGCCCTCCGCGAGGCCCCGGCCGATGGCCTCGATGGTGGCCGTCTGGTCGTCCGGGTGCAGCAGCGGGCTGTCCGGGCTCAGCTCGCGCAGGTTCCGCATGATGCCGGGGGCGCCGACATAGGTCTCCACACAGCCCTGGTTGCCGCAGTGGCACTGTCGTCCGTCCAGGATGAGGGTGGTGTGCCCCCACTCCCCGGCGCTGTTGCTGACCCCGCGGTGCAGGGTGCCGCCGAGCGCCAGCCCGGCCCCCACGCCCGTACCGAGGTTGACCACCACGGCGTCGTTCCGCCCACGCGCCGCGCCGAACCACTGCTCGGCCACCGTGCAGGCGCGCAGCGGATTGTCGAGGTGGAGGGGGTAGGGGATGTGCTCGGCCAGCAGCCGCAGCAGCGGGACGTCATGCCAGTCCCAGTTGGGGGCGAAGACCGAGACCCCGCCCTCGCGGTCCACCTGGCCCGGCATGCTGACGCCGACGCCCAGCACCCGGTCCGCGGCCACCTCCGCCTGCTCGACCACCGAGGACACGGCGGCGGCGATATGCGCCACCACCTGGGCCGGGTCGTTCTCCTCCGGGCGCAACTCCTCGTCCGCGCGGGCCAGGACGGTCAGCGCCAGGTCGAACAGTTCGACATGGATGTACGTCTCCGCCACGTCCACGCCGATCAGCGCGCCGCCCATCGCGTTGACCGCTACCAGTCCGCGCGGCCGGCCGCCGTCGGAGTCCTCGTAGCCGACCTCGACCAGCATCCCGAGGTCGAGCAGCTCCCCGACGAGATTCGCCACGGTGGCCAGGCTCAGCTCGGTGGCGGCGGCCACCTCCTGCCGGGAGACGGGGGATTGGGCCACGATATGGCGCAGCACCCCGTAGCGGTTGGCGGTGCGTATATCGCGGGACGTGCGCTTCACGCCAAAATCCCCTCTGCGCGGGCAGGTGCTGCTGTATCGCGGGTGCCGCGCCAGGCTAGAGTGTGGGCCAGACCATAGACAACCCCTTCGACCAACCCTTGTACGAAGCGTCGGGGCAGCTGGGGACGGCGGACGTGGAGAGCTGTGCGGAAGGCTCAGCCCGCGTCGAGCACCGCGCGGACGACGGGCCCGGCGGCATCCCCGCCGTGCCCACCGCCGGTGACCACGGCGGCGGCCGCCACATCGTTCCGGTAGGCGGTGAACCAGGCGTTGGTCTCGGGCTGGCCGTCGATCTCGGCCGAACCCGTCTTGGCGCCGATGTCGCCGGTGAGCCCGGACATGGCCCGGGCGGCGGTGCCGCTGGTCGCGGTCAGCCGCATCATGGCCTTCAGCTGCGCGACGGTGGCCGGGCTGAGGCCGCGGTCGCTGGTGGCGATCTCCCGGTGGTCGACGGAGCGCGGTACGAGGACGGGCTGCCTGAAGGTGCCCGTCCGGGCGGTGGCCGTGACCGAGGCGATGGTGAGCGGATTCATCTGGACGGTGCCCTGGCCGATCATGGCCGCGGCCTTGTCGTCGCCGCTTCCGCCCGGCACCTCGCCGTCGAAGGTGGTGACCCCCACCCGCCAGTTCAGCCCGAGCCCGAACACGGTCCGCGCCTCCTGGGCCAGCGCGCCGTCGGGCACCGCTCCGGCGAGGGATACGAACGCGGTGTTGCAGGACGCCGCGAAGTCCTGGGCGAAGGTGGCGGCGGGGTTCTCGCTGTCCTCCACGTTGTGGAACAACATGCCCTGTGCGTACGCCGCCGTCTTCGGACACGGCACCGGGCGGCTCGGGCTGACCTTGCCCGCCTCCAGCAGCGTGGCCGCGGTGACTATCTTGAACGTGGACCCCGGCGCCGTCTGCCCTTGCAACGCGGCGTTGAACTCGGCCCGGTCGGAGTTGGCCACCGCCAGGATCTCCCCGGTGCTGGGCTTGAGCGCCACCACGGAGGCACCGTCGCGCGCGGCCACCGCCTTCTCAGCGCTCTTCTGCACCCCGGCGTCGAGCGTCGTGCGCAGCGTGCCCGGGGTGCCCTTCGTCACCACATGGAGCGTGGCCCCGGCGGTCCCGTCGGGCTTGACCGCCGAGACCTCCACCCGGGCCTTTCCGCCCGCGTCCGCGCCGTATCTCGCGCGCAGCGCGATCAGCACCGGATCGAGCGAGGGATAGCGGCCCTGCCGCAGCTCCTTGCCGTCCCTGTCCAGCACCCGGACCGGCGGATTGTCCGCCAGATCCGTCCGTACGGACCCATCGGCGCCCAGCTTGGGGTGGAGGACCGAGGGCCTCCAGTCGACCAGCGGCTTCTTGGTCGTCCGGCCGCGCACCACGGTCAGCCGTGAGGTGTAGGTCCAGCTGGACCGGGCCTTGCCGAAGACCACTTCGGCCTTGACGGTGAACGGGACCGTGGTGCCCCGCGCCGTGCCCGGGGTGGTCGTCACCTTCTTCACATGCCCGTCGTCGCGATAGCCGCTGAGGGCGCCGATGGCCGACTCGGCGTCGTTGGTGAGCCCGGCGGCGAGCATGTCATTGCCGTCCGCCCACGCGTCCAGGAACTCCCGCGCGGTCCGCCGGGCCTCGTCACCGGTCACCGGACCGTCATGGGCCGCGGTGGTGTCGCCGCCGGTCACGCCCGAGTAGAGGTTGTATCCGCCGTAGCCGGCGACCCCCAGGAGCCCCACTGTCAGCGCTCCTAAGACGACCTTCCCCACGGCCCGCATGGCGTCCCCCCGATGTTCACCTGTGGTCGGCCGATGTCACCTTCGTGGGTGGCGCGGGCCGTTGCGCGCATCGCCCCCGTGCCGCTCAGGCGGCCTTTTCCACCTCGCCGCGCAACGCCCGTGTGTAGACCTTCAGCAACCGGCTGTACTCGGCCCGCTCGGAGGGCCGCAGTGCCCGGCCTGCCCGGGCCCGCAGAAAGACGCGTATCGCCTCGTTGGCCTGGTCGGTGGCGGGGCTGGTCAGTAAGGCAGGTTGGTGAGTAGGAGTCGGACGCATGACCACAAGAGTAGAGGCCCCTACCGACAATGGCATCGGCGTAAACCGCCCAACAGCGGTGTTACCGGCGGTATGTGAGGAAGACCGCATCCCCCGCGCAGGTGTTCCCCTCTATGTCCCCATGGCATATGCCCCACCACGGCAGGAGTATGCCCCCCGGGCTCCCCTGGCATTGCATCAGCTCTGACCAGCGGATTCCGGCCCGGTGAGGATCACTTCGAGGGTACGGGGGCCATGGACGCCTTCGACGCGGTCGAGTTCGATGTCGCTGGTCGCGGACGGTCCCGAGATCCAGGTCAACGGGCGGGCCGGGTCGAGGCGTTCGAGCGCCTCGGGGACGGAGCTCACGACCTGGTCGGTGACGCGGATCACGCAGATGTGGTGATCGGGCACCAGGGTGATGCGGCGACGGCCCTGGTCGGGACCGGCGTCGAGGACCACGGTGCCGGTCTCGGCGATGGCCACCGCACAGCCCGTCACCACGCTGGAGACCGCGTCCAGGTCGTGCGGGGTCAGCTCCGCCGTGTCCGGAACCCGGCGCACCGCGTCGGGGACGGCGGACAGCCATGAGCCGGGGAGGCCCGGGGGTACGGCCACGCTGGTCGCGCCGCGGTCGGCGAGGAGGCGGGCGATCAGGGCCGGGAGGGACGACGGGGCGTCGGGGGACGACGGGGTGTCGGCGCGGTGGACGATCGCGCGGTAGTCGGCCAGGTTCTCCGCGAGGAGGTCCGCGGTCTGCGCGGCGGTGCGGTCGCCGTGGACGCGGTGGTAGGTGCGCTCGACCGGCACCTCGCCGGGCGTCTCGGCGCGCGGCACATCGGCCAGGGCGCGGCGGATGCGGGCCATGACCAGGGCGCGCGAGTCCGGGCCCTGGGCGGCGGGACTTTGGGCGCCTGGGTTCTGGACGGCGGGGCTTTGGGCGGCGGGTTGGCGCGCGCCGGGGTTCCGGGAGCCGGGGTCTCGCGGGGTCATGTGGTGTTCTTCCTTCCCTCCGTGCCGCTCCCGGTGCCGCTCCCGCCCCGGGTGCGTTGCCACCAGTCGCGGAACGACTCCTCCGGCACCTTCGGCAGCTCCCGCGTATCGCTCCACGCCCGCCCCGGACCGGGCAGCCGCCGCGGATGGAAGCGGCGGGTGCGGGAGGCCAGCCGCTGGCCGGTGCGCAGCAGCCGGGGGTGGTCCAGGGCCCAGCGGGCGGCGCGCATCGCGGCGCGCTCGGCGGCGTGGCCCTTGGCGGGCTTGACGACCGTACGGGTGCCACGGACGGAGGCGGGCCCGCCCTCGACCACCCGCTCGCGCAGATGGACCAGGATCTCCGGGATGTCGATGGCGACCGGGCACACCTCGTAGCACGCCCCGCACAGGGACGAGGCGTACGGGAGCGAGGCGTCCAGTTCGCTCTGGGTGCCGCGCAGTTGGGGGGTGAGGATCGCGCCGATCGGGCCCGGGTACGCCGATCCGTACGCATGGCCGCCCGCCCGCTCGTACACCGGGCACACATTGAGACACGCCGAGCAGCGGATGCAGCGCAGCGCCTGCCGGCCCACGGTGTCGGCGAGGGTGTCGGTGCGGCCGTTGTCGAGCAGGACGAGGTGGAAGGCGCGCGGACCGTCGGCGTCCGTGGTGCCGGTCCAGGTGGAGGTGTACGGGTTCATCCGCTCGGCGGTCGAGGAGCGCGGCAGGAGCTGGAGGAAGACCTCCAGGTCCTGGAAGGTGGGGACCACCTTCTCGATGCCGACGACGGAGATCAGCGTCTCGGGGAGGGTCAGGCACATCCGGCCGTTGCCCTCGGACTCCACGACCACGAGCGTGCCGGTCTCCGCGACCATGAAGTTGGCGCCGGAGATCCCCACCTTGGCGTTCAGGAACTTCTCGCGGAGGTGGAGCCGCGCGGCCTCGGCGAGGTCGGCGGGCGCGTCGGTCAGCCCGTCCGGGGCCGGGCGGCCCCACTGCGACATCTTCTCGGTGAAGATGTCCCGGATCTCGCCCCGGTTGCGGTGGATCGCCGGGACCAGGATGTGCGACGGGAGGTCGTCGCCGAGCTGCACGATCAGCTCGGCGAGATCGGTCTCGTACGCGGTGATCCCGGCCGTGGCGAGCGCGCCGTTCAGGCCGATCTCCTGCGTGGCCATCGACTTGACCTTGACGACCTCGCGTTCGCCCGTGGCCCGCACCAGCTCGGTGACGATCCGGTTCGCCTCGTCCGCGTCCGCCGCCCAGTGGACCTGGCCGCCGGCCGCCGTGACCGCGCTCTCCAACTGCTCCAGATACTGGTCGAGATGGCGCAGCGTACGGTCCTTGATGGCCGCGCCCGCGGCGCGCAGCCGCGACCAGTCGTCCAGTTCGGCCACGGCCGTGGCGCGCTTGGCGCGGATGGTGTGGGTGGCGTGGCGGAGGTTGGCACGCAGCTGGGTGTTCCGGGTCGAGGCGTCGGCCGCCTGGGGGAAGGCGGGCATCCCCAGATAGGTGGCCTGGTGGGTTCCGCTCACCAGACGTCTCCTTCCGTGCTGGCCAGGATCTCGGCGAGGTGGACGGGGCGGACCGTGGAGCCCTGGCGGGCGAGTGTGCCGCCGATGTGCAGTTGGCAGGAGTTGTCGAGGGTGCACACGGCCTCGGCGCCGGTCGCGGTGATGTTGCGGGCCTTGTCCGCCCCCATGGCCGCCGAGACCGCCGCGTTCTTGACGGCGAACGTACCGCCGAAGCCACAGCACTCCTCGGCCCCCGGCAGTTCCACCAGGTTCAGCCCCTTCACGGCGGCCAGGAGCGAGCGCGGGCGGTCGCCGAGCTTCAGCATCCGCAGGCCGTGGCAGGTGGGGTGGTAGGTCACGGTGTGCGGGTAGTACGCGCCGACATCCGTGACCTTCAGGACGTCCGTGAGGAATTCGGTGAGTTCGTACGTCTTGGGGACCGCCTCGGCCGCCACGTCCGCGAGCTCCTGTCCACGCCCCTCGGCGGCGGCCTTCGCGCCCATCCGGGGGTAGTTGTCCCGCACCATCGCCGCGCATGACCCCGAGGGCGTCACCACGTATTCGTAGTCGCGGAACGCCGTGGCGTAGCGGCGCATCAGCGGTTCGGTCTCATGCCGGTAGCCGGTGTTGAACTGCGGCTGCCCGCAGCAGCTCTGCGCCTCCGGGAAGCCGACTTCCACGCCGAGCCGCTCGAGGAGCGTGACCACGGCTTGGCCGGTACGCGGATAGAGGGTGTCGTTGACGCAGGTGATGAAGAGCGCTACGCGCACGGTTCCTCCTCGTCGCCCTGGCCGGTGGCGGCCCTAGCCTGGCCGTTGGCGGCCTCTGTGACCTGTGCGTCCCCGAGCCGGGCGGCTGCCCGGGCCCACGCCGAATGATCACCTGTGGGCTCATACTGCCTCAGTGGCTGGGTGCTGTGAAGCAGGGCGCGCAACTCGGGCAGGCCACCGGTGATCACTCCGGCCGTCCGCGCCTGGACCAGTACGTTTCCGAGGGCCGCCGCCTCGGCCGGGCCCGCGATCACGGGGAGGCCGCAGGCGTCGGCGGTGAGCTGGCACAACAGCGTGTTGTGCACACCGCCGCCGACGATGTGCACGGCGCTGACCGTACGGCCGGACAGCCGGGTGGCGTCCTCGATCGCGCGGCGGTGCGCCAGGGCGAGGGAGTCCAGGACGCAGCGGGTGGTCTCGGCGGGGGTGCGGGGGACGGGCTGGCCGGTGCGGCGGCAGGCGTCGGCGATGCGGTCGGGCATGTGGTGGGGGGCGATGAAGGCGGGGTCGCCGGCGTCCACGACTGAGCGGAGGGGGGTGGCTCGGGCCGCGGCTTGGAGCAGGGCGGTGAGGTCTGTGGTGCCTGGGGGCGTGCCTTCGGTGTTCCAGGTGCGGACGCACTCCTGGAGCATCCACAGGCCCATGATGTTGCGCAGATAGCGGACCGTGCCGTCCACGCCCAGCTCATTGGTGAAGTTGGCCGCGCGGCTCTCCTCCGTGAGCACCGGCGCGTCCAGTTCGAGTCCCGCGAGGGACCAGGTGCCGGTGGCGATGTACGCGAAGTCGGGCGTGGTGGCCGGTACGCCGACGACGGCGGACGCGGTGTCGTGCGAGCCGACGGCGGTGACGGGGAGGGGGTGGGCGAGGCCCGTCTCGGTGAGAACGTCCTGGCGCAGGGTTCCGGCGGGGTCGCCCGGGTGGCGCAGGGGAGGGAAGAGCGACAGGTCGATGCCCAGCGCCTTGGCCACCGGAGTGGCCCAGTCGCGGGTGCGGGGGTCGATCAGCTGGGTGGTGGAGGCGTTGGTCAGCTCGGTGCCGGGCTCGCCGGTCAGCCAGTACGAGATGAGGTCGGGGATGAGGAGGAGGCGGTGGGCGGCGGTGAGGGCGGGGGTGCCTTGCGCCGCGATGAGCTGGTAGATGGTGTTGAAGGGGAGGTGCTGGATGCCGGTGGCGGCGTAGAGGGCTGGGGGCGGGAGCGCGGCCGCGACCTTTTCGGCGGCGCCGGTGGTGCGGGTGTCGCGGTAGTGGACGGGGTTGGCGAGCAGGGTGCCGTCGGCGGCGAGCAGGCCGTAGTCCACGGCCCAGGTGTCGATGCCGATGCTGGTGAGGGTGTCGCCTGTGTGCACGGCAGCTGCCTTGAGGCCGTTCAGGACGCCCTGGTAGAGCGACAGGATGTCCCAGTGCAGCGTGCCCAGGACGCGGGTCGGCTGGTTGGGGAAGCGGTGCGCCTCGTGGAGGGTCAGCCGTTCGGGGGCGACCTCCCCGACGATGACGCGGCCGCTGGAGGCGCCGAGGTCTACGGCGGCGAAGCGGTGTTCTGTCGTGGGCACGTGGACCTCGTGGTGGGTGGTGGGGTGCGGTGATGGTTGCTGTGGTTCGTACGGGGCGGGGGCCGGGGCCTCCGGGGGACCCCGGCCCCCTATGCACGTCTCAGCGCAGGAACGCCGCCGCGACACCGGCGTCGACCGGGATGTGCAGACCCGTGGTGTGGGTCAGGTCGCCGCCGACGAGGGCGAAGACCGCGTTCGCCACGTGGGACGGGAGTACCTCGCGCTTGAGCAGGGTGCGTTGGGCGTAGAACTCGCCCAGCTTCTCCTCGGGGACGCCGTACACGGCCGCGCGCTGTGCGCCCCAGCCGCCCGCGAAGATGCCGGAGCCTTGGACGACGCCGTCGGGGTTCACGCCGTTGACGCGGATGCCGTGCTCGCCCAATTCGGCCGCCAGGAGGCGGACTTGGTGGGCCTGGTCGGCTTTGGTCGCGGAGTAGGCGATGTTGTTCGGGCCCGCGAACACGGCGTTCTTGGACGTGATGTACACAATGTCGCCGCCCATGTTCTGGGCTGTGAATACGTGGGCCGCTTCACGGGAGGCCAGGAAACTGCCTCGCGCCATGATGGTGTGCTGAAGGTCCCAGTCGGCGGTGGTCGTTTCGAGGAGCGGCTTGGAGATGCTGATCCCGGCGTTGTTGACGAGGATGTCCACGCCGCCGAAGTCCAGCACCGCCTGATCGAACGCCGCCTTGATCTGCTCTTCCGAGGTGACGTCGGCGGCGACGGCCGTGGCCTTGTCCGGGCCGCCCAGCTCCTGGGCCACGGCCTGCGCCGACTCCGCGTTGATGTCCGCGACGACGACGCATGCGCCCTCGGCCACGAGGCGGTGGGCGATCGCCTTGCCGATGCCGGACCCGGCGCCGGTCACCAGGGCGATGCGGGTGGCGAGGGGCTTCGGCTTGGGCATGCGCTGGAGCTTGGCCTCTTCGAGTGCCCAGTACTCGATGCGGAACTTCTCCGACTCCTCGATGGGGGAGTAGGTGGAGACGGCTTCGGCGCCGCGCATGACATTGATCGCGTTGACGTAGAACTCGCCTGCCACGCGGGCCGTTTGCTTGTCCTTGCCGTAGCTGAACATCCCGACGCCGGGGATCAGCACGATGGCGGGATCCGCGCCGCGCATGGGCGGGGAGTCGGGGGTGGCGTGGCGTTCGTAGTAGGACGCGTAGTCGGTGCGGTACGCGGTGTGGAGTTCCTTGAGACGGGTGATCGCGTCGTCGAGGGGCGCGTCCGGGGGGAGATCCAGTACGAGGGGCCGGACCTTCGTACGGAGGAAGTGGTCCGGGCAGGAGGTGCCGAGGGCCGCCAGGCGGGGGTGTTCGGCGCGGGAGAGGAAGTCCAGGACGGTGTCGTCGTCCGTGAAGTGGCCCACCTGGGGGCGGTCCGTGGAGGCCAGGCCCCGGAGCACGGGGGCCAGGGCGGCGGCACGGGCGCGGCGTTCGGCCTCGGGGAGGGTGGGGTGGACGACGGGGCCGAACGGGTCCGCCTTGCCGCGTGTGGTGAGGAACTCCTCGGCGGTGCGGATGATGCGGAGCGAGTTCGCCTCGCACGCGTCGGAGGTGTCGCCCCAGGCGGTGATGCCGTGGCCGCCGAGGATGCAGCCGATGGCCTGCGGATTGGCCTTCTTGATGGCGGCGATGTCCAGGCCCAGCTGGAAGCCGGGGCGGCGCCAGGGCACCCAGACGACCTGGTTGCCGAAACACTCCTTGGTGAGCGCCTCGCCGTCGGCCGCGCAGGCGAGGGCGATACCGGAGTCGGGGTGGAGGTGGTCGACATGGGCTGCGTCCACCAGGCCGTGCATGGCGGTGTCGATGGACGGCGCGGCCCCGCCCTTGCCGTGCAGGCAGTAGTCGAACGCCGCGACCATCTCATCCTCGCGGCCCACCCCGGGGTAGACACCGGTGAGCGCACGAAGGCGGTCCAGCCGGAGCGCGGCGAGCCCGGAGTGAGTGAGGGTCCCCAGATCGCCACCGGAGCCCTTGACCCACATCAGCTCGACGTCCTGGCCCGTGACGGGATCGGTCGCGGTGCCCTTGGCGGAGGTGTTTCCCCCCGCGTAGTTGGTATTGCGGGGGTCGGCACCGAGGCGATGCGAGCGCTCCAGGAGCGCGCCCGCCTCGGGATGCGGTTCTGCGGTCATGTCTTCCTCTGGGTGTGGACCGGTCTCAGCGAATGCGGTGACGAGAAGCGGGCCCGGCGTGGGCGCGCCCGATGGGATCAGGGGCTTGCCCTGAAGCCGGGAGGCTGACGGCAGGGCCCGGGGCCGAGCCTCGGGCCCCAGGGCGGGCCTTGGGGGCTGTGGCGGAGCCTCGGGGTGTCGGGACAGGATCGGAGGTCGGTGGGCGGAGCCCCAGCGGGTCCGGGGCGGAGCGCCGGGGGCAGGGCCCCCGGGGTGCCCGGGGCATGGGGTCGGGGCGGAGTTCCGGGGCGTCCGGGGCAGGGCCTCGGCGGGTCGGTGGGTGTAGCCCGAGTGGGTTGGGGGTGGCTCTCCGGGGTGGCCGGAGCAGGGTCGGAGGGGCGAAGCCCCAGTAGGTCCGGGGCGGGGCTCCGGAGGTCCGGCGCAGGACCCCGGGATCCGGGGTGGAATCCCGGGGTTCGATGGGCGGAGCCCCAGCGGGGCCAGGGCGCAGGCCCCGAGGAGTCCGGGGCGGAGCCCCGTGGGGCCCGGGCCGTGCGGAGGGGGTCCGGGGGCTTGCCCTCGGATTCGGGAAGGGGCGGGGTGGGGGCAGCCCCGCCGCAGGCGCTACGCCCCCCACCCCGCCTGCTGCCCACCCACCCGCTCCGCCACGATCCGCTCCGCCCACCCCGAGGCCCGATACGCCGCCATCGGGTCCGGGGCGATGCCCAACTCCTCCCGGACCTCGGCCAGCAGCGGCCGTACGTCCGTGTTGTACGCGTCCATCAACACCGCGTTCGCGCCGAGCACATCGCCCTCGCGCTGGGCCACGGCAAGGGCGTCGCGGTCGACCAGGAGGGCCTTGGCCGTGGCCTCCTGGACGTTCATCACGGAGCGGATGATCGCCGGGATCTTGGGCTCGATGTTGTGGCACTGGTCGAGCATGAAGGCCACGCCCGAGGTCAGCCCGCCGCCCCGGACCACCTCGTACATGATCCGGAAGAGCTGGAAGGGATCGGCGGCGCCCACCATCAGGTCGTCGTCCGCGTAGAAGCGGGAGTTGAAGTCGAAGGCGCCGAGCTTCCCCTCGCGCAAAAGCAGCGCGACGATGAACTCGATGTTGGTGCCGGGCGCGTGGTGGCCGGTGTCCACGCAGACCTGGGCCTTGGGGCCCAGCTTGAGGCAGTGGGCGTAGGCGGTGCCCCAGTCCGGCACGTCCGTGGTGTAGAAGGCGGGCTCGAAGAACTTGTACTCCAGCAGCATCCGCTGCTCCTCGCCGAGACGCTCGTAGACCGCGCCCAGCGCCTCGGCGAGGCGGTCCTGGCGGGCCGCGATGTCGTCCTGGCCGGGGTAGTTGGTGCCGTCGGAGAACCACAGCTTGAGGTCGCGGGAGCCCGTGGCGTCCATGATGTCGACGCACTCCAGGAGGTGGCCCAGCGCCTTGCGGCGGACCGCCGGGTCGGGGTGGGTGACCGAGCCCAGCTTGTAGTCGTCGTCCTGGAAGACGTTGGAGTTGATGGCGCCCAGCTTCAGGCCGCGTTCCTCCGCGTACTTGGCGAGCGCCCCGTAGTCCTCGACCGTGTCCCAGGGGATGTGCAGGGCGACCGTGGGGGCGACCCCGGTGAAGGCGTGCACCTGGGCGGCGTCGTCCAGCTTCTCCTGGGGGGTGCGCGGGACGCCGGGCTGGGCGAAGACCTTGAAACGGGTTCCGGAGTTGCCGTACGCCCATGACGGCGTCTCGACCGCCTGGCTCTTGAGGGCCGCCTTCACGGCTGGAACGTCAGACATGAATCTCCTTCATGAAACGATTCAAGAAACCTAGCCGCGCGGTCGGCCACGCGTCAAGAAGCGGTGGGTCCCCGACCCCACGGCGAACACCGCGCAGCCGTCCGCCATGCGCAGCAGACGGGCGCCGGAAGCGGTCACGTCCGCCGCGCGGCGCGCCGGAACCCAGATCTGGGCCGTGGTGTTGACGGGGATGGACACCGTGAGGGTGAAGTCCCCGCCGTCGTCCCCGCCCCCGCCGTTGCCCCCGCCCTGCGTCCCCTGCGACCAGCGGGTGGTGACCGGGCCGTAGAGGGAGTCGTAGCGGCCCTCGGCGGAGCGCACCTCGCCACCGGGCCGGGGCCGGATGACGATCTCGCGGAAGCCGGGGGCGGCCGGGGCGATCCCGGTGATGTTCTGGTACATCCACTCGCCGACCGAGCCGTAGGCGTAGTGGTTGAACGAGTTCATTCCGACGTCCTGGAAGCTCCCGTCCGGCTTGATCGAGTCCCAGCGCTCCCACATCGTGGTCGCGCCCCGGTCGATCTGGTAGCCCCAGGAGGGGAACGTGCGCTGGTGGAGCAGGCGGTACGCGACGTCGGTGTGACCGGTCTCGGTGAGGGTCGGAAGCAGCCGCGGGGTGCCGAGGAAACCGGTGGACAGATGCCAGTCGCGGTCCTTGATGAGCGCGACGAGGCGATCGGCCGCGGGTGTGCGGAGGTTCGCCGGGAGCAGGTCCATGGAGAGCGCCAGTACGTACGCGGTCTGGGTGTCGCCCTTGATCCTGCCGTCGGCGGAGACGTACGCGCGGTTGAAGGCCGCCTTGATACGGGTCAGGAGGTCTTCGTACGGGGCCGGGTCCTCGCCCAGGACGTGTGCGGTGCGGGCGACGAGGTCGGTGGCGTGGGCGAAGTAGGCGGTGGCGATGACGTCCTTGGGGGTGTCCGCCTCGACGCTGAGCCAGTCGCCGTAGCCCTCGGCGGGCCGCAGCAGATCGGTGCTGTGCCGCTCCAGGTAGCTGATCCAGCGCCGCATGGCCGGCCAGTTCTCGCGCAGCACCTCGGTGTCGCCGTACGCCTGGTAGAGGTTCCAGGGCACGGTCACCCCCGCGTCGCCCCAGCCCGCCACGCCGTTGCCGACGTCGCCGAGGTGCGGCGCCACATCGGGGTAGGAGCCCTCGTCGGTCTGGCCGTCGCGCAGGTCCTGGAGCCACTTGGTGAGGAAGCGGGCGGACTCCATGGTGTACGCGGCGGTGCTGGAGAACACGTTGATGTCGCCGGTCCAGCCGAGCCGTTCGTCCCGTGCCGGGGTGTCGGTGGGGATGGACAGGAAGTTGCCGCGCAGCCCCCAGGTGATATTGGAGTGCAGCTGGTTGAGCATCGCCGAGTCGGTGTGGAACGACAGGGTGAACGGGGCGGCGGTGTGCATCACCCGGCCGGTGATCGCGTCGAGGGAGGGCGTTCCGGGGTAGCCCGTGACCTCGACGTAGCGGAAGCCGTGGAAGGTGAAGCGCGGCTCGTAGGTCTCCCGGCCGCCGCCCTTGAGGGTGTAGGTGTCGACGGGGCGGGCGGTGCGCAGATTGGCCGTGTAGGCGGTCCCGTCCGGGTTGAGTACTTCGGCGTGGCGGATCCGGACCTTGTGGCCGGCCGGGCCGGAGACCGTGAGGCGGACGCTGCCGACCATGTTCTGGCCCAGGTCGAAGAGGTGGACACCGGGCGCGGGTTCGGTGACCTTGACCGGCTTGATCTCGCGTTCCACCCGGGTCGGGGCGTCGGTCTGGGCCACCACCTCGGCGGTGATGTCGGTGGCCGTGACGGCGGGCTGCCAGCCGGTGTCGTCGAAGCCCGGTGAGGTCCAGCCCGGGGTCTCCTTACGGGCGTCGTACTCCTCGCCCATCAGCAGGTCGGCGGTGAGCAGCGGGCCGGTGGCCGCGCGCCACTGCTGGTCGGTGGTGATGCGCTCGGTGCTGCCGTCGGTGTACGTGACCTCCAGCTGGGCGAGCAGGGCGGGGTGGTCGCCGTACTGGGTCTGGCCGAACCAGGCGATGTTCCCGGCGTACCAGCCGGGGGCGAGGGTCACCCCGAGGGCGTTGGCCCCGCGGCGGAGGGCGTCGGTGACGTCGTAGGTCTGGTATGCCACGCGTTTGCGGTAGTCGGTCCAGCCGGGGGCGAGTTGGTCGCGGCCCACGCGGACGCCGTTGAGGTGGGCTTCGTAGAGGCCCAGGGCCGTGGAGTAGAGCCGGGCGCGCGCCACGGGCTTGGTGAGCCGGAAGGTGCGGCGCAGCTGGGCGGGGGACTGGAGCGGGAGCACCTTGCCCCAGGGCCCGCCGCCCCAGGCCGCCAGCTTCTTGGCGGAGGCCCAGCCGCTGTCGTCGTAGTCCGGGTCAGCCCAGGCGGCGGGGGGTTCGGCGGCGGTCGTGCGCCAGGTGGCGTCCGTGTGGTGATGGGTGGTGCCGTCCTCGGTGGTGAGCTCCAGGGTGGCCAGCAGCCCCGCCGGGCCCTTCTCGGCGTTGGTGGCCGCGACGGCGAGGGTGGCGGCGCCCCGGTCGAGGAATTCGGTGACGTCGACGGTGACCGGATGGCTCCATGCCTTGAGGACGCCCACCGCCTCACGGGCGGCGACCTCGGTGCCGTTCACCCGGGCGGTGAAGCCGTCGTCGGCCGCCACCACCAGCCGGGCGCGGCGGACGGTGCCCGGGGCGTGGAGGGTGGTACGGAACCACCGGGTGGCCGCCGGGGCCTCGGTGGCCGGATCCCCCTCGGGGAACCAGATCCAGGAGGCACCCTCCAGGGACGGCGGCGCGGTCAGCGCGGCGGGCGCGGCGACCCAACGGGCCTGCCACTGCCCGGAGTTCAGCAGCCCGGTCTCCCACCAGGCGGGGGCGGACCACGGGGAGGGGCGGCCGTGGCCGTCCCAGACCCGCACCGACCAGTGGTAGCGGGTGCGCGGGCGCAGGGCCGGGCCGTCGTAGGGGACCAGGACCGACTGGCGCGATGTCGTCCTGCCGCTGTCCCAGACGTCCGGCTCGCCGAGCCGGTCGGGGGAGGTGGCGACCCGGATGTGGTACGCGCTCTGGAGCTGGTCGCGGGCGTCCGATTCGAGGATCCAGCTCAGCCGGGGGCGGGCGGTGTCGAGGCCGAGCGGGTGGGGCGCGTACTCCACCGTGGTGCTCCGGACCCGCAGCCCCGCGCCGGGGCGTTCCTCGGCGGCGGCGGTGGCGGACGGGGTGAGGGCGGGCAGACCCGTGAGGGCCGTACCGGTGGCGGCGGTGGTGGCGAGCAGGTGGCGTCTGCTGATCATGGGCTTCCTCCAGGGACGACTGGATGGGAACGATCGATGAAAACGATTCAACCCAAGGCGCCTGGACCGTAGGGCCGGGGCTCGGCGCGCGTCAAGGGGGCTGGAGAGATGTGGGCATATCCCGTGCACACCCCCTTGACGGCCGCATAGGGCGCGGCTAGCTTCCCGGAATCCGGCATTGAAACATTTCATTTGTTGCCCCTGCGTACGCGTCAGGAGACTCCGTGAGCCAGCCTGCTTCGACCGGTGTGCCGGTCCTCGCCCTCGAGGGGGTGAACAAATCCTTCGGCGCCGTACGGGCCCTCCAGGACGTCTCGATCGAGCTCTTCGCCGGTGAGGCCCATGCCCTGGCCGGTGAGAACGGGGCGGGCAAGTCGACGCTCATCAAGATCCTCGCCGGGGTGCACCGGCCCGACTCCGGCCGGGTGCTGCTGGACGGCGAACCGGTGGTCTTCCACGGCCCGGCCGGCGCCCGTGACGTCGGCACCGCCGTCATCTACCAGGAGCCGACGCTCTTCCCCGATCTGTCCATCGCCGAGAACATCTTCATGGGCCGTCAGCCCCGCCGGGCCCTCGGCCGGATCGACCACAAGGCCGTACGGACCTCCACCGCCGCCCTGATGGCACGGCTCGGCGTCGAACTCGACCCGGACCGGCCCGCCAGGGGCCTGTCCATCGCCGACCAGCAGATCGTCGAGATCGCCAAGGCGCTCTCCTTCGACGCCCGAGTGCTGATCATGGACGAGCCGACAGCCGCGCTCACCGGGAGCGAGACCGCCCGGCTCTTCTCGGTCGTCGAGACGCTGCGCGCCGAGGGCGCCGCCGTGCTGTTCATCTCCCACCGCCTGGAGGAGATCTTCGAGCTCTGCCAGCGGGTCACCACCCTGCGGGACGGCCGGCTGGTGGCCTCCGAGCCGCTGGCCGGGCTCACCCAGGACACCCTGGTCCGCCGCATGGTCGGCCGGGACCTGGCCGAGCTCTACCCCAAGCAGGACAGCCGGGTCGGCGAGACCGCGCTCGCGGTGCGCCGGCTGACCCGTGAGGGCGTCTTCCGGGACGTCTCCTTCGAGGTGCGGCGCGGTGAGATCGTCGCGCTCGCCGGACTGGTCGGCGCCGGGCGCACCGAGGTCGCCCAGGCCGTCTTCGGCGTGGACCGGGCGGACGCGGGCGAGGTGCGGGTCGGCGGGGAGGTGCTGCGGCCCGGTTCGCCGACCGCCGCCATGGACGCCGGGCTCGCGCTCGTCCCCGAGGACCGGCGCCAGCGGGGGCTGGTGATGGAGATGTCCATCGAGCGGAACATCGGGCTGACCGGCCTGGACCGGCTGGGCCGCGCGGGGCTGGTGAAACGGGCGCTGGAGCGCGGCCGCGCGGCCGACTGGGCGGTCCGGCTCCAGCTGAAGTACGGCAGCCTCGCCGACCACGTCGGGGTGCTCTCCGGCGGCAATCAGCAGAAGGTCGTGCTCGCCAAGTGGCTGGCGACCGAGCCCACGGTGCTCATCGTGGACGAGCCCACGCGCGGGATCGACGTCGGCACCAAGGCCGAGGTGCACCGGCTGCTGTCGTCGCTGGCCGCCGACGGGCTCGCGGTGCTGATGATCTCGTCCGATCTGCCCGAGGTGCTGGGCATGGCCGACCGGGTCCTGGTGATGCACGAGGGCCGGCTGGTGGCCGAGATCCCGCGCGCCGAGGCCACCGAGGAGTCGGTGATGGCCGCCGCGACCGGGCTCACGGGTGGCGCCGAAGGCGCCGGTGTCGCCGGTGAGGCCGCGGCGACCGGGCGCACCGGCGCCGACGGCGCGAGCGGGCGCACCGACGCTACCGGTGACACGGGCGCGAGCGGGCACCCCCACGCCACCGGGCGCACCGGCGCCGACGGCGCCACCGCAGAAGGGACCCGCAGGTGAGCGTGACCATCGAGAAACCCGACCAGCCCGCCGCCGCGCCGGAGACGGCCCGCTCGGCGCGCTCGCTCGTCGACGCCGTCTTCCGCGCGCGGGAGATCAGCATCGCCGGGGCCCTCGTACTGCTGGTGCTCTTCACCTGGGTCGCCGAACCGCGCTTCCTCGACGACCAGGGCATCAAGGACCTGCTGCTCAACGCCGCCATCCTGGTGCTGCTCGCGGTCGGGCAGTCGGTCGTCGTCATCACCCGCAACATCGATCTGTCGGTCGGCTCCGTGGTGGGCCTGTCCGCCTTCGCCTGCGGGAAGTTCGTCTCCGGCACCGACCACGGGGCGCTGACGGTCCTGGCTCTCGGCCTCCTCGTCGGCGCGGGCTGCGGCATCGTCAGCGGTGCGCTGGTGAGCTTCGGACGGGTGCCCGCGCTGGTGGTGACCCTCGGGATGCTCTACATCATCCAGGGCGTCGACTACTGGTGGGCGCAAGGCGAGCAGATCAACGCCGCCGATGTGCCGCAGTCCGTACTGGACCTCGGCAGCGGCAGCGTGCTGGGCATCCCCTACCTCCCGCTGATCGCCTTCGTGGTGCTCGCCGGGACCGCGTACGTCCTGCGCACCTACCGCGGCGGACGTGAGCTGTACGCCATCGGGTCCAGCCCGGAGGCCGCCCGGCTGGCCGGGGTGCCGATCCGGCGGCGGGTGCTGGCCGCATACGTGTTCTCCGGCGCCGTCTCGGGCTTCGCGGGCGCGCTGTGGCTGGCCCGCTTCGGCACCGTCGTCGCCGACAACGCCCACGGCTGGGAACTCACCGTGGTCAGCGCGGTGGTGGTCGGTGGCGTCGCCATCGTCGGCGGCACCGGCACGGTGTGGGGCGCGGCGCTGGGCGCGCTGCTGCTCACCACCATCGGCAGCGCCCTGGCCGTGCTGAAGGTGGACTCCTTCTGGCAGGACGCCATCGCCGGTGCGCTGCTGCTGGCGGCCATCAGCGTGGACCGGATCGTACGGGTGCGCATGACCCGCGCGCTGAGGAAGAGGAGTGCACGATGAAGCTCAGGTGGGACACCGCCGTCGGGGTGCTGCTGGTGGCCGTCTTCCTCACCGGACTCGGCACCACGGACGGCTTCGCGAGCCGCGACAACCTCGCCTTCGCCTTCAACGACATCGCCGAGGTGGCGCTGATGGCGCTGCCGATGACACTGCTGGTGGTGGCCGGGCAGGTGGATCTGTCGGTGGCCTCCATGCTCGGCCTGTCCAGCGCGCTCACCGGCCAACTGTGGGACGCGGGCTGGGCGTTCGAGACCATCGTGCCGATCGTGCTGCTGGTCGGGGTGGCCGGCGGACTGCTCAACGGCTGGCTGGTCACCCGGGTCGGGCTGCCCTCGCTCGCCGTCACCATCGGGACGCTCGCGCTCTACCGGGGGCTGGCCTCGGTGGTGCTGGGCTCCAACGCGATCACCGACTTCCCCGAGACGTACGCCAAGTGGGCCGTGGACACCACGACCGTGCCCGGCACCTTCCTCACCTATCCGGTCACGCTGTTCATCGTGCTGGCCGCCATCGCCGCGGTGGTGCTGCACGCCACGGGCGTGGGCCGGTCGCTGTTCGCCATCGGCGCCCAGGAGGACGCCGCGTACTTCGCGGGCATCCGCGTCAAGCGCCTCAAGCTGCTGCTGTTCGTGGTCAGCGGGCTGATCTCGGCCTTCGCGGGGGTCGTGTTCACCCTGCGGTACGGCAGCGCGCGGGCCGACAACGGCCAGGGCTTCGAAATGCTCGTCATCGCCTCCGTCCTGCTGGGTGGCGTCGACTTCGACGGTGGCAAGGGCACGCTGTTCGGCGCCGTCGCCGGGGTGCTGCTCATCGGCGTCCTGAAGAACCTGCTGACCCTCAACGACGTGGCCAACGAGGTCCAGGTGATCGTCACCGGGCTGCTGCTGGTGGCCTCCGTCCTCACCCCCCGTCTGATCACCACCGTGACCGCCTGGCGTCACCGGCGCGCCGCCGCCTCGACCAGCTGATCCACCCACGCACCGCGAAAGGTCTTCTCATGATCCAGTCCTCTTCCGGGCGCCGTCGCGCCGCCACCGCCGCCGCGGTCTGTGCCCTGGCCGTGGCCCTGGCCGGCTGCGGCGGCACGACCAAGAAGGACAACGACAACGGCGGCCCTGCCAAGACCGACGCCAAGGCCGACCCCGGCGCCCCCCTGAAGAAGGGCCTCAAGCTGGCCTTCCTGCCCAAGCAGATCAACAACCCCTACGAGAAGATCATCGACGAGGCGGGGATCACGGCCGCCGGGGAGTTCGGCGGCAAGGGCAAGGAGGTCGGCCCGTCCGACGCCAGCGCCTCCTCCCAGGTGTCGTACATCAACACCCTCGTCCAGCAGCGCCAGGACGCCATCCTGATCGCGGCCAACGACCCCAACGCGGTGTGCGGCCCGCTCAAGCAGGCCATGAAGAGGGACATCAAGGTGGTGGCGTACGACTCCGACACCGCCCCGGCCTGCCGCCAGCTCTTCATCAACCAGGCGAGCTCCGAGGAGATCGGCCGCAGCCAGGTCCAGCACCTCGCCAAGCAGCTCGACTACAAGGGCCAGATCGCGATCCTCTCCGCCACCCAGAACGCCACCAACCAGAACACCTGGATCCGCTTCATGAAGGACGAGCTGAGCAAGCCCGCCTACAAGAACATGAAGCTGGTCAAGACGGTGTACGGGGACGACGACGACCAGAAGTCCTTCCAGGAGACCCAGGGCCTGCTCAAGGCGTACCCCAAGCTCAAGGGCATCATCGCGCCCACCACGGTCGGCATCGCCGCGGCCGCCCGCTACATCAGCGGCTCCTCGTACGAGGGCAAGGTGGTGCTGAACGGGCTCGGCACGCCCAACCAGATGCGCAAGTACGTCAAGGACGGCACCGTCGAGCAGTTCGCGCTCTGGGACCCCAAGAAGCTCGGCTACCTCGGTTCGTACGCCGCGGCCGCGCTCGCCTCCGGGCAGATCACCGGGGCCGAGGGCGAGAAGTTCAAGGCCGGGAAGCTGGGCGAGTACACGGTCGGCAAGAACGGCGAGGTCATCCTCGGCCCGCCCACCGTCTTCGAGAAGTCCAACATCGACAAGTACCACTTCTGAGGCGGGCGGTCGACGATGCGGCGGGTGTGCTTTCTGCTGAAGGTCCGCCAGGACCGGATCGAGGAGTACCGCGAGCGGCACGCGGCCGTCTGGCCCGAGATGCGGACGGCGCTCGCGGAGAGCGGCTGGCACAACTACTCGCTCTTCCTGCGCGAGGACGGGCTGCTCGTCGGCTATCTGGAGACCGAGGACTTCGAGGCGGCCCAGGCGGCGATGGCCGCCACTGAGGTCAACGCCCGCTGGCAGGCCGAGATGGCGCCGTTCTTCGAGGCGCTCGACGGTGCGAATCCGGACGAGGCGATGAGGCCGCTGACGGAGGTCTTCCACCTCGCGTAGCCGCAGGACGCGGCAGGAAGTCCGCTGCGGTTCGGGCAGCGCCCGAAGGGGCGCGGGGCTGTGTCGATGTGCGGCTCCGCCGCGTGGGCGCGACCAGCCACGACGGCGCCGCGCTTAGCGGGCTTCCGGTCTCGTCCCGGCCCGGGGACCGGGGATGCCCCCGGATTCACGGGGTCCAGGGGCGGAGCCCTTGGTTCGGGAAGGGGCGGGGCGGGGACAGAAACCTGGCTCCGCCCCCACAAGCGCACCAGGAAAGGAACGGACATGAGACCACTGCCCATCGCCATCCTGGCCACCGCCCTGCTAGCCGCCGCACCCCCGGGCGCGAACGCGACCCCGCGTTCCGTCGCCGCCCCCGGCCCGGCCGTCAGCAAGCTCGCCGACACCCAACTCGACCCCAAAGCCGTCTACTTCGTCTCCTACGACGGCCTGGTCAACAACAACGCCTTCCAGAAGAACGGCCTGCTCACCTACAAGGGCTATCAGTACGCCGCCTGGTACACCGCCGACCGCAGCGCGGTCATCGGTCGCCGCCCCCTCACCCAGCAGAGCTGGCAGACCGTCACTCTGCCGCACCGGCTCACCGCCGACGACTCCCACAACGTCATCTCCATGGGGATCTCGCGGACCGACGGCCGATTGCACCTGAACATGGACTCCCACAGCAGCGGCTTCTTCTATGTGAAGTCGGTGGCCGGGCTGGTGGACGACCCCGCCGGACACCCCTGGACCACCGGACAGTTCGGCGCCGTCCAGACCACCCTCGACGGCCTCGCGCTCACCTCCCAGTTCACCTACCCCCAGTTCATCGCCACTCCCGAGGGCAGGCTCCAGCTCAGCTACCGCGTCGGCGTCTCCGGCAACGGCCGCAACGCGCTCGCCGAGTACGACGGCACCACGTGGCGGGCGCTCGGCGAGTGGTCCTCCGCCACCGGCACCTACAGCAGCGAGCACGGCTCCAGCACCGCCCGCAACATGTATCTGCACGGCATCGACTACGGGCCAGACGGCCGGCTGCACGCCTTCTACACCTGGCGCGAGCAGAACAACGCGGTGATGTGCGCGAGCGGCGGGCTCACCAACCACGACACCGGCTATGTCTACAGCTCCGACCGTGGCCGCACCTGGCGCACCGCGGCGGGCGCCGTCGTCGGCACCACCGGTGGCTCCGACACGGTGGCGGTCGGCGACGCCGGAACGGTCGTCGACCCCCTCAACCCCGACCACTCGCTGATGAACCAGGAGAGCCAGGCCACCGACTCCACCGGCGCGCCCCACGCCCTGATCAGCTACGTCCCCGGCCGCTTCGGGCAGTGCACCACCGACTATGTGGCCGACCGGACGAAAAACGGCCGTACCTTCCACGTCTTCAAGGACTCGGCAGGCGCCTGGAAGAAGACCGAGATCCCGGTGGCCCCCGGCTCCACCCAGCGCAGCCACCTGGTCTTCGACGCTTACGACAACGCCTACGCCGTGATGCCGTACGGCCGGATCGTGGCCGCCTCCAAGTCCTCGGGCTGGACGGACTGGAAGACCGTCTACGACGGCGGCGGGCTCAACGCCTTCGGCGAGGTCGTCGTGGACGACACCCGGCTGGCCCAGGACGGCGTCCTGTCGTATCTGTACCAGCGGAAGTCCAGCGGCACCACACCCTCCGCCCTCCGCGTCATCGACTTCACCCTCCCCTCCTGACGATGGCGCCAGGCGTGGGCATCAAGGAGGTGGCGCGCGAGGCCGGGGTCTCGGTCGGCACGGTCTCCAACGTCATCAACCGCCCGGACTCGGTGTCCGAGGAGACCCGGGCCCGGGTGCTGTCCACCATCGAGCGCCTGGGCTATGTACGCCAGGAGTCCGCGCGTCAGCTGCGGGCCGGGCACAGCCGCATCATCGCGCTGCTGGTGCTGGACATGGCGAACCCGTTCTTCGTGGACGTCGCGCGGGGCGCGGAGCGTGCGGCGCGGGAGGCGGGTCTTGGGGTGATGGTGTGCAACAGCGCGCAGAGCCCGGAAGAGGAGGCCGACTACCTCGGGCTCTTCGCCGAGCAGCGGGTGCGCGGGGTGCTGATGACCCCGGCCGATATGACCGGGCGCAACCTCGCCTCCTTCCGGCGGCAGCCCATCCCCTTCGTCCTCGTGGACCGGGTGCTGCCCAGCGCCGAGGGGTGTTCGGTGTCGGTCGACGACGTCACCGGCGGCGAGCTCGCCGCCCGCCACCTCCTGGGCCTCGGCCACCGCACCCTCGCCTATGTGAGCGGGCCGATGCGGCTGGCCCAGTGCCGCGACCGCCGCGAGGGCGCGCTGCGCGCCCTGCGCGAGCGGGGGCTCGGCGAGTCCGCGCTGCGCCATGTCGAGGTGGACCGGCTGGATGTGACCTGCGGCCGGGACGCGGGGGCCCGGCTGCTGGGCATGTCCCCGCGCCCGACGGCGGTGTTCTGCGCCAATGACCTGCTGGCGCTGGGCGTGCTCCAGTCGCTGTACGGGGCCGGGGTGTCGGTGCCGGGGGAGGTGGCGCTGGTGGGGTACGACGACATCGAGTTCGCGGCGGCGGCTGCGGTGCCGCTGACCTCGGTGCGCCAGCCGGCGTTCCGGATGGGGCGTACGGCGGCCGAGCTGCTGATCGAGGAGACCGGGGAGCGGGCGGCGGACCACAGCCACCAGCGGATCGTCCTCCAGCCCGAGCTCGTCGTGCGCGGATCGAGCCTGGTGCGCTCCCGAGGCTGAGCCGCGGGCCCGAGGCTGAGCCTGGGGCCGGGGCTGAGCCGGGGCCGGTGCCGGGGCCCGCGGCGGCCCGGTCCCGCCCGACCGGTCGAACAGCGCACTACCATGTTCCCGCGACCGCGGTGGGTCGCGGGAAGGCGGAGGTCCGGGTCGTGGGACGCATGGTGGGGATCAAGGACGTCGCGCGGCAGGCGGGAGTGTCGGTCGGCACCGTCTCGAACGTGATCAACCGGCCCGAGATGGTCGCCGAGGCCACGCGCGACCGGGTGCAGGCCGTCATCGAGCGCCTGGGCTACGTACGCCAGGAGTCCGCGCGCCAGCTGCGCGCCGGGCGCAGCCGCATCATCTCGCTGCTGGTGCTGGACATGGCGAACCCGTTCTTCGTGGACGTGGCGAGCGGCGCGGAGCGTGCGGCGCGGGAGGCGGGTCTCGGGGTGATGGTGTGCAACAGCGCGCAGAGCCCCGAGGAGGAGGCCGACTACCTCAGCCTGTTCGCCGAGCACCGGGTGCGCGGGGTGTTGGTCACCCCGGCCGATGTCACCGGCGCCAACTTGGAGGGCTTCCGGCGCCACGACATCCCGTTCGTCTTCGTGGACCGCGAGGTGCCCAGCTCCGACGGCTGCTCGGTGTCGGTCGACGACATCGAGGGCGGCGCGCTCGCCGGGCGCCATCTCATCGCCCAGGGCCACCGCTCCGCGGTCTACGTCAGCGGCCCGATGCTGCTCCCGCAGTGCCAGGACCGGCGCACCGGGCTGCTCAGCGCGTTCGCCGAGGAGGGGCTGTCGGAGGAGGCGATGGTGCACATCGAGGCCGAGCGGCTGGATGTGGCCTCGGGCCGCGACGCGGGCGCCCGGCTGCTGGGGATCTCCCCCCGGCCGACGGCCGTGTTCTGCGCCAATGACCTGCTGGCGCTCGGGGTGCTCCAGGCCCTCTTCGCGGCCGGGGTGTCGGTGCCAGGGGAGGTGGCGCTGGTGGGGTACGACGACATCGAGTTCGCGGCGGCGGCCGCCGTCCCGCTGACCTCGGTGCGCCAGCCGGCGTTCCGGATGGGGCGTACGGCGGCCGAGCTGCTGATCGAGGAGACCGGCGACGAGGCCGCCACCCACCAGCACCGGCGGATCGTGCTCCAGCCGGAGCTGGTGGTGCGGGACTCGACGTTCGCGTCCAGACCGGGTGCCTGACCTGGGGTTCGCCGGTCTCCTCGTTCGCATCGGGTAAGGGTCCTGACGCCGGGGCCCGGTCAGGCCGGGGGCTTGACCGCGACGACGGGGACGGGGCTCTCCAGCAGCAGCCGCTGGCTCACACTGCCCAGCAGCGCCTTGCCCACCGGCGAGCGTCGGCGGAGGCCGATGACCAGCCGGTCGACGTCGGGCCGGGCCTCGATCTCGTCCAGAACGGCGTCGACCGGGTCACGGTCACCGGGACCGCTGCGCTCGACGATCGTGATCTTCAGGTCCTCGGGCACCCCGGAGCGGTCCAGCGTCGACAGACGCAGATTGACCAGTACCAGATCGGTGCCCAGCAGCCGGGCCTCGGCGATTCCCGCGGCCAGCGCGTGGTCTCCCTCGCGGCCCTCGGCGATGGCGGTCATGACGGTCATGGTGTGGGAGCCCTTCTGCCGGAGCGGATCGGGTCAGGAGTAGCGGGCACGGAAGTCGTCCTCCAGCTCTTCCAGTGAGCGGTCCTTGGTCTCGGGGACGCAGGTCGCGATGAAGACGATGGCCAGCACACCGAAGGCCGCGAAGGCGAAGAAGGTGTTCGAGATGCCCATGGCCTCCACGACGGGCGGGAAGCCGAGGGCGACCAGGGCGTTCGCCATCCACAGCACGAAGATGCTGATACCGATGGCGAGGCTGCGGATCTTCAGGGGGAACATCTCGGAGAGGATGAGCCAGACCAGCGGACCGATGGTGGCCTGCATGGAGAAGACGAAGAGCACGACGAACACGAGAATGAACCACGCCTTGGCGCCGCCCTCGGGCATCAGCAGCGCGGAGAGACCGACGAGCAGATGGAAGGTCGTGGTCAGGGCGAACCCACCGAGCAGCATGGTGCGTCGGCTGAGCTTGTTGATGACCAACAGGCCCACCGTGATGCCGATGACGCTGAAGGCGCCGTTGAGGGTGTTCGCGATGATGGCGGAATTGCCCGAGAACCCGGCGTCGCCGAGCAGCTGCGTACCGTAGTACATGACGGAGTTGATGCCGGTGAACTGCTGGCAGAATCCGAGACCCGCCCCGATCAGGATGAGCACACGCACCCATCGCACCCCGAGATCCACCCTGCCCGCGGTCTTGGCGACCCGCTCCTCCTCGGCGAGGCGATGGACCTCGGCCATCTCGGCCTGGGCCCGCTCGGCGGTGCGGACCTGGGACAGCACCGCGAGCGCCTCTTCGTCACGGCCCTGGGAGACCAGCCAGCGCGGGCTCTCCGGCAGTCGCAGCATGCCGATGAACAGCCCGATCGCCGGAAGGACGGCGACAAGGAGCATGAGCCGCCAGATTCCGTCGACCTCTCCCCATATGTTGAAGATGATCGCGTTGATGACGAACGCGGCGAACTGGCCGGTCACGATCATCACCTCGTTGCGGGTGACGATGGAACCGCGGCGCTCGACCGGGGCGATCTCGGCCAGATAGACCGGAACCGTCGCCGAGGCCCCGCCCACGGCCAGGCCGAGGATGAAGCGGAAGAGGGCGAGCACCTGCCAGCTCGGTGACAGGACGCAGCCCATGGTGCCGATCATGAACACCAGGGCCAGCAGCAGGATGTTGTGGCGGCGGCCGTGCCGGTCGGACAGCGCTCCGCCGATCATGGCGCCGAAGGCGGCGCCGAAGATGAGGATGCTGACGACGATTCCCTCGGTGAGGGCGGTCAGACCGAGGTCGGCGGTGAGGGGATCGAGGGCACCGTTGATGACGCCGGTGTCGTAGCCGAACAGCAGCCCGCCGAAGGTCACGATGACGGCGACCAGTCCGAGACGTCGTGAATGGGGGCCTTTGGGGTCCGGCGGTAGTTCGGGTTCTCGGGGTGCGATGCCCGAGTGCTCGGGGCCGAGTCGGGTGTTCATCGTCGTTGGCTCCTCGTGGAGGCAGCGGAAGGTGTGTGGCGCCCCGACACGTGCGGTTGTTTCCCGATGTCGGGTGAGTGGCCGCCCAGCCAGCCACGATCGTGCGGCTGCGGAGAGACTTTGTCCGTTTGTCAGTACAACTAGTACGTACAAGTGCCACGTACTATGAGGGCGGTGTGTGATGCATGTCAAGACATGAAGCGCGGGGAGGCAGGGATGGGGGATCCAGGGAGCACCGGCCCCTCGGACGGGCGGGTAACCCCGGTGGGGCGCCCCAAGCGCCCGACCATGTCCGACGTCGCCGCGCGTGTCGGTGTCTCACAGGCCCTGGTGTCACTGGTGTTCCGCAACCAGCCCGGCGCGAGCGCCGATACGCGCCGACGGGTGTTCCAGGCGGCCGAGGAACTGGGCTACCGTCCCGACACCGCCGCCCAGCTTCTGCGCCGCACGCGGAGCCGCCAGTTGGGCGTGCTGTTCACCATGCGCCAGCCGCATGACGTGGGCATCGTCGAGGCCCTGTACCCCGCCGCCCGGAAGCACGGCTACACCCTCGTGCTCAACGCCATGGTCGAAACCCGCGACGAGCGTCAGGCGATGGACGAGCTGCTCGGACTGCGCTGTGAAGCCATCATCACCATCGGCACGACGTTCGAGCGGCACCAGCCGGCCACGGACGTCGGCCGGCCCTCCATCGTGGAGATCAACCCGCGGACGCGGGCCGCCGGTACGGACGTCGTCCGGACCGCCGAGGGAAACGGGATGCGCCAGGCCGTCGACCACCTCGTCGCACAAGGACACCGCGCTATCGCGCACATCGACGGCGGCACCATGCCCGCCGCCGAGGAGAGACGACGCGGATACCGCGCCGCCATGCGTCACCACGGGCTCGCCGAGCACATCCAGGTCCATCCCGGCGACTACACCGAGGAATCCGGAGCGACGGTGGCCCGGGACTTGCTCACGCGGCCCGAGCTGCCCACGGCCGTCATCGCCGGGAACGACCGCTGTGCGCACGGTCTGCTCGGCACGCTCCTGCGCGCGGGCGTCAGCGTCCCCGATGACGTGTCCGTCGTGGGCTACGACGACAGCCAACTCGCCAGGCTGTCCTTCATCGACCTCACCTCGGTGCGCCAGGACGCCGCCGAGGCGGCCGAAGTCGCCGTCCGGGCGGCCGCCGAACGACTCGACGAGGGGCGCACCGCCGACCGGGACATCGTCCTCGACCCCACCCTCGTGGTCCGGGGCAGCAGCGGCCCGCCCCGCACCCGGTCAACGCCCGACGGCGACCTTCTCCGGTGACCACTGGGAGTCGTCAGGGGCACCCAGCAGCTCCTGGATCTCCCGTACGGCGGCCCGGCCCGCCCGGTTGGCGCCGACCGTGCTGGCCGAGGGCCCGTAGCCGACCAGATGCACCCGTGGATCACGGAGCGCCCGGGTCCCCTCGACGGCGATCCCGCCACCGCGTTCCCGCAGTCGCAGCGGGGCGAGATGGTCGATCGCGGCGCGGAAACCGGTGGCCCAGAGGATCGTGTCCGCCTCGACATGGCGCCCGTCCGCCCAGACCACCCCGTCCGGGGTGATCCGCTCGAACATCGGCAGCCGGTCGAGGACGCCCTTCTCCCGGGCGCGCAGCATCGGCTCCGTCAGGGGCAGCCCGGTCACGGACACCACGCTCTGTGGGGGCAGTCCCCGACGTACCCGCTCCTCGACCAGCGCGACGGCGGCGCGGCCCTGGTCCTGGCCGAACGGCCCCTCGCGGAACACCGGCGGGCGCCGGGTCACCCAGGTGGTCTCCGCCGCCACCTCCGCGATCTCCAGCAGATGCTGCACCCCGGAGGCGCCGCCCCCGACGACGATCACCCGCCGCCCGGCGAACGCCTCGGGCCCCGGGTACTGCGCGGTGTGCAGCTGCCGCCCCTGGAAGCTCTCCTGCCCGGGGTAGCGGGGCCAGAACGGCCGGTCCCAGGTCCCGGTCGCGTTGATCAGCGCCCGCGCGGCCCAGGTCCCGGCCGAGGTCTCGACCAGCAGCCGGCCGTCGTCCCCGTCCCGTACGGCATCGACGTGCACGGGGCGGACCACCCGCAGATCGAAGGCGCGCTCATAGCGTGTGAAGTAGGCCGGGATCACCTCGGACGAGGGCCGCTCGGGATCCGCGTCGTCGCTGGTCAGCCGCATACCGGGCAGGTCGTACATCCCGTGCACCTTGCCGTACGTCAGCGACGGCCACCGAAACTGCCACGCCCCACCGGGCGCGGGCGCGTGGTCGAGCACCACGAAGCCGGTGCCGGGCTCGTACCCGGCGCGCCTCAGGTGATAGGCCCCGGACAACCCCGCCTGCCCGGCACCGATGACCACGACGTCCACGCTGTTGTTCATGCTTCTACTAACTCTGCTCGGGTGCGGTCTCTTCCCGGTCCTCCAGCCGCCGCCCCCGGCTCTCGGCCACCCGCAGCGCGTCATGCAGCGCCTCGGCGAGCCGATGCCCCACGAAGCGGAGCTCACGGGCGCCGGCCCGGTGGTCCCGGAGCAGTGGTCGAGCGTGCCCAAGGAGGTCGACCCCGGTGCGAAGCTGTACGGCTTCCATCTCGTCGGCCAGCCGGGACAGGTAGCTGGTGCCGGTGTCGTCGGTGACGAGGAAGCAGGGCTGCCCGTTCTGTCCGGGCCAGGGCAGCAGACGGGGGCGTGATGAAGGCATGAGGGCTCCATGGCGTTCCGAGGTTCGGCTACCGCGAGTGATGAGGCGGTGGCGGAAACAGCTTCGGCTGCGCGGAAGCTGGCGCGCAAGATGACAGCTAATTTCCGCTTCAGATGGCATATGTGACCGAGTGGGCAAATAGCCTGATGCGCCGGGCCGCCCTTGCCAGACTCAGAACTCGTACGGCGGCATGGCAGGCTCGACCCAACGGGAGGCATACTCGTGGCAGCACCAACGGGACCGACGGTCCGTCGCATGCAACTCGGCTGGGAGCTCAAGCGGTTGCGGGACGAAGCCGGATTCACCCTCGCGGAGGCGGTGGATGGGTTGACGTTTTCCACCACGAAGCTATTCCGCGTCGAGAACGGCCTCTCGGCCCTGCCCAAGGCCGCAGACCTGAAGGCCCTCTTGGACCGATACGGCGTCGAGGCCGAGGACGACGTGGACTTTCTCATGCAGATCCACCGTGACTCCCTCAACCGGGGGTGGTGGTCCGTCTACCGAAGTGTGCTTCCGTCCGGGGTAGGCATGCACATCGGTCTGGAGAACGGAGCCCGTACCAGCCGGACGTGGCAGCCGAACGTGGTCTTCGGCTTGTTACAGACAGAGCGCTACGCGAGGGAACTGTTCCAGGCTGCCAAGCCGGTCGAGGAGACCACGACCGAGTTCGTCGAGCGGCACATCCAAATCCGGATGGAACGCAAAAAGGCCCTGAGGCGCAGGGACAACCCCATGAAGCTCTGGGTCATCCAGGACGAAGCCTCGTTGCGACGAGTGGTCGGCAGTTCCGAAGTGATGCGCGAGCAGTACCAGGAGATCGAGACCCTGCTGGGGCTCGACAATGTAACGGTCCAGGTCCTTCCGATGGCCACACCCGCGTATCGGCCGCATACGAACTTCAACCTATGGGAGTTCGGCACCCCGCTGCCGTCCGTGGTGCAGAGCGACGCCGTCGATGGATCCGACATCAGCGACAAGGAAACAACGATCTGGTCCTTCTCCCGCAGGTTCGAGAACCTGCGGGCCGCAGCTCTCGCTCCTGGCGAGACATCGGCATTCCTGCAACGACTAGCACGGGAGATCTGACATGACTCACGGCATAGCAACCAACGTCGCACCCGAGGACGCCTGGTTCAAATCCTCCTACAGCGAGGCGAACGGCACCATGTGCGTGGAGATCGCCCATCTGCCTCACACCGCCCAGGTCGGCATCCGCGACTCCAAGGACAAGAACGGCCCGGCCCTGGTCATCCCCGCCAGGGCATGGGCGGAGTTCGTCGCCGCCGTGCGCAAGGTCTGAAGGGGCTGCTGGGCGCGGGCACCGGCTCGCGCCCGAAAACCGTTCGCGGAACGCACCCGCCCCCAACTACCGTGCTCCGCCGTGGACATCGACGATCCCAAGGACGTGGTCAGGCGCGGATACGACGCGCTCTCCCGCCACTACGAGCAGTCCTACGCCACCGAGACCAAGTACCAGCCCTGGCTCGACACGCTCCAACAGCGCATCCCGGCCACCGCCACCGTGCTGGACCTCGGATGTGGCTCCGGCCTCCCGGTCGCCCGCGTGCTCAGCGCCGCAGGGCACCGGGTGACCGGAGTCGACATCAGCGGGGAGCAGATCCGCCGGGCCCGGGAGCTCGTGCCGGAGGCCGAGTTCCGCCAGGCCGACGCCACGGCCGTGGCGTTCCCGGCCGCCTCCTTCGACGCCGTGGTCTCCCTCTACGCCCTGATCCACATCCCCCTGGACGAACAGCCTCCCCTCCTCGCCAGGATCGCCACCTGGCTCCGGCCCGGCGGCTGGTTCCTGGGCACCACCGGGCACACCGCCTGGACCGGCACCGATGACAACTGGCTCGGCGGTGGCGCCACGATGTGGTGGAGCCACGCCGACGCCGCCACCTACCGGGACTGGCTCACCCGGGCCGGGCTGACCGTCGAGGGAGAGGAGTTCGTCCCCGAGGGCGATAGCGGCCACGCCCTGTTCTGGGCGCGGCGGCCGTGAGGTGTATCGGGTTCCCGCCTCAGTTGACGGGGCCGTCTCCACCGGATTTCTGCCAGGCGCAACTGCCCAGCGTGGCCCGGCCCTTCTCGACCAGCGGGTCGGCGATCCGGGCGGGTGGCATCGTGCTGTGGCCCCGGTAGCAGATGACCGTGCGGTCCGTGTGTCCGGCGAGGTCGACGAGGATCTGGTCCCAGTGCCGGTACTGCACATCGTGTCCCGTGTCGGCGTAGCTGCGCACGGCCGGGTTGCCGGGCAGGTGCTGCTTCCAGGTGTCGATCGTGCTGGGCGGCACGGTCGTGTCCTTCTTCCCGCTGTAGATGGTGACGGGGGCCTTCAGCTTTGACAGATCGGGGCCCGGCCGCTGGCAGTAGAGCTTCTGCTCATGCACCTGAGCTGCGGGGTCGGCCTTCTGGCCGCGCTGGTTGTAGGTGCGGGCGCCATCCTCGAAGGCGGTGTCGGCGAAGCCGGGGATGCGCTTGGTCGGGCTGTCGTCCGGGAGCGCCCACCAGACCCGGGGGTCGGCGATCTGCTTCTCCAGGGACTTGCCCAGCTCCTCGTCGGACATCGAGCAGTACGGACGTAGCGCACCGTACGGCGGCAGCGCGGCGGCCAGGTGCAGTGACTGAATGCGGTCCGGGGCCAGGGATGCCAGCTCGGCGGCGTACGGACCGCCGCCCGAGATGGCGATCACACTCGCTTTGCGCACCCCGATACGGTCCAGCACCTGGAGCGCGTCCTTCGCGAAGTCGGCCTTCCCCAGGCTCTTGTCGAACTCGGTGTCCCCGAAGCCATTGCGCTCGACCGATATCAGCCGCAGCCCGAGGGACTCCCGGGTGGAGCGCAGGAAGTCCGTCATGTGCGCCACCCGCGCGCTGGTGCCGGTGCCGCCGATGTAGAGCACCGGCTTGCCGTCCCGGGGGCCGTCGTCGATGTAGTGGGCGGTGCGCCCCGAGTCGAGTTTCAGCGCCCGGACCTCGGGGCCGAGCGAGTCGAAGTCGTCCTGGATATGGACCCGATGGACATCGGCGGCGTGCGGCTCGCGTGGCGCGGTGGCCGTGGCGGTGGAGCTCACGGCTCCCGAGCCGGTGAGCAGGACGGTGGCGACGGCGGTGGCGGCGATCCCGGTGACGAGCGCTCTGGGCACGTGTTCTCCTGGCCGTAGGGGGAGGGCGGCGTTGATCGGTTCGAACGAACGCCCCCTACCCCCTCCGACCCGTAAGACACTAAGCGCTGCGCGGGAAGTGCCCTGACCTGTCGTCGATCGCCCGCGGCGCCGTCGTGGCTGGTCGCCCACGCGGCGGAGCCGCATATCGACACAGCCCGCGCCCCTTCGGGGCGCACCCGAACGCACCGGACTTCAATGAGGCCGCTTAGTGGGTCCCCCGGGGGGGTCTGGGGCGGAGCCCCAGTTTCGGGAAGGGGCGGGTAGGGGGAAAGCAGCCCGCCGCAGGCGCCACGACCGGCCAGCCACCCCCTAGGCGGGAGCGATCATGAAGTCTCTTGGCCGCAAGGCCCGCTGGACGATACGCGTGTCGCCGATCCAGCCGTAGAACCCCTGCCCGAACTTCTCCTCGAACTGCGTGGCACCGATCACGAACGGCTTGCCAAGCGTGGCGATCCCCGTCGACGGCTGGCCCGGATTCCGGGCGATCTTCGAACCGTCGACGTACACCACCGTGTGGTGGCCGTCGTTGACGACCGCGACATGGGTCCACCGGCCCACCGGCAGCGCATGGCTCCAGGAAGTGGGATCGGCGTCCTGCACCTGCGGGTAGACCACGAACTGGAGGAAGCGTTCGGGGGTCACATTGAGGCTGCACGTCGGCTCGTCGGGCGACCAGCCGGTGGTCTTGTCCGCGTCGCCATTGCGCCCCTCCCAGCTGAGGATGCCCATCCAGGCGTGGTCGCCCTCGAAGGGGTCCGGGAGCTTGATAAACGTCTCGATGGTGTAACCACCGGTGAACTTCGCGGAGTTCAGCGGCGCCGTGGCGGAGGTGGTCAGGACCGCGCCGCGGTCGGGGGCCTTGCCGCCGTCGAACCGCAGGCTGGCGTGGGCCGGCTGGTCGCCGTGGTGTTCGCCGGACCACGTCAGGATCTCGGGCGCGCTGTCGTGCAGCCGCGCAACCCGGAGGTCGTTGCCGTGGCCGGACAGATCGCGGATCACCGTGTCCGTACCGACGGGTGTGTCCGCCCCCGTCCCACGGGAGGTGGTCCCCGAGGCGTCGAAGCGCCAGTACGCGAGGGTGCCGCGCGGCATCACCGCGGACGCCGGGCGCGGCTTGCGCGGCACGACCGGCGCGAAGCCGGCGAAGCGGCGCTCGAAGTCGATGCTCAGGCTGAACCGGTCGGCGGGCCCGGTCAGTTCGATGGTCTCCGCCTCCAGAGGGGTGCGCTTCTCCGGATCGCGGCTGAGGAACCAGGGCGAGAAGGTCTCGACGTCGATCACGTCACGGACCAGGTCGAAGGCGTAAAGGCGGATCATCCCGGCGCCGCCGTAGTACCGGTCCTGGTAGTTGGTGATGTGGATGTGGACGTCATGGCCCGCGTCATTGGTCAGGACGGTGCGCCCCGGGGGCCAGTAGTGTCCGCCGAGCGCGAGGAAGATCTGGTCGTTGCCGCGGATGAGGCCGTCCCACAGCCGGCGGCCGTTGTCCGAGAGTTGTGCGGCGCCGTCGTCGTCGGCCCAGGCCAGGTCGTGGGTGGTGAGGATCGCGGGCAGGGTGGGATGGCCGTGGAGCACCTTCCGCGCCCAATCCAGCCCGGAGGCGGAGACCCGCCAGTCGAGCGCGAGGACCAGCCACTCCCGGCCGCCCGCGCGCAGCACGTGGTAGCTGTTGTAGCCGTCGGCCGAGGCGCCGCCGAAGGTGGGCATGGACGAGAACCGCCGAGGGCCGAAGGCGTCGAGGTAGGCGCTGTCGCCGCGCTGGTCGTCGGTGCCGGAGTCGATGTCGTGGTTGCCGGCGAGCACGCTGTAGGGGACCTTGCCGTGGATGGTCCCGAAGGTCGTCGCGGCCAGCGAGATCTCCTCCCGCGAGCCGTGCTCCGTGACATCGCCCAGGTGCGCCATGAAGGCGTTGTTGGCGTCCTGGCGCTGGGACACCAGGTACCGGAAGGTCGCCCGGAGCGGTTCCGGGTCGGAGCTGTCGGCGTCGAAGAGGTACTGCGTGTCCGGCAGGATCGCGAGGCTGAACCGCGGTGACGCGGAGTCGTAGGGGTGGCCCTCCGCATGGTGGCCCTCCGCCTTCGGTGTGGCGGCGTAGCCGGGTGCCGTCCCCGACGCGACGGCCACCGTGCCCGCGGCCGGTATCACGGCGGTGGCCCGCAAAAGTGCCCGTCTGCCCAGGTGGTTGCGCTCCGCCGCGTCCATTCGCTCTCCCGCGCATCGTGTGAAGAATCGGTGACCCTGGCCTGCACTGTGGTCCAGACCTGTGACCACGCGGGGGCGGCCGGATGAACGGCACCTGATCCGTTGAGGGCGGAACGTGTTACAAGCCTGTCGCGCCAATAATCAGGGATAACCCGCCTGACTATTGATGACGACTCATTTTCGGACGGCCCGGCGCCGGATCCGGTGGCTCATCCGCGAAATTAAGCCGAGTTCACTCACCGAAGCAACCCCCTTGAATTATCGCGAACATGCCAATTTTCTATCCGCATCCGTTCCATGGGCCTGTCGCGCGCCGCCCGGGCCGCCTGACACTGAGCGTTTGATCGGGTCGCACCCCGGGGCTTTTACATCGCTTTAACCATGCTATGTTCGGACTTTATTCGTTCATGGTGCATACCCTTCCTAGGGAATTCTGGGTTTTCCGGCCTGGCATGCTGGTCTTGAAAGACCCCCCCAGGAAAGGTTGAAGAATGCAGCACTCCTTTATCGCGGAGTTAGCCGCGCCGGGGCACAAGGTGCCGGTGCGGGCATGCGATTTCGAGTCGAACCCGGTGTGGCTGTTCGCCTCGATCGGCGAGTACCCGGTGTACGACGACGTCGCGTACGAAGTGATGATCAAGGACGAGCGCCGGATGAACCGGTATGTCGAGGCCGTCCGGCGCTACGCCCCGGGCCGGACGGTGCTCGACATCGGCACGGGGAAGGACGCGGTGTGGGCGCTGGCCGCCGCCCGTGCCGGAGCGCGGCATGTGTGGGCGGTGGAGGTCATCCCCAAGTCGGCGCAGATCGCCCGGGAGACCATCGAGGAGGCGGGCTTCGCCGACCGGATCACGGTGATCGAGGGGCTGTCCACCGAGATCGAGCTGCCCGAGCCCGTCGATATGTGTGTCTCGGAGATCATCGGCACACTCGGTGGCTCCGAGGGCGCGGGCTCGGTGTTACGGGACGCGCGGAAGCGGCTGGTGAAGCCCGGCGGGGTGTTCATCCCGCACCGCGGCGTCACCACCGCCGTCGCACTCGATCTGGACAGCGCGAACCGTGGCAGGCCGCTCGGCTTTCCGCCGTTCGTCTTCCGTTATGTGGAGGAGGTGTTCGCCTCGGTGGGCCGCCCCTTTGATCTGCGGGTGGTCCTGGAGGGGTTGCAGGACAGCCCGGCGGTGCGGGAGCGGTCGTATCTGTCGGACCCGGCCGAGGTGGAGCCGCTGGAGTTCAACGGCGATCTGGACCCGGAGGGCACCGACGGCGCCGAGCTGACGTTCACGCGAGCGGGCACCTTCTCCGGGCTCGCACTGGGCATGCGACTGTGGGTGGCCGAGGGCGATGAGCCCATCGACTCGCTGGTGCAGCCGAGTAGTTGGACCCCGGTCTACGCCCCGCTGTCCGTGGAGGGCCTGCCGGTGCGGCCGGGCGACCGGTTCGAGTTCGACTTCACCACCACGCTGAGCGACGACGGCGTACACCCCGACTACGCGCTCACCGGCCAGCTGCACCGGGCCGGCGGCCCGGCGGTGCCGCTGAGCTGGAGTTCGACCCACCACGGGGACGGCTTCCGCACGACGCCCTTCTACCGCTCGCTGTTCCCCGGGCCCGAAGGCACCTGACACCACGCCATGGTCAGCCGCCCGCCGGCCCGGCGGAGGTGGCGGCTTCCCGTACGAGCCGGGCGAACTCCTCCGGCCGCTGTTCGGGAAACGGCACGCCGGCCCCGGGCACGATGTGCCCCTTCGCCGACAGCGCCCGCACCATCGGCTCGAAGCCGGGCATCGACGGGTCGTCGTCCTGTCCGCAGATGACCGTGGCCGGGGCGACGATCCGTGGCAGCCGCTCGTCCATCGCGAACAGCCGGATGGCGATATGGCCGTCCTCCACCCGGTCCAGCACCCGCAGCGCGTCGGCCATGAAGCGGTTGAGCGCGGCCTCCTGCCCCGGCTCGTAGAAGTGTCTGCGCCGGTTCCACAGCTCCAGCAGGTGGGAGCCGTCCGGCTTCGGCGGCACCCAGTCGACCGGGCGTCTCCACACCGCGCGGGCGCGCTTCTCCGGGGTGATGAACGGGGTCGCGGACAGCGTCAGGCTTCGCACCCGGGAGCCCAGCCGGGCCGCCACCTCCACCGCGATCACTCCGCCGGTATGGTGTCCGACCAGGTGGAACGCATCGAGCCCGAGCCCGTCCACCAGGTCCTCGACCCCGTCGGCGAACATCTCGACGCTCTGGTCGTCCGCGGGTTTCGCCGACGCCCCGTAGCCGACGGTATCCATCGCGATCGCCCGGTGCGTGGCACCGAGCAGCGGAAGCACATCGCGGTACTCGGCCCAGGACCGCGGGGTCTGGTGCAGCAGCAGTACCGGCTCGCCCTCGCCGCACTCGACGTGGTGCAGCTGGCCGAACCGGCTGGGGGTGTAGTGGGCGGTCAGCATGCGCACTCTCCTGACGTGGCGGGGCGGCGGGCCCGCACTTCTGGTCGTACTTTGTACGGAACTCCTTGGGTGCCGTCAAGAGGCGTTCGCCGGGGGAAAGCCAGGGGATAGCCGGGGGAAGGGCCCTCGCTCGGGGCGTTCCGTCAGGCGGTACGGATCGCTGGACGGACACGGGCGGGCGAGGTCAGTGTCACCTCGCCCGGCACGTCGCCACGCGCCCCGTTCCGTGTGACGGAACGAAAGTTGGCTCGTGGTGGGCGGCGCGTCTATACCGGAGGCCACATCGGGAGCGCCGGGCCCCGGCCCCATGTTCTTCTCCAGGAGGTAGCCCGTGCCGAATGTTCCCGACCACGTCCCGACGGACTCCCTCCCCGGGGCCGTGGTCAAGGCCGCCGACGCACTCGCGGGCGCCGCCCGCGACGGGATCGCCTGCGCGCCGGTGCGCGCGCTCCTGGACGACGGCGACATCGAGGCCGCCTACGCGGTACAGCGGCTCAACCTACGACGCGAACAGGCCACCGGCCGCCGGATCGCCGGCCGGAAGATCGGCCTGACGTCTCCTGCCGTACAGCGCCAACTCGGCGTGGACCAGCCGGACTTCGGCGCGCTCTTCGCGGACGCGGCCGTGCCGGAGGGCGGCGAGGTGCCCGCCGGGCGGCTGCTCCAGCCCAAGGTGGAGGCCGAGGTGGCGCTCGTACTCGGCAGCGACCTGCCACACCGCCACTGCACCGTCGTGGACCTGCTGCGCGCCACCGACTTCGCGCTGCCCGCGCTGGAGATCGTCGACAGCCGGGTGCGGGACTGGGACATCTCCATCGTGGACACCGTCGCCGACAACGCCTCCTGCGGGCTGTACGTCCTCGGCGCCTCCCCGGTGCCACTGTCCGGGCTCAACCTGCGCTCCGTACAGATGACCATGACGCGCGACGGCGAGGTGGTCTCCGAAGGGACCGGCGCCGACTGCCTCGGCGGCCCCCTCAACGCGGCCGTCTGGCTGGCCTCGGCCCTCGCCGAGCGGGGCGATCCGCTGCGCGCGGGCGACCTCGTCCTGACCGGGGCCCTGGGGCCGATGGTCCCGGCCGCCCCGGGCGATGCGTTCCACGCCCGTATCTCGAACCTGGGCACGGTAGGAGTCGGGTTCGCTGCGGAAGGAGACCACCGGTGAGCAGCGAGACCAGCACCCGCGCCAAAGTGGCGATCATCGGCTCCGGCAACATCGGCACCGACCTCCTGATCAAGGTACTGCGGCTCTCCGACACCCTGGAGATCACCGCGATGGCCGGGATCGATCCCGCGTCCGACGGCCTGGCCCGCGCCCGCCGCCTGAAGGTGGCCACCACTCACGAGGGCGTGGACGGGCTGGTGGCGATGGACGAGTTCGCCGACGTGGACATCGTCTTCGACGCCACCTCCGCCGGTGCCCACAAGCGCCACGAGGAGGTGCTGCGCCCCCTCGGCCGCACCCTGGTCGATCTCACTCCGGCCGCCATCGGCCCCTATGTGGTGCCGCCGGTCAACGGCGACGCCCACCTCGGCGCGCCCAACGTCAACATGGTCACCTGCGGTGGCCAGGCCACGATCCCGATCGTGGCCGCGGTGGGCGCGGTCACCCCCGTCCACTACGGGGAGATCGTCGCTTCCATCTCCTCCCGCTCCGCGGGCCCCGGCACCCGCGCGAACATCGACGAGTTCACCGAGACCACCGCCGCCGCCATCGAGCGCGTCGGCGGCGCCGCCCGCGGCAAGGCCATCATCATCCTCAACCCCGCCGAACCGCCCCTGATCATGCGCGACACCGTGCACTGTCTCGTCTCGGGCTGCGCCACCGAGGAGGTCACCGCCTCCGTCGAGCAGATGGTCGGCCGCGTCCAGGCGTATGTGCCCGGCTACCGCCTCAAGCAGAAGGTGCAGTTCGACCAGGTGGGGCCGGATGACCCGATGCGCTCCCTGCTGCCCGCCGGGGCCGCGCACACCGACGCGGTGAAGGTCTCGGTCTTCCTCGAGGTCGAGGGGGCCGCCCACTACCTCCCGGCCTACGCCGGAAACCTCGACATCATGACCTCGGCCGCGCTGCGCACCGCGGAGCGCCTGGCCGCACATCGCTCCGGCGAGGAGGCCGCACGATGACCACGACCGACGCCGACGCGACCGCCGACACCTCGCCCTCCGGCACCCTGCCCACCGACACTCCGCCCTCCGACACCCCGTCCGCCGACACTCCGCCCGTCCCGCCCGCCCTGTACATCCAGGACGTGACCCTGCGGGACGGCATGCACGCCATCCGCCACCGCTACACCGTCGAGCAGGCCCGCACCATCGCCGCCGCGCTGGACGCCGCCGGGGTGGCCGCCATCGAGATCGCCCACGGCGACGGCCTGTCCGGCTCCAGCGTCACCTACGGAATCGGCGCCCACACCGACTGGGACTGGATCGAGGCCGTCGTCAGGGCCACCGGCACGGCGATCCCCACCACCCTGCTGCTGCCGGGCATCGGCACGTTGCACGACCTCAAGCGGGCGCATGCCCTCGGCATCCGCTCCGTGCGCGTCGCCACCCACTGCACCGAGGCCGACATCTCCGCCCAGCACATCTCCGCCGCCCGCGAGATGGGCATGGACGTGGCCGGGTTCCTGATGATGTCGCACATGGCGGAACCGGCCGAACTCGCCCGCCAGGCACAACTGATGGAGTCCTACGGCGCCCACTGTGTGTATGTCACCGACTCCGGCGGCCGGCTCACCATGGACGGTGTCCGCGACCGCTTCCACGCCTACCGCGATGTGCTCGACCCCGGCACCGAACTCGGCATCCACGCCCACCACAACCTCGCCCTCGGCGTGGCCAACACCGTGGTGGCCGTGGAGAACGGCGTCACCCGCGTCGACGCCTCCCTCGCGGGCCAGGGCGCGGGGGCGGGCAACTGCCCGCTGGAGGCGTTCATCGCCGTCGCCGACCTGATGGGCTGGAAGCACGGCTGCGATCTGTTCCCCCTGATGGACGCCGCCGACGACCTCGTACGGCCCCTCCAGGACCGCGAGGTCCGCGTCGACCGGGAGACCCTGACCCTCGGCTACGCGGGGGTGTACTCCAGCTTCCTGCGCCACGCCGAGGCCGCCGCGGTGCGCCATGGCCTGGACACCCGCGCGATCCTGGTCGAGGTGGGCCGCCGTGGGATGGTCGGCGGCCAGGAAGACATGATCACGGACATCGCGCTCGACCTGGCCGCCCGCCCGGACACCACCTCCCACCCGGACAACACCTCCCGCCTGAACAACACCTCCTGATCGCCGCCCGATCGGCGGGACGCCTGTACGGTGTGGTGTACGACGGCGTCGGTGTCGCCGGTCCCCGGTGGTGTGCGAAGAGGAGAGTCCCAGTGGCGGGTCAGCGGTCGCGTGGCAGGGCGCTCACCGCTGAGCGGATCATCGAGGTGGCCACCCGGATCTGTGACGAGGAGGACATCGACGTCCTGACGATCCGGCGGCTCGCCGCGGACCTCGGCGTGGGCGCGATGACGCTCTACAGCTACTTCCGCGGCAAGGAGGAGATCCTCGACGGGATCGCCGACTACGTCATGGGGAACTTCCGGCTGCCCACCGCCGAGGAGACCTCGCCCGAGGCGGTCGTACGGGCCCTGGCGCTGGCCTTCCTCGAGATGATGCGGGAACACCCCAGCATCGTGCGGCTCTTCGCCACCCGGGTGAGCACCGGCCCGCGGTCCATGCGGGGCGCGTTCGAGGCGGTCATCGGGAGGCTGCGCGAGGCGGGGTTCGCGGACCGGGACGCGGTGCGTGTCTACGGCCTGATCGTGCAGTACAGCCTGGGCTTCGCCAGCTATCAGGCGCCCCGCCCGTGGGGGAAGGCCGACCACCCCGAGGCCGAGGAGCTGCGGCGTCAGCGCAGGCACTTCTACGGGACCCTGCCGCGCGATGACTTCCCCCACATGGTGGAGCTCGCCGAGGAGATGACCACGTTGCCCAGCGACGAACAGTTCCTCTTCGGGCTCGACTGCCTCATCGACGGCGTACTGCGGCGCACCGGCGACTGAGCCTCGTAACCCGGCTTTCCCAGCCCCGGATCCTTCGGCCCGGGGTCTGTCAGCGACCTTGACGCCATACAGCGAACGGTACATAGTACGACCACTTGCAATCGCCGAGTCTGCCTCGCCTCGGCCCGGTGTCCGGTGGACCACGCGGCGGGGCCGCATGATGCTTTCCCCTCCCCGCCCCTTCCCACAACTGGGGCTCCGCCCCAGACCCCGCTCCTCAAACGCCGGAGGGGCTGGATGGCGGGGCTCCGCCCCAGAACCCCGGGGGTCCAGGGGCGGAGCCCCTGGTAGCGGGAAGGGGCGGGGAGGGGAACAGCCCGCCGCAGGCGTACGCGCCCCGCCGGACACCCCCAGGCGTCGCCCCGCCCGCCCCTCTCGCATCCCTCTCCCGTCCCCATGGACCGTCCCTCCGGACAAAGGACCCTCATGACAGCAACCGATGTTCATGGCCCCGGCCGGGATCAGAGCACCCGAGCGCTGGTCGCCGGCTGGATCGGCACCACCGTCGAGTACTACGACTTCTCCATCTACGGACTGGCCTCGTCCGTAGTGTTCGCCAAGCTCTTCTTCCCCACCTCGGACCCGGTGACGGGCACCCTGCTCTCGCTGTCGACCTTCGCCATCGGCTTCCTGGCCCGCCCGATCGGCGCCGTGGTGTTCGGCCACTTCGGCGACCGCCTGGGCCGGAAGTCCACGCTGGTGGCCACGTTGGGGCTGATGGGCATCGCCACCTTCGCGGTGGGCCTGCTGCCCACCTACCGCCAGGTGGGCATCGCGGCGCCGATCCTGCTGATCGTCGCCAGGCTCGCCCAGGGGTTCTCCGTCGGTGGCGAATACGGCGGGGCGGTGCTGATGACCATCGAACACGCGGAGCGCGGGAAACGTGGCTTCCGGGGCTCGCTGATCAATACCGGGACCTCGGCCGGGCTGCTCCTGGCCAACCTCGTCTTCCTCGGGGTGCTCCAGCTGCCGGACGACCAGCTGCACTCATGGGGCTGGCGGATTCCGTTCCTGCTGAGCGCGGTGCTCGTCGGCGTGGGGCTGTTCGTGCGGCTCAGCCTGGACGAGAGCCCCGAGTTCGAGGCGGTCAAGGCGCGGAACGCGGTGGACCGGCTGCCCGTGGTCGAGGTGTTCCGCGAGTGCGGCGGTCGGGTCGCGCTGATGGCCGCCGGGATCCTGAGCGCCGGGGTGGCTTTCACACTGGCGACCGTCTACAGCCTGGAGTACGCCCGCACCGGGCTGGGCCTGGACAAGGACACCATGATCGCCGTGCTGTTGCCGGCCACCCTCGTCATCATCGTCTGCGTCCCGCTCGCCGGAAAGCTCGCCGACCGGTTCGGAAACCGCACCGTCTTCATCGCCGGGGCGGCCTCGCTGATCGTGCTGCCGTTCGCCTGGCTCGCGCTGCTCCAGACGCGGAATTACGGGCTGATGCTGCTGGGCTTCACGCTGCTGTTCATCGGCTACTCCGCCAACTACGGCGTGGTTCCGGCGTACTTCTCACAGGTCTTCCCGGCCCGGCTGAGGTTCACCGGCATGTCGATCGGCTTCACCGTCGGGCTGATCGCCGGAAACGCGTTCTCACCCGACATCGCCACGTATCTGCTGCACACCACCGGCGGATGGGTGGGCATCGCGGTGTACATGGCGGCGATGTCGGCCGTCTCGGTGGTGGCGGGCCTGTTCCTGCGGGAAGTGGACGACACCACGGAGCCGCCCCGCGCTCCGGCTCCGCACGTCGCGGCCGACAGCGATACGGGCGATACGGCGCGGGTGCGCTGACCGCCGTACGTCGTGCCGTACCGAACACTCACCCCAAGCCCTCAGGAGGAGACCGTGAACGAGAACAGTGGGATACGCGTCGGTGTGCGCATACCGCCGTGCGACCGGGTGGACCGGCTGGCCGGGACCGCCCGGCGGGCCGAGGAACTGGGCTTCGATCAGGTGTGGTTTCCCGACTCCCAGCTGCTGTGGCGGGATGTGTTCACGGCCCTGACCGCCGCCGCGCTGGGCACGGAACGGATCGGCCTGGGCAGCGCGGTCACCAACGTCGTGACCCGGCACCCGGCCGTCGTCGCCTCGGCCGCGCGCAGCGTCGCCGAGCTGGCCCCCGGCCGGTTCACCCTCGGCCTCGGCGTGGGCAACAGCTCGGTCGGCCCCGTCGGCATGCGCTCCAGCACCGGGGCCGAACTGCGCGCCGGGATCGCCACGCTGCGGGCGCTGCTCAAGGGGGAGGAGTATGACTTCAACGGCGTACGGTCCCGGCTCCGGGACCCGGATCCGGACGTGCCGATCCACGTGGCCGCCAGCGGTCCGCGGAATCTGCGGCTCGCCGGGGAGATCGCCGATGGTGTCATCCTGCTCAGCGGTGTCTCGCGGACCACGCTCGCCGGCGCCACCGCCCGGGTGCGGGAGGGCGCCGAGGCCGCGGGGCGCACCACGGAGGCGATCCCGCTGACGGTCTCGGCGTTCTGCGCGGTGACCGACGATGTGGAGGCCGAGGCCCGGCTGCTCAAGCCGATCTGTGCGTCGATCGCCCAGAACGGCGGGGCGCCCTTCCTCGCCATGGCCGGGATCGAACTGGACGTCCCGGCGCGGGTGGAGGGGGTCTATCCGGACCTCGTCCACGCCGAGGACTGGGACGCGGCCGTCGAGATCTGCTCGGCGTGGGTGAGCGATGAGACGGCCCTGCGCTTCGCGCAGGAGTTCTGCCTCTTCGGCACCGCCAAGGAGATCGCCGAACGGCTCACCGCGCTGCACGCCGACGGGGTGACCGATGTGTTCCTCCAGCACGTGGGTTCCTACGACCCGCCCACCGAGCTGATCGAAAGCGTGGGCTCCGCGGTGCTGCCCGCCCTGCGGCCGGACGTCAGCCGGTGAGGGTGCCGGACCCGGGACCGCCGTCGGCCGCGACGATCAGATTGAGCACGGTGATGTGCTGACCGCAGTTCGGGCACTCATGGCCGGTGCTGAGCGGGGGCACCGGCGCCGCCTGCGAGCGGTGATGCGTCCGGTCGGCGGTGTCCGCGGCGGCCGTGGTGTCTGCGGCGGCCGTGGTGTCAGCGATGTGCGCGGCGGCTGCGGTGTCCGCAGTGCGCGCGGTGTGCACGGTGTCCGCGGTGTGCGCCGTGTCCGCGGTGTGCGCCGTGTCCGCGCCACGGCGGTGGGCCCGCCACCACCGGGTCTTGCATCTGGAGCCGCAGAACCTGCGCGTCGGGTTCCTGCTGGTCCAGGTGAACTCGGCGCCGCATTCGGCACACCGCCGGGCTGCGGTGTCCATGTAGCCTCCTCTGTCGGCTCGCGGTGAGACTGATTCCGCATCCATCCGCCCAGTAGATCGGTGCAGGGGTTTCGGAACCGTAACGCCCTCGGTCGCCCGCGCGTGATGTGCTTCCCGGCCGGTGGGAACCGGCCAGGTGCGATGAAACCTCGCCGAAACCCCCCGCTGTGGAGGATGAGGCCGCCGAAGACGAGGGCAGGTGAGGTGCGCACGATGTCCATCCCCGCGAACGGGCGGACGACCACCCGGCGAACGGGATTGTCACTCCCTCCCGATCTGCCGCTGCCCGAGTGGCGCCACCTCGGCCAGCAGATCCACGTCATCGCCGACTCCTCCGCGTGGTGGCTGGGCGATTGGCTCATCTTCGGCCAGGAGCACTACCCCGACCGCTACCGCCAGGCGCTGAAGCAGACCTCGCTCGACTACCAGACCCTTCGCAACTACGCCTGGGTGGCACGTAAGTTCGAGCCGGGCAGGCGGCGGGGCAAGCTGAGTTTTCAGCACCACGCGGAAGTGGCGGCCCTCCCCGAGGCCGAGCAGGAGGAGTGGCTGACCCGGGCCGAGGAGGGCGGCTGGACCCGCAATGCGTTACGCCGGCAGATACGGATGCGGCGTCAGTGTCCGGAAGCCGCACCGGAGCCGGGCGTTGTGCAGGTGAACGTGGTCGCCGAGCGCAGAATCCGCTGGGAGCGGGCGGCGGAGACCGCCGGTCTCGGGCTTATGGATTGGATCATCCAGATGCTCGACGAGGCGGCCGAAGACCCGGTCCCGCATATTCCCGGCCCCGCCGCCGACCCGCCTGCCCTGGGGGCGTAAACAGCGCTCCGTAGAACCTCTAGCCAATGCTTTCTGTCCCGCCGGCGGGACGGCGGCGAGGATTCCGGAGCGGCATTCCCGCGATTCCCGCGATTCCCCCGATTTGGCGTTCCCGCATGCCCCATGAAAGCATTTCATGCGTGCTCCGGGGCGCCGGGAAAGAGCGCGAAGGGCCAGGTGAGCGGCCGAACGGGGCCGCATTCGCCTCATGTGACGCGTCTCGTCCCGCCGGTATCAGTAAGCACCTATGGAACGCCATCGCTTCCGCTGGTGATCGCTCCGGCCGAAACCATGAGTTCTGGTTGAGTAACAGCGGCGCGCCGCGCGTGGATACGGGGTGTCAAACCGCCTGACCGCTGTTAGAGTCTGCGTCGAAAGATTGAACGGCCTTTCGCGATTTCGCGAAGTGGAGCAACGGGGGGTGGTCGATATTGATCGGCCACGATTGGCGATCTTCGAAGTGGTGTCCAAAGCGTTCCTGCCACCCCCCGGATAGAAATTCTTTTCGAGGCGAGCTCGCCTTGGAGCGGGGGGTTGGCGATGTTCGAGCAGCAACTTGAGGAAGTGGTCGTCGAAGTCGACATCGCGTCGATTTCGATGGCTGAATCACCGCGGAGTTCAGGGGAGGACCCGGAGCACATCCAAGCGCTGGCGGAGACGGAGGTCACGTTACCGCCCATCATCGTCCACCGGACCACGATGCGGGTGGTCGACGGCGCCCACCGGCTACGGGCCGCGGAGCTCCGCGGCGACGAGAAGATCAAGGTCAAGTTCTTCGACGGCAGCAAGGCCGACGCGTTCGTCCTGGCCGTCGGCTCCAACATCACCCATGGTCTGCCGCTGTCGATGACGGACCGGAAGTCCGCGGCCGCGCGCATCATCGTGTCGCATCCCCAGTGGTCGGACCGCATGATCGCGTCGGTCTCTGGCATCTCGGCGGGCACCGTCGCGGAGATCCGGCGGCGGACGTCGGCGGAGGACGCTGCCGGTGGCAGCCGTATCGGTCAGGACGGCCGGGTCCGTCCCATCAACAGCGCCGCCGGGCGCGAGCTGGCGAGCAGGCTGATCACGGCGAACCCGGGTCTGTCGCTGCGCCAGATCGCCCGGGCCGCGGGGATCTCCCCGGAGACCGCACGGGACGTCAGGAACCGTATGAGCAGGGGCGAGGACCCCTTGCCGAAGTCGCGTGGCGCGGCGAAGGCCGGGGGCCGGCGGACCGAGGCGCTGAGCCGCTCCACGGCGGGCGCGGCCACCGCCGAGGTGGTCCCGATGGCCGATCGCCTCGCGGCCGTCCACCGTCTCACCTCGGACCCCGCCCTGCGGTTCAACGAGACGGGCCGCAGGCTGCTCCGGCTGCTCAACATCAACATGCTCAGTACGGAGGAGTGGCAGGAGATCATCGCGAACGTGCCGCCGCATTGCAGTGGCATCGTGGCCAGCCTTGCCCGCGAATGCGCGGGGATGTGGGACGAGATCGCGGTCCGGCTGGACCTCCAACTCGCCTAGGGAACGTACCGCCTCCGGCGGGCCGCTCCCCACCCCGCCCCTCCCCAAAACCGGGGCTCCGCCCCAGACCCCGAACGGGGTTTCGTCCCGGGCCCCGGACACAGCTCCGCCCCAGACCCCGGACGGAGCTCCGCTCCAGGCCCGGACCGGGGTTCCGCCCCAGGCCCCGGTCCGGGGTTCCGTCTCGGACCCCGGGTGGGGGTTCGGTCCTGGGGCCCGGGTGCGGGCTCCGTCCCGGGATCCGGGTGGGGCTCCGCCCGAGGCCCGGTCCGGGGCTCCGCCGCAGGTCCCGGGCGGGGTTTCGTCCCGGGCTCCGGTCCGGGGTTGCGCCTCGGACCCCGGGTGGGGGTTCGGTCCCGGGATCCGGGTGGGGCTCCGCCCCAGGCCTTGGGCGGGGTTCCGTCCCGGGTTCCGGGCCGGGGCTTCGTCCCGAGTCCCGGGCGGGGGTTCCGGCCGGGGTCCCGAAACTGAGGCTTCGCTCCAGGTCCCGGACGGGGGTTCCGGTCCGGGGGTCCGTCCCAGCCCCGGCCCCGGGTTCTGTCCCAAGCCTTGGGGGGCTTCGCCCGAGCTCCCGGGCGGGGGTTCCGTCCTGGGCCTCGGGCGGGGGTTCCGTCCCGGGTTCCGGGCAGGCGCTTCGCCCCAGCTCCCGGGCGGGAGTATCGCCCCGGGTTCCGGGTGGGGTTCCGTCCCAGCCCCCGGTCTCGGGTTCCGTCCCGGGCCTTGGAGGGGGTTTCGCACCCGGCCCCCGGACGGGGTTTCGTACCGGGCCTTGGGCGGGGGTTCCGTCTCAGGGCCCGGTCCGGGCTCCTTCCCAGAGCCTGGACCGGGGTTCCGCCGCTTCCCGCGGCGTCGATATGCGGGTCCGTCGCGTGGCGGGGCTCCGTTACGGACACCGGGGTCCAGGGGCGGAGCCCCTGGTTGCGGGGAGGGGCGGGGAGGGGAGTAAGAACCGCCGGACACCCCGGCCCGCCGGGCCCGTCCAACCAGCGGGAATCGTTGGTTGGACAGCTCCGGCCGAAGCCACATGCCGAGCCGGCGATCCGGCCAGGACGAGAGGGTCCGTCCTGGCCGGATCGCATATGCGGCGGCGTGGCCGCAGTTCAGCGTACGGTGCGCAGGCTCCGGGCCTCGGTGACATCGGCGCAGCCCGCCAGCCCCAGGGCCGACCGCAGTTCGGCGGTCAGCAGCTCGAACACCCGCCGCACACCCGCCTCACCGGCCGCGGCCAGGCCCCAGATCACCGGTCGTCCCACCAGCACCCCGGCTGCGCCGAGGGCCAGGGCTCTGAGGATGTCCGTACCGCTGCGGACACCGCCGTCGAGCAGCAGCTCGCAGCGGCCGCCGAGCGCGGGCGCCAACTCGGCCAGCGCGTCCAGGCTCGGCACGGCGCCGTCGAGCTGGCGGCCGCCGTGGTTGGAGACCACCAGCGCGTCGACGCCCGACTCGGCGGCGCGCAGCGCGTCCTCCCGCGCCAGGACGCCCTTGAGCACCAGCGGCAGCCGCGTGTGCTCCCGCAGCCGTTCCACCGTGGCCCAGGTCAGCGCCGGGGAGAACGCCTCACTGGTGTGTGCGGCCACGGCCGAGGCACCGGACGGCCGGATGTGCGCCGTCCCGCCCGCGTCGATATTGGCGGCCCGCACCTCGGCCGGGAGCGTGAACCGATTGCGGATGTCCCGCAGCCGGCGGCCCATCCACGGCACGTCCACGGTGAGCATGAGCGCCTCGCACCCCGCGTCCTCCGCCCGGCGGGCGAGCTCCAGCGTCCGGGTGCCGTCACGCAGCCAGTACAGCTGGAACCAGACGGCCCCGCCGACCGCCGTGATCTCCTCGACCGGCACACTGCTCAGCGTGGAGACCGCGAACGGCACCCCCGCGGCCTTCGCCGCCCGGGCGGTGGCCAGTTCACCGTCCTCGTTCACCAGCCGCTGATACGCCACCGGGGCCACCGCCAGCGGCAGCGCCGCCGGGCGGCCGAGCAGCGTGGCGTCCGTCGCGCACCGCGAGACGTCCCGTAGCACCCGTGGCACGAGGAACGTGCGGTCGAACGCCGCCCGGTTGGCGGCCAGCGTCAGCTCGTCACCGCTGCCGCCCGCCACGAAGTCCCGGACGTCGGGCGGCAGGACGGCAGCGGCGGCGCGCTCGAGGTCGGCCAGGCATTCGACATCGTCGACAGCGTCGGCATCTGCTCCGGCCGCACCGCGAGCGGTGCGGTCAGCGCCGGAAGTCACGCTGCCCGGTCCTCTCCAACTCCACGGCCTCGTACAGCGCCTTGATGTTCGCGCTGCCGAACGTCTGCGCACCCTGCCGCTCGATGACCTCGTAGAAGAGGGTGTGCCGCGGGTGGGTGGAGGCCGTGAAGATCTGGAACAGCTGTCCGTCGTGGTCCTCGTCCGCGAGCACCCCGGTGGCGCGCAGATCGGCCAGGCGCCGCGGGCTGAGGTCGATCCGCTCGCCCAGCAGGTCGTAGTACGCGTCGGGCGTGGAGAGGAAGGTGACGCCGCGGTCGGACAGGGCGCGCACGGAGCCGACGGCGTCATGCGAGGAGAAGGCCAGGTGCTGCACGCCCGAGCCCTGGTGGCTCTTCAGGAACTCGTCGATCTGCCCCGGCAGGGCCGTGTCGTCGGGCTCGATGAGCGTGAGCGTGACGGTGCCGGACGGGCTCTGCACGACCTTCGAGTGCATCGCCTGGGCGCCGACGACGATGTGCTCCGCGAAGACGTCCCGGAAGCCCAGCGCCTGCTGGTAGTACGCGACGGCCGGGCCGAGGCCGCCGGTGCCGAGGCAGACCGCGATGTGGTCGATGTCGAGCAGACCCACCCCGGCGGGGCCCACCCTGGCGGGGCCCACCTCGGTCGGGCTCACCTCGGCCGGGCCCGCCCCGGCCAGACCCACCTCGGCCAGACCCGCCTCGGCGCCCGGCCCGTCGGGCCGTTCCTCGCCGTCCATCGGCACGAATCCCGCGGGCAGCCCGGGGCCCGTGTCCGGCGCGCGCTCGACCAGGGTGTGGACCACGTCCCCGAAGCCGTGCACCGCGGCGGTGACGGACGGGCCGTCACCGGTGTGCCGGGCCGGTCGCCGGTGGACAACGGCGCCGTTCGCCACCGCCGCCTCGAAGGCCGCCCGCACATCGGCGGTGCGCAGCGCGATGTCCGCCACGCCGTCACCGTGGCTGAGCACATACGCCGAGGCGGGGTGGCGGTCGGAGGTCGCCTGGGTGAGCACCAGCGTGATCCGCCCGTGCCGCAGCGCCAGGCTGCGGTGGTCCGCGGAACCGCCGCTGCCGACGATGGTGAACGCATACCGATCGACCCACTGGAAGGCGCTCGAATCCAGGTTCTCCACATACAACTCGACATAGTCGATGGCGAGATCCGCGAGCGGCTCCGCGGCTTTCGGTGAATTCCTCATGTTGACCCCCCAGATGCGGAAGAAAACCGAGCCCGCAGAACTCTAGGCGGCCCTAAGCGCGTCCAGCCATCGGCGCCATTCCCCGGCGGTTGGCGGAACTCGTGGACCCCGGACCTTCTCCATAAGCTGTGCCGTGTTTTGTGTTTCCGGGTCGCGGTCCTCTTGGACGGGTGATGTCTTGTGATGCACACGATGGCCGTCATCGGCACCGGCCTCATCGGTACGTCGGTCGCGCTCGCCGCCACCGGTCAGGGCGTGTCGGTGTATCTCTCCGACCGGAACCGGGCCGCCGCCAGGACCGCCGCCGCACTCGGCGCGGGCCGGGCGGAGGACCCGCCGGAGCCGGTCGACCTGGCCGTTCTGGCCGTGCCGCCGAGCCGGATCGCCGAGGTGCTGATCGCGGCCCAGGCACGCGGTCTGGCCCGCGCCTACACCGATGTGGCGAGCGTGAAGGCGGGCCCGGAGCGGGCCGTGCTCGCCCGCGCCCCCGAGCCCTCCCGCTACGTCGGCGGCCATCCGCTGGCCGGGCGGGAGCGGTCGGGGCCGCTGGCGGCGCGGGCCGAGCTGTTCCGGGGCCGCCCCTGGGCGCTGACGCCGCACCGGCTGACCTCGCGCGCCGCCCTCGACCGGGGCTTGGAGCTGGCCGAGTTGTGCGGCGCCGCGCCGGTGGTGATGCGCGGCCGGGAGCATGACGAGGTGGTGGCGCTGACCTCGCACGTTCCGCATCTGCTGGCCAGCGTGATGGCCGCACGGCTGCGCGACGGCCCGGCCGGGGTGCCGCTGCTGGCCGGGCAGGGGCTGCGCGATGTGACCCGGATCGCCGCCGGGGACCCCCGGCTGTGGAGCGACATCCTGCGGTCCAACGCGGCCGCCATGGCCGGGGTGGTGAAGGAGGTGCGGGCCGATCTGGCCCGGGTGGCGGCGGCGCTGGACGTACTCGCCGAGGAAGACGTACTCGCCGAGGAAGACGTGCCGGCAGAGGAAGCCGCGTTCGCCGAGGACGGCGGCGCAGGCCATGACCAGGGCGTACGGACCCTGGAGGACCTGCTGTCCCGGGGCGTGGCCGGGCTCGCCGGACTGCCGCGCCCTGGCGCCGGCCCGCCTGCGGCCGAGGCGGGCCTACGGATCCTGGTCCCGGACCGCCCGGGGGAGCTGGCCCGGCTGCTGGGCGCCGTCGCGGCGCTCGGAATCGCCGTGGACGACGTCGCCGTGGAGGCCGCTGAGGAGAGCGGGCTACGGGTGCGCGTGCCCGTTCCCACGGCCGACGCCGAGCGGATCGGGGCCAAGCTGGGCGCCGACGGATGGGAGCGGGCCCCGGCTGAATCGGTGCCCGCGGGATAGCGCTCCTCGGGGCCGCGGACAAGCCCGTCCAAGCGCGCGGTTCGAGCAATTGGACGGCGTTGTCGAATGGCCGACGGGCGTGTGATGCTGAAGCATCCGAGCCGCCCTCATTCAGCCGGTCTCATTCAGCCGCTCTCATTCATCCGGCACCAATCACGTCGCTCGCATTCGAGCCGCCTCATTCATTTGCCGCCCGGGGGAATTCATGGCAGGAACCACCGTCGCCGCGCAGACCCGTCAACGGGAATACCTCGAAATGGCAGAGCTGCACGGCAGCGTTTCCGAACCGGTGCTGGACACGATGAACTTCCTCAACGAGGTGACCCATCGCTATCCGGACGCGATTTCCTTCGCCCCGGGCCGGCCGTACGACGGCTTCTTCGACACCGAGCAGGTCTTCACCCACATCCGCCGCTACCTGGACCACCTGGCCGAGCAGGGGAGTTCACCGGCCGACATCCGTACCGCGCTGTACCAGTACGGGCCGACCGCCGGGCAGATCCGCCAGATCATCGCGGACTCGCTGCGCGTGGACGAGGACACCGATGTGCCGCCCGAGTCCATCGTGGTGACCGTCGGCGCCCAGGAGGCCATGCTGCTGGTGCTGCGCGCGCTCTTCGCGGGCCCCGACGACGTCCTGCTGGTCTCCAGCCCCTGCTACGTGGGGATCACCGGCGCGGCCCGGCTGCTGGACGTGGCCGTGCGCCCGGTGGAGGAGCGCGAGGACGGATTCCACGCCGCCGATCTGGAGGCCGCGGTGCTGGCGGAGCGGGCGCGCGGCCGCCGCCCCCGCGCGTTCTACGTGGTGCCCGACCACTCCAACCCCTCCGGGAACACCATGGGCCCGAAGGCCCGGGAGGAGCTGCTGGAGCTCGCCGAGCGCCATGACTTCCTGGTGCTGGAGGACAGCCCGTACCGGCAGGTGAGCCCCGGCACCCCGCTGCCGACGCTGAAGTCCCGGGACCGGGCCCGCCGTGTGGTGCACCTGGGGTCGTACTCCAAGACCGTCTTCCCCGGCGCCCGGGTCGGCTTCGTCGTGGCCGACCAGCGGGTCCGGGACGCCACGGGCGGTGAGCGGCTGCTGGCGGACGAACTCGCCAAGATCAAGAGCATGGTGACGGTCAACACCTCATCACTGAGCCAGGCCGCCGTGGCGGGCGCGCTGCTCGGCGCCCGGGGCCGCCTGTCGGAGCTGAACGCGGAGGCGGCCACGTACTACGGCGAGGCGATGCGGGAGATGCTGCGGCGGCTGGACGCCCGGCTGCCCGCCGCCCGCCGGGAGGCGCTCGGGGTGCGCTGGAACGAGCCAAGCGGTGGCTTCTTCCTCACCATGCGGGTCCCGTTCCGGGTGGACAACGCCGTACTGACCACATCCGCACAGGACTTCGGCGTGATCTGGACGCCGATGGCGCACTTCTACCCCGGCACCGGTGGCCACCACGGCATCCGGCTGTCCATCAGCTATCTGACGCCCGCCGAGATCGACGAGGGCACGGCGCGGCTCGCGCGCTTCATCGAGGCGCACTGCGCGTCGCACAACGCGTCCAGCGCGCCGCACAACGTGCCGCATGACGCGTCACACAGCGTGTCGCTCAACGCGCCGCACAGCACCAGCGGATCCCAGTGAGAAAGGTGAGGCAACGTGTCCGGACTGAGTCGCAGTCGCCGCCCCCGGAGCAAGCCGCGTATGTGGGGGTGGACCTTCCGATGACCATGGCAGCCGAGTTACGGCCCCGCGCCCTCGGCGTGGGGACGGCGGTGACATCCACGTCGTACACCCAGCGGGAGGTGCTCGACGCCTTCGAGATCACCGACCCCAAGATCCGTTCGGTCTTCCTCAACAGCGCCATCGACCGCCGCCATCTGACGCTCCCGCCGCCGGACGGCAAGGGCGGCCGCCTCCCCGAACCGCAGGGCGACCTGCTCGACAAGCACAAGGCCAAGGCCCTCGAGATGGGCGCCGAGGCGCTGCGCGCCTGCCTCAAGCGGGCCGGTGCCGAGCTGGCCGAGCTGCGCCACCTGTGCTGTGTGACCTCCACCGGACTGCTCACCCCGGGGCTGAGCGCCCTGCTCATCAAGGAGCTCGGCATCGACCGGCACTGTAGCCGCTCCGACATCGTGGGCATGGGCTGCAACGCCGGGCTGAACGCCCTGGGCGTGGTCGCGGGCTGGGCCGCCGCCCACCCCGGCGAACTCGCCGTCGTGCTCTGCGCCGAGGCCTGCTCCGCCGCGTACGCGATCGACTCCACGATGCGCACCGCCGTCGTGAACAGCCTCTTCGGGGACGGCGCGAGCGCGATCGCGCTCCGCTCGGGACCGGACAACGGAGCCGACCTCGAGGGGCCGCGCATCCTCGAGTTCGCCAGCTGCATCATCCCGGACGCCTCCGACGCCATGCGCTACGACTGGGACCGCGAGCAGGGCCGCTTCAGCTTCTACCTGGATCCGCAGATCCCGTATGTGGTCGGCGCCCACGCCGAACTGGTCGTGGACCGGCTGCTCGCGGACACCGGGCTGCGCCGCAGCGACATCGCGCACTGGCTGGTGCACTCGGGCGGCAAGAAGGTCATCGACGCCGTCGTCGTCAACCTGGGGCTCACCCGGTACGACGTCCGGCACACCGTCGGTGTGCTGCGCGACTACGGCAACGTGTCCAGCGGCTCGTTCCTGTTCTCCTACGAACGGCTCCTGGACGAGGGAGTCGCCAAACCGGGTGAGTACGGCGTGCTGATGACCATGGGGCCCGGCTCCACGATCGAGACGGCGCTGGTCCAGTGGTGAGCGCGGAGGGTGGCATGGAAGAACTGCTGACCGTGACGGTGGACGGCGCCGAGCCGCCGACCGCCGCGACCGTGCACGCCGTACAGGCCGTGTGCGACACGGCCGAGGACCGCCCCGGCCGCGGAGTCGTCGCCGTGCAGGTCGGTGGGGCCCCGGCGGCGGGCTGGACCGGCGACCTCGATGTGATGCGCGTCAGCAAGTGGGAGCGGACGCTGCGCCGACTGGAGCGGCTGCCCCGGGCCACCGTCGCGGTGGCCTCGGGCGACTGCGGCGGCGCGGCCCTGGACGCCTTCCTCGTCTGCGACGTCCGGGTGGTCACCCCGGGCACCCGGCTGCTCGTCCACGGCGACGCCACGGCGACCTGGCCCGGTATGGCCGGCTACCGGCTCGTCCAGCTGGCCGGACCCGCGCGGGTCCGCCGGGCGCTGCTGTTCGGCGTGCCCATCGAGGCGCCCGAGGCGCTCGCGCTCGGCGTGGCCGACGAGCTGGCCGACGACCCGGCCGGTGCGGTCGCGGCCGTCGCCGGGCTGGCCAGCGGGCTGGCCGGAAAGGAGGTGGCGATCCGCAGGCAGCTGCTCTTCGACGCCGCGACGACCAGCTTCGAGGACGCCCTCGGCCCCCATCTGGCCGCCTGTGACCGGGTGTTGCGGCGGCCCGCGGTGGAGGCGTCATGACCGTCCCGCTCTGGCCGGAGCTGCGGCAGGCGGCCCACCGCGTCGACGAACTGGTGGCGAAACTGCCCGAACCCGGCGCCCGGGGACCTGAGGAGCGGGCCGAGCTCGCCGCGGCCAAGGACACCGCCCGGGCGCTGCGGACGCGCTATCTGCACACCCACGCCGGTGCCGTCTACGACCACCTCACCAGCGGCGGCGCCGACGAGCTCCGCATCGCCGAACTCGTCGGCGCCGCCGCGGACGCCTTCCCCGCGCTGCTGCCCACGGCCGGGCAGCTCGCGGCCGACCGTGCCCGGCGGCAGGCGGACAAGGAGGGGTACGAGATCGACCAGGGCATCTTCCTGCGCGCCGTGCTGGGCTCGCCCCGGTCCGGTCCGCATCTGCTCGACGCGATGCTGCGGCCGACGCCACGGGCGCTGCGGCTGCTGCCGGAGTTCACCAGGACCGGTGTCCTCGAGACGGCGTCGGTACGGATGGAGCGGCGCGACGGCGCGGCGTATCTGACGATGTGCCGGGACGACTGCCTGAACGCCGAGGACGAGCAGCAGGTCGACGACATGGAGACCGCCGTCGACCTCGCGCTGCTCGACCCGGAGGTGAGGGTCGGGGTGGTGCGCGGCGGCCCGATGAGCCACCCCCGCTACCGGGGCCGGCGGGTGTTCAGCGCGGGCATCAACCTCAAGCGCCTGCACGCCGGGGCCATTTCGCTGGTCGGCTTTCTGCTCCGCCGCGAGCTGGGCTATCTCCACAAGCTGGTCAGGGGAGTGCGCACGGACACCGCGCCCTGGCACTCCCCGACGGTCGAAAAGCCGTGGGTCGCGGCCGTCGAGACGTTCGCCATCGGCGGCGGCACCCAGCTGCTGCTCGTCTTCGACCATGTGCTCGCCGCGTCGGACGCCTGGCTCAGCCTGCCCGCGGCGCGGGAGGGCATCGTGCCGGGGGCCGCGAACTTCCGGCTCGGCCGGCACACCGGACCGCGGATCTCCCGGCAGGTCATCCTTCAGGGCCGCCGGATCCGGGCCACCGAACCCGACGCCCGGCTGCTGATCGACGAGGTGGTCGAGCCGGAGGAGATGGACACGGCCGTGGCCGGCGCCGTGGCGCGGCTCGGCGGCCCGGCGGTCGTACCCAACCGGCGGATGCTGGGCGGGGCCGAGGAGCCGGTCGAGGAGTTCCGCCGCTATATGGCCGAGTTCGCGCTCCAGCAGGCGCTGCGCCTGTACGGCGAGGACGTCATCGGCAAGGTCGGCCGGTTCGCGGGGCGGGGGCGGGGCGCATGACCGCGGCCGCGCCCGGCGCGCTACGAGAAGAGCAACGACGCCAGGAGGGGGAAGCAATGATGAGTGAGGGTCGTCAGGAGCAGGAGTACGACGTCGTGGTGGTCGGGGGCGGTCCGGGTGGGTCGACGCTGGCCGCGCTCGTCGCCATGCGGGGCCACCGGGTCCTGATCCTTGAGAAGGAGACGTTTCCGCGGTATCAGATCGGCGAGTCGCTGCTGCCGTCCACGATCCACGGCGTCTGCCGGATGACCGGGGTGGCGGAGAAGCTGGCCGCGGCCGGGTTCACCCCGAAGAAGGGCGGCACGTTCCGCTGGGGTGCCAACGCCGAGCCGTGGACGTTCTCCTTCTCGGTGTCCCCGAAGATCGCGGGGGCCACTTCGCACGCGTACCAGGTCGAGCGCTCGAAGTTCGACAACATCCTGCTGGAGCACGCGGTGGAGAAGGGCGCCGAGGTGCGCTTCCGGGTCTCGGTCACCGATGTGATTGAGGACGGCGACCGGGTCAGCGGCGTGCGGTACACCGACGCGGACGGCACCGAGCACGAGGTGCGCGCCCGCTACGTCGTGGACGCGTCGGGCAACGGCAGCCGGCTGCACAAGCGGGTGGGCGGCACCCGGGAGTACTCGCAGTTCTTCCGCAGCCTCGCGCTGTTCGGCTACTTCGAGGGCGGCAAGCGGCTGCCCGCCCCCAACTCGGGCAACATCCTGTCCGCGGCGTTCGAGAGCGGCTGGTTCTGGTACATCCCGCTCACCCCGGACCTCACCAGCGTCGGCGCGGTCGTCCGCCGGGAGAACGCCGACAAGATCCAGGGCGATCCGGAGCGTGCCCTGCTGGCGCTCATCGACGAATGCCCGCTGATCAAGGAGTATCTGTCGGACGCCACCCGGGTGACGGAGGGCCAGTACGGCCAGCTGCGGGTGCGCAAGGACTACTCGTACCACCAGACCACGTTCTGGCGGCCCGGGCTCGTGCTCATCGGCGACGCCGCCTGCTTCGTCGACCCGGTCTTCTCCTCCGGCGTCCACCTGGCCACCTACAGCGCCCTGCTGGCGGCCCGCTCGATCAGCAGCAGCCTGGCCGGGATCGTCTCGGAGGAGGCGGCGTTCACCGAGTTCGAGGCCCGCTACCGCCGAGAGTACGGCGTCTTCTACGAGTTCCTGATGTCCTTCTACGACATGCACGTGGACGAGAACTCCTACTTCTGGTCGGCCAAGAAGGTCACCCGCAACCAGCACACCGAGCTGGAGTCGTTCGTCGAACTCGTGGCGGGCGTGTCGTCCTCGGAGTTCGACCTCGACGGGGCCGAGTCGGCCGCGCTGCGGATGAAGTCCAAGTCGGCGGAGTTCGTCTCCGCCATCGACGAGATGTCCGCCGACGCGGAGGGGAACATGACGCCGCTGTTCCGCTCCTCCGCGGTGCGCCAGGCGATGCAGGAGGGCGCTCAGGTGCAGAGCCGCGCCTTCCTCGGCGAGGACCTCGGCCCCGATGTGCCGATGTTCCCCGGCGGGCTCATCACCTCCGACGACGGCATGCTCTGGCAGCCGGGGCCGGCCTGACGATGCCTGTCGTCCGGATCAACGGGATCCAGCTCAACTACGAGGAGCACGGTGCGGGGGACCCGGTCGTCATGGTGACCGGCACCGGGGCCCCCGGCCGGATGTGGCGCACCCACCAGGTGCCCGCGCTCAAGGCGGCCGGCTTCAGGGTGATCACCGTGGACAACCGCGGGATCCCGCCGAGCGATCCCTGCGCCGAGGGCTTCACCCTCGACGACATGGCGGCGGACATCGCGGGCCTCATCGAGCACCTCGGCGCGGGTCCGTGCCGGGTCGTGGGCTTCTCCCTGGGCGGCATCATCGTCCAGGAGCTGATCCTGGCCCGGCCCGAACTCGTCCGGTCGGCCGTGCTGATGGCGACCAGCGGCCGGGCCGACACCTTCGCCACCGCCCAGGCGATCGCCGAGATGGACCTGGCCGACAGCGGGGTCAAGCTGCCGCCCCGCTACGCCGCCTATGTCAACGCGTTGCAGAGCCTGTCCCCGCAGACCCTGGCCGATGAGCAACGGCTGCGCGACTGGCTGGACATCTTCGAGTTCTCCGCCGTCGACCTGGCCTCGGTCCGCGGCCAGCTCGGCCTCCAGCTGATCCCCAACCGGCTGCCCGCGTACGCGGCCATCCGCTGCCCGTGCCTGGTCCTGGGCTTCGAGCACGACCTGATCGTACGGCCACAGCTCACCCGGGAGGTCGCCGACGCCATCCCGGGCGCCCGCTACACCGAGATCCCCGGCTGCGGCCACTACGGCTATCTGGAGAAGCCGGCCGCGGTGAACGCCGCGCTCGTCGACTTCTTCACCGCTCCCCTCGCCGCTGCGGTGGCGGTCCCGGGCGGTGGGCCACTGGCGGTCCCGGGCGGTGAGCGGGTGACGGTTCCCGCTGGTGGCCGGGTGCCTGCCGGTGGTCCGTTGCCGGTCCCGGCCGGTGGACCGGCGGGTGCGGAAAGCCGACCGTGAAGACGAGGCCCCCCTCCGGGCGGGCCTCCACGGCGAGCGTGGCGTCATGCGCCACCGCGATGGCCTGCACGATCGACAGCCCAAGGCCCAGGCCGTCCTTGTTGGTCCGCGGGTCGCCGAGCCGTTGGAACGGCTGGAACATCTGGTCCAGCGCGCTCGGTGGCACCACCGGACCGGAGTTGGCCACGGTCAGGACCGCCCGGCCGGGCTCGTCCGCCGTGGCCACCTCCACCCAGCCGTACGGCTCGTTGTGCCGCAGCGCGTTGTCCACCAGGTTGATGACGAGCCGTTCGGCCAGCGGCCGGTGGCCCGCCGCGACCGTGGCCGCCGGCGCACAGCGCAGCGTGACCCGCCGCTGCTCCGCGTCCGTCCGCCGGGCCGCCACGACCTCCCGCGCCAGCCGGTCCAGGTCGAACGGCCTGCGCACCTCGATCCCCGCGTGGCTACGGGCCAGGGTCAGCAGCGCCTCGATCATGCGCTCCTGCTGGGCGCCCGCAGCGAGGATCCGCTCATGCGCCGCGCGCAGCGACGCCACGTCCGCGTCGGGGTCCGACAGGGCGAGCTGCCCCAGGGTCCGCTGCCGGGCGAGGGGAGTGCGCAGCTCATGCGAGGCGTTGGCGACGAACCGGCGCTGTGCCTCGAACGAGGTCTCCAGCCGGCCGAGCAGACCGTCGAACGTGTCGCCCAGCTCCTTGAGTTCATCGCTCGGGCCATCGAGGGCGAGGCGCTGATGCAGGCTGGTCGCCGAGATCTCCCGGGCGGCGCCGATGACCGTGCGCAGCGGGCGCAGTATCCGCCCCGAGACCACCCAGCCCAGCGCGATCGAGATGACCGACATCAGCCCGAGCGCGATCGCGGACTGCACCAGCAGGTCGTGCAGCATGGCGTCCCGCTGGAGCTCCATGATCTCCCGCGCCGCGGCCGGGAGGACGTCGCGGGTGCTCTCCCCGATGCGCCCCCGCGGCGGCGGCACCGGCGGGGAGTGGGCGTCGGTCTCGCCCGTCCGCGGCCCACCGCCGTCCGGTGCGGGCTGCCCGCCGGACAGCGAACCGCCGCCCGCGCCCAGCACCAGCAGATACGTGATCGTCAGCAGCGCCGCCCCGGAGAGCAGGAACAGCGCCCCGTACAGCAGCGTCAGCTTCAGCCTGACCGTGCGCCGGGGCAGGGCTGAATGCGCGAGCCGGGCGGTGAGCCGGGACAGCGGAGACATCAGCCGCGACAGCGAAGGCATCGGCGGCCTCAGATCCGGTAGCCGCGCTTGGCGACGGTCTCGATCACCGGCGGTTCGCCCAGCTTGGCCCGCAGCCTGCTGATGGTGATCTTCACGGCGCTGGTGAACGGATCGGCCGCCTCGTCCCACACCCGCTCCAGCAGCTCCTCCGCCGAGACCGCCCGCCCCTTGGCCGACAGCAGCAGCTCCAGCACGCCGAACTCCTTGGGCGCCAGCTCCAGCGGCCGGCCCGCCCGGGCCGCCTTGCGGCGCGCCGTGTCCACCACCAGGTCGCCGTGGTGCACCACCGGCGGCACGGCCGGGTGCGCCCGCCGGGCCAGCGCGCCGATCCGCGCGATCAGCACCGGGAAGTCGAACGGCTTCGCCAGATAGTCATCGGCCCCCAGATTGAGCCCGTCGACCAGATCCTCCGCCGAGGCCGCCGCGGTCAGCATCAACACCCTGCTGCGGCAGCCGGACGCGATCAGCTCGGCGCAGATCTCATCGCCGTGCATCCCCGGCAGATCCCGGTCCAGCACGATCACGTCGTAGTCACTGAGCAGCGCCCGCTCAAGGCCGCCCGCCCCGTCGAACGCCACATCGACGGCCATCTGCGCCCGCCGTAAGCCGACGGCCACCGCCTGCGCCATTTCCTGGTCGTCCTCCACCACGAGCACGCGCACCCGCTCCCCCTCCTCGGTCTGTCCAACCGGCCTGCTCGGCCCTGCCCCCTGGACAACGAGATCCAGAATGCCCCGGCTCCGGTTTCCGCGGGGTTTCACCCGTTGTCCAAGTGCAGAGAATACGCGGTTGGACGCCACTTCAATAGTCGACCTTGCCGCTCCCGATGGGCCCTCGTTACCTTGAATTCCGGCCCGCTCCAGGGAAGTTGGAAGGAGTGAAGATGACCAATCCGTTCGACGACGAAAACGGTTCCTTTCTGGTCCTGCTGAACGACGAGGGCCAGTATTCGCTGTGGCCCGCCTTTGCCGAGGTGCCGGCCGGCTGGCGCGTCGTATTCGGCGAGGACGCCCGCAAGAACTGCCTGGACTACATCGAGGAGAACTGGCGCGACATGCGCCCCAAGAGCCTCATCGACCAGCTCACATAGGTCGGACCGACCCAAGCCGAGGAGAGCGTCGTGTCCATAGGCGGCCCAGGGCCGATGATGATTCGCGCGGTGGGCCCCGACCCATCCGTGACCAAGCAGAAAATAAAAGCCGGGACCGCGAAACGGATAGTTCCGTATACCCGGCCGTACCGCGTCAGCATCTGTCTGCTGCTGCTCATGACCGTGGCGAACGCCGCCATTGTGGTGGCCGTCCCCATCCTCTTCAAATACCTCATCGACAATGGCATCGCCGAACATGATTCCGATGTCGTCGTGGGTATCGCCGTGGCGGTCGGCGGACTGGCGGTCCTCGGCGCGCTGCTGGGGTTCGGCGAGGCGTGGTACTCGGCCCGGGTCAGCGAAGGGCTCGTCTACGAACTGCGCACCAAGGTCTTCGACCATGTGCAGCGCCAGCCGCTGGCGTTCTTCACCCGGGCCCAGACCGGCGCCCTGGTCAGCCGGCTCAACGCGGACGTGGTCGGGGCCCAGCAGGCCCTGACGTCACTGCTGTCCACGGTCGTCTCGGCCGCGCTCACCCTGCTGTTCGTCCTCATCACGATGTTCTACCTGTCCTGGGTGATCACCCTGATCTCCCTGGTGGTGCTGCCCTTCTTCATCCTCCCCGGCAAGGTCGTCGGGCGCCGGCTCCAGCGGCTCATGCGCTCCCAGATGGAGCAGAACGCCGAAATGGGCGCGCTGATGAACGAGCGGTTCAACGTGACCGGCGCGCTGCTGGCCAAGCTGTACGGGCGGCCCAGCCGCGAGCTGCGCCAGTTCACCAAGCTGGCCGGCAAGGTCCGCGACCTCGGCGTCCTGACCGCCGTCAACGGCAAGCTGCTCTTCCTGTCGATGGTCCTCCTCAGCGCGCTCGCCACCGCCGTGGTCTACGGCGTCGGCGGCCGCCTCGTCATCGACGACGCCTTCGAGATCGGCACCCTGGTGGCCCTGGCCACCCTGCTCACCCGGCTCTTCGGCCCCATCAACCAGCTCTCCAGCGCCCAGGCCAACGTGGTCACCGCGCTCGTCAGCTTCGACCGGCTCTTCGAGATCCTCGACCTCAAGCCGCTCATCTCCGAGAAGCCCGACGCGATCGCCCTGCCCCGCGACGGCGCGCCCGAAATCGTCTTCGACGGCGTCTCGTTCTCGTACCCGGCCGCCGCGGACGTCTCGCTCGCCTCCCTCGAATCGATCGCCCTCCCGCGGTCGGAGCGCACCAGGAACGACTGGACCCTGCGTGAGCTGAGCTTCCGGCTGCCCGCCGGGAAGCTCACCGCCCTCGTCGGCCCCTCGGGCGCCGGCAAGACCACCATCACCCATCTCGTGCCGCGGCTGTACGACCCCGGCGAGGGCACCGTCAGCATCGACGGACACGACCTCCGGGACCTCACGCTGGAGTCCCTCTACGACACCATCGGCGTCGTCACCCAGGATGCCTACCTCTTCCACGCCACCATCGGCGACAACCTCCGCTACGCCCGTCCGGAGGCCACCGAGCAGGAGATGGTCGACGCCTGTAAGGCCGCCCAGATCTGGGGCCTGATCGAGTCCCTGCCCGACGGCTTCGACACCGTCGTCGGCGACCGCGGCTACCGGCTCTCCGGCGGCGAGAAACAGCGCATCGCCATGGCCCGGCTGCTGCTCAAGGCGCCGCCGGTCGTCGTCCTCGACGAGGCCACGGCACACCTCGACTCCGAGTCCGAGGCCGCGCTGCAACGGGCGCTGGAGACCGCGCTCGCGGGGCGCACCTCGCTGGTGATCGCCCACCGGCTGTCCACGATCCGCGACGCCGACCAGATCCTCGTGATCGACGGCGGCCGGGTGCGGGAGAGCGGCACCCACGAGGAACTCCTCGCCCTGGGTGGGCTCTACGCGGAGCTGTACCGCACGCAGTTCGCGGGGCGTGGGGGGCCGGGTGGGCAGGAGGCGTCGCCCAACGGGCAGGGGCCGGTGCCGCCCCATGGCCATGGGCCGGTGGGCAATGGGCATGGGCCGGGGCCCCATGGTCATGCGCCGGTCGGGCCTCCTCCTGGGCCGTATCCGGCGGGCCCGGGGGGCGGTCCGTTCCCGGGGCCGGGTCCCGCGCCGTTCCCGGGGCCGGGGCCTCATCCGGGCATGCGGGCGATGCCCGGCGGTCCGCCGCCCGGACATGGCTGAGCACGGCTGAGCACACGTAACGCCGACCACCGCCATCGCGTACCGCAGCAGAGGGAGACATCCATGCATGGCACGACCGAATCCTGGCGACCGCTGGGCGAGTTGTTCGACGCCCAGGTGGCCGAGTCGCCGGACGCGGTGGCGGTGATCGGCGCGGACGGTCTGGAGTGGTCGTACGCGGAGCTGGGGGCGCGGGCGGACCGAGTCGCCGGGGCGCTGGCCGCACATGGGGTCCGGCGCGGTGACCTCGTGGCGGTGGTGCTGGACCGGTCCGCCGAACTGGTGGCGGTGTGGCTGGGGGTGGCGAAGGCCGGGGCGGGGTTCGTTCCGGTGGATCCGGCGTATCCGGCCGAGCGGATCGCATGGATGGTCCAGGACGCCGGGCCGGTGCTCGCGGTGTGCTCGGAGGAGACGCGGGCCTTGGTGCCGGCCGGGGTGGAGTGCCTGGTCCGGGATCCGGCCGCGGAGGGTGAAGCGGCGCCCCCGGTGTCCGTGGATGCCGATGACGTGGCGTATGTGATCTACACGTCGGGCTCGACCGGCCGTCCCAAGGGTGTGCTCGTGACGCATCGTGGCATCGGCAACCTGGCGGCCGCGCAGATCGAGCGGTTCGCGGTGGGCGCCGATGCGCGGGTGCTCCAACTGGCGTCGTTGAGCTTCGACGCCGCGGTGTCCGAGATCTGCATGGCGTTGCTTTCGGGTGCCGCGTTGGTGATGGCGGACGCGGACAGGCTGCCACCGCAGGGGTCGTTGAGCGGGACGGTGGCGGAGTACGGCGTCACGCACGCGACCGTCCCCCCGTCGGTGCTGGCGACGGTGGAGGAGCTGCCGGAGAGCCTGCGGACGCTGGTGGTGGCGGGTGAGGTGTGCCCGCCATCGCTGGTGGAGCGGTGGGCGCCGGGCCGTCGGATGATCAATGCGTACGGGCCGACCGAGGTCACCGTGTGCGCCACGATGAGCGCGCCTCTGGAGCCGTCCGGACCGGTGCCGATCGGCGGGCCCATCGCCAACACACGGGTGTTTGTGCTGGATGAGCGCCTGCGGCCGGTGCCCGATGGCGTGCTGGGCGAGCTGTACGTCGCGGGGCCGGGGCTCGCCCGGGGCTATCTGCGCCGCCCGGGGCTGACGGCGGAACGGTTCGTGGCCTGCCCGTTCACGGACGGGCGGATGTATCGCACGGGCGACCTCGCCCGGCGGACGGCCGACGGTGAGCTGGTCTTCGGTGGCCGGGCCGATGAGCAGGTCAAGGTGCGCGGTTTCCGGGTGGAGCCGGGTGAGATCGAGGCCGTTCTCGCCGGGCACCGGAGTGTCGGCCACGTCGCCGTGGTCGTACGGGAGGACCGCCCCGGGGACCGGCGGCTCGTCGCCTACGTCGTCCCTGACGAGGATGTGGACACCGGCGGGCTGCGGGAGTACGTGGCCGAGCGGCTGCCGGAGTACATGGTGCCCACCGCGGTCGTCGCTCTGGATGCGCTCCCGGTCACGGTGAACGGCAAGCTGGACCGCGCCGCCCTCCCCGCCCCCGACTTCACCGACGCCGCCGAGGGCCGTGGTCCGCGGACGCCCACCGAAGAGGTGCTGTGCAGGCTCTATGGCGAGATCCTCGGCCTGGAGCGGGTCAGCGCGGAGGCATCCTTCTTCGAGCTCGGCGGCGATTCGATTCTGACCATGCTGCTGGTGTCGGTGGCCCGGCGCGCCGGGCTGGTGATCGCCCCGTACCAGGTGTTCGAGCTCGCCACCCCGGCCCGCCTCGCCGACATCGCCGAACCGCTGGACGAGAGCGCCGCGACAGGTGACCGGGCGCGGGGCGCCGGACACCTGCCGCTCTCCCCGGCCATGCACGAACTGCTGGACCACGAAGGACTTCAGGGGCCCGCGAGACCCGAGAGGGCCGCGGGATTCCGGTCGGCCGTGCTGGACGTCCCGGCCGGGCTCGACCTGGACGACATCGCCCGTGCGCTACAGGCCGTCGTCGATCGCCACGACATGCTGCGGGCCCGGCTGGAGACCACGCCGGAGCGGCGGCTGACCGTACCCCCGGCGGGCTCGGTGTCCGTCCGCCCGTGGACGCGGCGGGTGGCCACGGCAGGCATGGACGCCGATCGGCTCCAGCGGCTGCTCGCCGCCGAGTCGGCGGAGGCCGGGCGGCGGCTGGACCGGCGGGCCGGGGTGATGGCCCGGACCGTGTGGTGCGACAGCGGGCCGGACGCGCCCGGGCGGCTGCTCGTCGTGGCGGACCGACTGGTGGTCGACGCGATGTCCTGGCGGATCCTGCTGGAGGATCTGGCCGCCGCGATCGCGGGGCGGGAGATCGCGCCGGTCCCGACGTCGTTCCGCCACTGGACACGGGCATTGGCCACGCAGGCCGACAGCGCCCAACGGCGTGCGGAGCTGCCCGCCTGGACCGAACTCCTCGCCGCCGGTGACCCGTTGCTCACCACCCGGCCCGCCGACCCGGCCCGTGACGCGAACGCCCCGGTGCGGTGCGCCTCCGTACGCATCCCGGCCGACACCACGGCGGCGGTGCTGACTGCCCTGCCGGACGCGTTCCACACCGGCGCCGAGACCGTCCTGCTGACCGGGCTGACCGTGGCCCTCGCCGCCTGGCGCGACGGCCAGGACCGGGCCGGTGGCTTCCTCGTGGACGTAGCGGTGCCGGACCACGGACGTGCCGCCCTGGGCAGCGGCGCCGATCTCTCCCGCACCGTGGGTTCGTTCGCCCACCGGCACCCCGTACGGCTCGACACCGGGGCCCTCGACCTCGCGGAGATCCGCCTCGGCGGGCCTGCCGCGGGCCGGGCCGTGCAGCAGATCAAGGAGCGGCTGCGGGCCGTCCCCGGCGATGGACTCGGCTACGGCCTGCTGCGCCACCTCAACCCCGAGACCGCCGCCACGCTCGCCGCCCTGCCCGCCCCGCGGCTCGGCTTCACCGCCCCGGGCGACGACGACCGGCCGCCCACCCACCCGCTCGAAGCGGCGGCCGGCCTCGACGGAACCGAACTGGTCCTCAGCCTGGACTGGCCGGAGCCCCTCCTCACCGAACCGGCCGTCCGGCGCCTGCTCGAAGCGTGGGCGGAGACGCTGTCCGGCCTCGCCGCACACACCGGCGGTGGCCATACGCCATCCGACTTCCCGCTGATGGCACTCGACCAGGCCCAGATCGAGGAGCTCGAGGCCGAGGTGGCGGGCGGCGTGGTCGATGTACTGCCGCTGTCACCCCTCCAGGAGGGCCTGCTCTTCCACGCGATGTTCGACGAGCGGGAGCGGGACATCTATGTGGAACAGAAGGTCCTGGAGCTCGAAGGGCCCCTGGACGTAGGGAAGTTGCGCGCCACCTGGCAGGCGCTCGTCGAACGGCACGGCAGCCTGCGCACCGGCTTCCGCCGCCTGGTCGGCGTGGACGAACCCGTCCAGGTGATCGCCCGCCACGTCACCCTGCCCTGGCGCGAGGTGGACCTGTCGCACCTCGGCGCCGAGGCGGCGCGGGACCGGGCGGACCGCCTGGAGAGCGCGGAACGGGCCCGCCGCTTCGACCTCACCGCCCCGCCCCTGGCACGGATCCTGCTGGTGAAGACCGGCCCCGACCGCCACCGCATGGTCGTGACCCTGCACCACATCGTGCTCGACGGCTGGTCGCTGCGGATCCTCATCCGCGAGCTGTGGGCCGCTTACGCCCCCGGCGGCGACATCCGCGCACTGGCGCCGACCACGCCCTACGGCGAGTATCTGGCCTGGCTGCGCCGCCAGAACCGGGACGCGGCGCGCGCCGCCTGGCAGCGGGCGCTGGATGGCGTGTCCGAACCGACGACGGTCGCCGCGCTCGATCCGAACGCCGAACCCGTCCTCACCCGCAAGGTCCTCGCCGAGACCGACGACCATCTGGCCGGTGCGCTGCGAGAGCTCGCCCGAGGCCACGGCGTCACGCTGAACACCGTGCTCCAGGTGGCCTGGGCCCAGGTCGTCGGCAAGCTCACCGGCCGCGTCGATGTGGTGTTCGGCGCCGCGGTGGCCGGCCGCCCGCCGGAGCTGGCGGGGATGGCGGACATGCTGGGGCTCTTCATCAACACGATCCCCGTACGGGTCCGGCTGCGCCCGGCAGACTCCATCGCCCATCTGCTCCGCGCGGTGCAGGCCCAGCAGTCGGCGCTGCTGGGCCACCAGCACCTCGGCCTCAAGGAGATCCAGCGCCTGGCCGGACCTGGCGCCACCTTCGACACCCTGATGGCCTTCGAGAACTTCCACGCGGGCGAGACCGGCCCGGCCGCCCCGCTGCGACTGACGGACAGCACGACCCGGATGGCCACCACTTTCCCGCTGACGCTGGGAGTGGACCCGGCGGACGAGCTGACGTTCTGGCTGGACTACCGCCCGGACGCGTTCGACGAGGACGCCGCCCGGGGCGTGGTACGGCGGCTGGTCCGGGTGCTGGAGCAGATGGCGGCGGATCCGGCGCGGCGGGTGAGCGAGATCGAGCTGCTGGGGTGTGGGGAGCGGGCGCGGGTGGTGGAGGGGTGGAACGCCACTGACCGGGTTGCGCCGGTGGGGCCGTTGGGTGAGTTGTTCGATGCGCGGGCTGAGCTGTCGCCGGGTGCGGTGGCGGTGGTGGGTGCGGGTGGTGAGGAGTGGTCGTACGCGGAGTTGGGGGATCGGTCGGATCGGGTGGCGGGGGTGTTGGCTGCGCGGGGTGTGGGGCGCGGTGACTTGGTTGCTGTGGTGTTGGAGCGGTCGGTGGATGTGGTGGCGGTGTTGTTGGGGGTGGTGAAGGCGGGGGCGGGGTTTGTGCCGGTGGATCCGGCGTATCCGGTGGAGCGGATTGGGTGGATGGTCGAGGATGCCGGGCCGGTGCTGGTGGTGTGCTCGGAGGGGACTCGGGGGTTGGTTCCGGACGGGGTGGAGTGCTTGGTGTGGGATGCGTCGGATGTGGTGGCGGAGTCCGCTCCGGTGGTTTCGGTGGGTGTCGATGATGTGGCGTATGTGATCTATACGTCGGGGTCGACGGGGCGGCCGAAGGGTGTGGCGGTGACGCATCGTGGCCTGGGGAATTTGGCTGCTGCGCAGATCGAGCGGTTTGCGGTGGGTGCTGATGCGCGGGTGTTGCAGTTGGCGTCGTTGAGCTTTGACGCCGCGGTGTCGGAGATGTGTATGGCGTTGTTTTCGGGTGGCGCGTTGGTGATGGCGGGTGTGGACAGGTTGCCGCCGCGGGGGTCGTTGAGTGAGGTGGTGGCGGAGTTCGGTGTGACGCATGTGACGGTGCCGCCGTCGGTGCTGGCGACGGTGGAGGAGTTGCCGGGGAGTCTGCGGACGCTGGTGGTGGCGGGTGAGGTGTGTCCGCCGTCGTTGGTGGAGCGGTGGGCGTCGGGGCGGCGGATGGTCAATGCGTACGGGCCGACCGAGGTCACGGTCTGCGCGACGATGAGTGGGCTCCTGGAACCGTCCGGGCCGGTGCCGATCGGCGGGCCCATCGCCAACACACGGGTGTTCGTACTCGACGAGTTTCTGCGGCCCGTGCCCGAAGGTGTGGCGGGCGAGCTGTACGTCGCGGGCCCGGGGCTCGCGCGGGGCTACCTCGGCCGCCCCGGGCTGACGGCGGAACGCTTCGTGGCGTGTCCCTTCACGGGCGGGCGGATGTATCGCACCGGTGACCTCGCCACATGGACGGCGGATGGTGAGCTGATCTTCGGTGGGCGCGCGGACGACCAGGTCAAAGTGCGTGGTTTCCGGGTGGAGCCGCGTGAGATCGAGGCGGTTCTCGCCGGGCATCGGACTGTCGGCCAGGTCGCCGTGGTCGTACGGGAGGACCGCCCCGGCGACAAGCGGCTCGTGGCGTACGTGGTCCCCGATGGGGATGTGGATACTGCGGGGTTGCGGGAGTACGTGGCCGAGCGGCTGCCGGACCACATGGTCCCCGCTGCCGTCGTCGCCCTGGACGCGCTCCCGGTCACGGTGAACGGCAAACTGGACCGGGCCGCCCTCCCCGCCCCCGACTTCACCGACGCCGGCGGGCGCGGTCCCGCCACGCCGACCGAGGAGATCCTCTGCGGCCTGTACCGCGAGGTTCTCGGGCTGGAACGAGTGGGCGCCGAGGTGTCGTTCTTCACCATCGGTGGCGACTCGATCCTCGCGATGAAGCTCATCGCCCGGATCGGCGCCGTCCTCGACACCGAGCTCAACATCGGCGAGCTGTTCGCCGCCCCCACGGTGGCCGGAGTCGCCCGCCTCGTCGCGGCGGCGGGAGGTACGGCCGCCCGGCCCCCGCTGACGCCGCGGCCGAGGCCGGAGGCGCTGCCGCTCTCGTACGCCCAGCGGCGCATGTGGTTCCTCAACCGGCTCGAGGAGACCAACCCGGGGGCCGGAGCGGTCTACAACCTGCCGCTGGCCCTTCGGCTGACCGGAGAGCTGGATGTCACCGCGCTGGAGGCCGCGCTGGGCGATGTGGCCGACCGGCACGAGAGCCTGCGCACGTTGTTTCCCGAGACCGATGGCGAGCCGCGCCAGCGGGTGCTGGAGGGCGAGGCGGGCCGACCGCGACTCGTCGTCGTGGAGACCAGCGAGGAACTCCTCGCGGCCGAGCTCGGTTTGCACGCCGACCGTGGCTTTGATGTGACCGTCGATCTGCCGTGGCGGGCACGGCTGTTGAAGACGGGACCGTCGGAGTGTGTGCTGCTGATCGTCGCGCATCACATCGCCGTCGACGGCTGGTCGATGGGTGTGCTGGCGCGGGACCTGGGGGCGGCGTATGCGGCCCGGCGGGCGGGCGGCGCGCCGGGGTGGGAGCCGCTGCCGGTGCAGTACGCGGACTATGCGCTGTGGCAGCGTGAGGTGCTGGGCGATCCCGAGGACCCGGACAGCGTGGTCAGTGGGCAGCTCGGCTACTGGCGTGCGGCGCTGGCCGGTGCGCCCCAGGAGCTCGCGCTGCCGACCGACCGCCCCCGTCCTGCGGTGTCCTCGTTCCGCGGTGGCGAAGTGCCGATCCAGATCGGCGCGGAGACCCACGCCCGGCTGCTGGACGTGGCCCGCCGTGGTCGCGCCACCATGTTCATGGTGGTGCACGCCGCCCTCTCGGTGCTGCTCAGCAGGGTGGGTGCGGGCGACGACATCACCATCGGCGTGCCGATCGCGGGCCGTGGCGACCCGGCGCTGGACGACCTGGCCGGGTTCTTCGTCAACACCCTGGTCGTCCGCGCCGATCTCAGCGCGGACCCGTCCTTCACGGAGCTGCTGGCCCAGGTGCGGGAGACCGATCTGGCCGCGTACGCGCATCAGGACGTGCCGTTCGAGCGACTGGTCGAGGACCTGAACCCGTCACGCTCGCTCTCCCACAACCCGCTGTTCCAGGTCCTGCTGGCCCTCCAGAGCGTACCGGCGCCCCAGTGGGGCCTGCCGGGGCTGCGGGTCCGACGAATACCGGCGGCCGCCCAGGTCCCGGCCCGCTTCGACCTGTCGCTGGACCTGGCCGAGCATCGTGATGGTGTGGGGGCGCCGGCGGGGTTGGGTGGGGCGTTGTTGTTCGCGGTGGATTTGTTTGATGTGGGTACGGCGCGGGGGTTGGTGGAGCGGTTGGTGCGGGTGTTGGAGGCGGTGGCGGCTGATCCGGGGGTGCGGGTCAGTGAGATTGATGTGGTGGGGGAGGTGGAGCGGGCTCGGGTGGTGGCGGAGTGGAATGCCACGGAGGCTGCGCTGTCTGGCGGTTCGGTTGTGGAGCGGTTTGAGGGGTGGGTTGCGGCGGCGCCGGATGTGGTGGCGGTGCGGTGTGGTGAGGCGGCCTTGTCGTATGGGGAGTTGGATCGGCGGGCGAATCGGTTGGCGCGGTTGTTGGCCGGTGCTGGTGTGGGTCGGGAGTCGCGGGTTGCGTTGTGTTTGCCGAGGTCGGTGGACATGGTGGTGGCGGAGTTGGCGGTGTGGAAGGCGGGTGGGGCGTTCGTTCCGTTGGATCCGGAGTATCCGGCCGACCGGCTGGGTTTCGTGATCGCGGACAGCGGGGCCGGAGTGGTCCTCGGTACGTCGGAGAGCTTGGCCGAGGTGCTGGTCGGTGGTGCTCGTGTTGTGCGTATGGAGGAAGCGGACGGCTACTCCGCCGAGCCGTTGGAGACGGTCATCGTCCCGGGCCAGTTGGCGTATGTGATCTATACGTCGGGTTCGACGGGGCGGCCGAAGGGTGTGGCCGTCGCCCACGGTGGCGTGGCGAACTTGGCCGAGGCGATGCGTCCGGTGTTGGGGATGGATGCGGGTGTGGTGGCGTTGCAGTTCGCGTCGTTCAGCTTTGACGCCGCCGTTCTCGATGTCGCCGTCACCCTCGCCGCTGGCGGCACTCTCGCGGTGGCGAATGCGGAGGAGCGTAAGGATCCGCAGGCGCTGGCGGAGATGATCGGCCGGTGTGGGGTGCGGGTGGCGAGCGTGGTGCCGTCGTTGCTCGGGGTGCTGGACCCGGACGCCGTGGCCGGTGTGAGCAATTGGGTGCTGGGTGCGGAGCGGTTGAGTGCGGAGCTGGCTGGTCGGTGGTCGGCGGGTGCGCGGGTGTGGAACACCTACGGGCCGACCGAGGCCACCGTCATCACCACCGCAACCGCCACGCCCCTCGATCCCGGACTGGGCACAGCACCGCCCATAGGCCGCCCCCTGCCCAACAGCAAGGTGTTCGTGCTGGATACCTTCCTCAAGCCGGTGCCTGTGGGCGTGACGGGTGAGGTGTATATCGCGGGTGCCGGGCTGGCCCGGGGTTATATCGGTCGCCCGGATCTGTCCGCCGAGCGTTTCGTGGCCTGTCCGTTCGCCGCCCCGGGTGACCGGATGTATCGCAGTGGCGACCTGGCGAAGTGGACCGCCGAGGGTGATCTCGTCTTCGCGGGTCGCGTCGATGAGCAGGTCAAGGTGCGTGGTTTCCGCGTCGAGCCGGGTGAGATCGAGGCGGTGGTGGCCGCCTGCGAGGGCGTGGGCCAGGTCGCGGTGGTGGTACGTGACGACGGGCCGGGGGACAAGCGGCTGGTCGCGTACGTGGTCCCCCACGGGGAGCTGGACGTGGCGGCCGTACGGGAGTTCGCGGCGGACCGGCTGCCGGAGTACATGGTCCCGACGATCGTCGTGCTGGACGCGCTGCCGCTCACCGTCAACGGCAAGCTGGACCGCACCGCGCTCCCCGCTCCCGACACCGCCGAGATGACGTCGGGCCGGGCTGCGGAGACCCCGGCCGAAGAGGTCCTCTGTGGGCTTTTCGCCGAGGTGCTTGGCCTCGATGAGGTCAGTGCCGATGCGTCGTTCTTCGAGCTCGGCGGTGACTCGATCATGTCGATGCTGCTGGTGTCGAGGGCGCGTAGGGCCGGTCTGGCGGTGAGCGCCCGGCAGGTGTTCGAGCGGCGTACTCCGGCGGACCTGGCTGTGGTGGCCCGTGATGTGGCCACCGCCGATGGCCTGGCGGGGCGCGGCGATTCGGGCACGGGCGAGGTGCCGTTGACCCCCGTCATGCATGAGCTGCTGGACCGGGCCGGAGCAGAACGCATAGCTGGGGTGTTCCAGTCGACCGTGGTGGGGGTTCCGGCGGGGATGCGGCTGGGGACGCTGACCGCTGCCGTTCAGGCCGTGGTCGATCACCACGACATTCTGCGGGCCCGACTGGACACCGAGCCCGAGCCCCGCCTCCTCGTCCCCCCGACCGTGTCCGTGGCCCCGTGGGTGCACCGGATCGATGCGAGCGCGGCCGGGGGTGACCTCGAGCGCCTGATCGCCGAGCAGTCGCGGGCCGCCGCGGCCCGGCTCGATCCGCGGGCCGGGGTGATGGCGCAGGTGGTCTGGTTCGACCTCGGCCCGAGCGCCCCCGGACGGCTCCTGCTCACCGTCCACCACCTCGCCGTGGACACGCTCTCCCTCCGCGTCCTCATCCCGGACCTCGCCCAGGCGTACGCGGACCTGGCGGCCGGCCGCGAGGTCGTGCTGGAGCCGGTGCCCACCTCCTTCCGGCACTGGGCCCGCGCCCTGCGGACCGAAGCCACCGGCCAACCGCGGCTCGCCGAACTCCCCGCCTGGACCCGACTGCTGTGCGGCTCCGACGCGCCACTCGGCGACCGCTCCCTGGACCCGGTCCGCGACGTGGGTGCCACGCTGCGGCGGGTCTCCGTGACGGCCTCGGCCGAGCTCACCGCCACCCTGCTGACGGCGGTCCCGGCCGCCTTCCACGCCGGGATCGACGATGTGCTGCTCACCGCCCTCGCCTCCGCCGTCGCGGAGTGGCGGCGGCACCGCGGACAGCATGCGGAAGGCGGCGTCCTCGTGGACGTGGAAGGCCACGGCCGGACGTCCGGCGGTCTCGATCTGGCCCGTACGGTGGGTTGGTTCACCAGCACGTACCCCGTGCGGCTCGACCCCGCGACACAGGACTTCGCCGGGCTGCGCGGCGGCGGGCCGGTGGCGGGACGGGCCGTCAAGCACATCAAGGAACAGCTCCGCGCCGTCCCGGGCGATGGCCTCGGCCACGGTCTGCTCCGCCATCTCAACCCCGAGACCGCGCCCGCGCTCGCCGCGCTGCCCACCGCCCAGATCGGCTTCACCTACCTGGGCCGCTTCGCCGACGGGACACCGGAGCAGACGGCCGCCGCCTGGTCCGCCGCCCCCGAAGGCGGTCTCGGCGGCGGAGTGGGCGACGAGGTCCCGCTGGCCCACGCCCTGGAGGCCGTCGGCCTGGTCCGCGACCTGCCGGACGGCCCGCTGCTCACGCTCACACTCGGCTGGCCCCAGCACCTCCACCACCCCGACGACATGCGGCAACTCGCCGATGGCTGGCTGGCGATGCTCACCGGCCTCGCCACCCACACCACCGGCTCCGGCGGCGGCCACACACCGTCGGACTTCTCACTCATCACGCTCGACCAGAGCCAGATCGACGCGCTCGAAGCGGAACTCGCGGACAAGGGGGGAGCACGATGACTCAGATGCGAGTCCAGGACGTCTGGCCGCTGTCGCCGTTGCAGGAGGGCCTGCTCTTCCACGCGGTGTACGACGAGCGGGGCATTGACGTCTATGTCGAGCAACTCGTGCTGGACCTGGCGGGCAAGCTGGACCCCGCGGTGCTGCGCGACGCGTGGCAGGCGCTGCTCGACCGGCACGAGAGCCTGCGCGCGGGCTTTCGGCAGCTGGCCGGGGTGGCGCAGCCGGTGCAGGTCATCGCCCGGGGCGTGGAGCTGCCGTGGCGGGAGGAGGACCTGTCCGGGCTGGAGGCGGATACGGCCCGTGTGGAGTCGGAGCGGTTGGGGATCGAGGAGCGGGAGCGGCGTTTCGATCTGGCGGTGCCGCCGTTGCTGAAGGTGTTGCTGGTCAAGGTCGGGCCGGATGAGTACCGGATGATGGTGACGCTGCATCACATCCTGCTGGATGGGTGGTCGCTGCCGGTGCTGATGCGGGAGTTGTGGACGTGTTACGAGGCCGGGGGCAGCGCGCATGGCCTGCCGCCCGTCACCCCGTACCGTGACTACCTCGCCTGGCTCGCCCGCCAGGACAAGGAAGCCGCGCGAGACGCATGGCGGCAGGAGCTGACGGGCGCGGACGAGCCGACGCTGGTGGCACCGGGCGGACAGTCCACTGCCCCGGTCGCCTCCGGCAAGGCGGCCACCGACGCCGGAGCGGAACTCGCCGGCCGACTGCGCGACCTCGCCCGCCGCAACGGCCTGACCCTGAACACCGTGATCCAGGCCGCCTGGGCCGTTGTGCTCGGTCGGCTCACCGGCCGCCGCGATGTGGTGTTCGGCGCGACGGTGGCGGGGCGCCCCGCCGACCTCCCCGGCATGGAGAGCATGCTGGGCCTCTTCATCAACACACTGCCCGTACGGGTGTGCTTGGACCCGGCGCGTACGGTCGCCGAACTGCTGGCGGAGGTACAGCAACGGCAGTCGGCGCTGTTGGACCACCAGCATCTGAGCCTCACCGAGATCCAGCGGCAGACCGGGCCCGGCGCGACCTTCGACACCATCATGGCGTTCGAGAACCACCCCGTCGGGGGGCAGGACGCCACGGCGGCTGCCGCTGGGCTGCGGATCACCGACACGGCGATGCGCGAGTCCACCAACTTCCCGCTCTCGCTGGGCGTCCACCCGACGGAGGAGCTGCGGCTGCGGCTGGACTACCGCCCGGACCTGTTCGACCCCGAGGCGGCACAGGGGCTCCTTGACCGTTTGGTGCGGGTGCTGGGGCAGCTGGTAGCCGATCCGGAGACGTTGGTCGGTCGGCTGGATGTGCTGGGGGAGGCGGAGTGGTCGCGGGTGGTGGCGGAGTGGAATGCCACGGAGGCTGCGCTGTCCGGTGGTTCGGTTGTGGAGCGGTTTGAGGGGTGGGTTGCGGCGGCGCCGGATGTGGTGGCGGTGCGGTGTGGTGAAGAGGTGTTGTCGTACGGGGAGTTGGACCGGCGGGCGAATCGGTTGGCGCGGCTTTTGAGCGAGGTCGGCGTCGGTCGGGAGTCGCGGGTTGCGTTGTGTTTGCCGAGGTCGGTGGACATGGTGGTGGCGGAGTTGGCGGTGTGGAAGGCGGGTGGGGCGTTCGTTCCGTTGGATCCGGAGTATCCGGCCGACCGGTTGGGTTTCGTGATCGCGGACAGTGGCGCCGAGGTGGTCCTGGGCACGGTCGATTGCCTCGATGGCGTCCCGCTCGGCGATGCTCGCGCGGTCCTTCTTGAGGGTGCGGATGCCTACTCGGCCGAGCCGTTGGGGACGGTCATCGTCCCGGGCCAATTGGCGTATGTGATCTATACGTCGGGTTCGACGGGGCGGCCGAAGGGTGTGGCCGTCGCTCACGGTGGCGTGGCGAATCTGGCCGAGGCGATGCGTCCGGTGCTGGGGATGGACGCGGGCGTAGTGGCGTTGCAGTTCGCGTCGTTCAGCTTTGACGCCTCCGTCCTCGACGTCGCCGTCACCCTCGCCGCCGGTGGCACCCTCGCCGTCGCCACCACCGCCGAGCGCAACGACCTGCGGGCGCTGGCGGAGATGATCGGCCGGTGTGGGGTGCAAGTCGCAAGCGTGGTGCCGTCGCTGCTCGGGGTGCTGGATCCGGACGCCGTCCAGGGTGTGCGGAACTGGGTGCTGGGCGCGGAGCGGTTGAGTGCGGAGCTGGCTGGTCGGTGGTCTGCGGGTGCGCGGGTGTGGAACACCTACGGCCCGACCGAGGCCACCGTCATCACCACCGCGACCGCCACTCCGCTGGACGCCGCGCTGAAGGAGGCCCCGCCGATTGGCCGTCCCCTCCCCAACGCCCGCGTCTATGTGCTCGACCAGTTCCTCAAGCCGGTGCCTGTGGGCGTTACGGGCGAGGTGTATATCGCCGGTGCCGGGCTGGCTCGGGGTTATATCGGTCGGCCGGATCTGTCCGCCGAGCGTTTCGTGGCCTGTCCGTTCGCCGCCCCGGGCGGCCGGATGTATCGCAGTGGCGACCTGGCGAAGTGGACCGCCGAGGGTGATCTGATCTTCGCGGGACGGGTCGATGAGCAGGTCAAGGTCCGTGGTTTCCGCGTCGAGCCCGGTGAGATCGAGGCCGTCCTCAGCGGCCACCCGGCCGTGGCCCAGGCCGCCGTGGTCATCCGCGAGGACCGCCCCGGGGACCGGCGCCTCGTCGCGTATGTGGTCCCCACCGGTGAGCTCGACCCGGCGGCCCTGCGCCGCCTCGCCGCCGACCGGCTGCCCGAGTACATGATCCCGGCCATCGTGACCCTCGACGCGCTGCCGCTCACCGTCAACGGCAAGCTGGACCGCGCCGCCCTCCCCGCCCCCGACACCGCGGGCACCGCCGAGGGACGCGCGCCCGCCACCCCCACCGAGGAGATCCTCTGCGGGCTCTTCGCCGAAGTCCTCGGGCTGAACCAGGTGGGCGCCGACACCTCCTTCTTCGAGCTCGGCGGCGACTCCCTCCTCGCCATGCGGCTCATCGCCCGCATCCGCCCCGTCCTCGACAGCGAACTGCGCATCGCCGATCTGTTCGCCACCCCGACCGTCGCCGACACCGCCCGCCGGATCGACGCCGAGCACGGCGACGCACGGCCACCGCTGGAGCCACAGCCGCGCCCCCAGCACCCCGAGCAACTGCCGCTGTCGTACGGGCAGCAGCGGATGTGGTTCCTCAACCGGCTCGCGACCACCGGCGAAGACGCAGAGGGCGCGGAGGCCGCCGGGGCCGGGGTCACGGGGGCAGCCGCGGGCGTCTACAACATGCCCCTCGCGCTACGCCTCTCCGGACACCTCGACACCGGCGCGCTGGAAGCCGCCCTCGCCGACGTCGCCGACCGTCACGAGAGCCTGCGCACGGTGTTCCCGGAGACCGATGGCGTTCCGCGGCAGCGGGTGCTGGACGGCCCCGCGGCGCATCCGCCACTCGTGGTCGTCGACCTCCCCGCGGACCAGGTCGAGGCGGAGCTGAGCGCGCACGCCGGCCGCGGCTTCGAGCTCGGCACTGAACTGCCATGGCGGGCACGGCTGTTGGTCACAGGACCCACCGAGTACGTGCTGCTCATCGTGGCCCACCACATCGCGGCCGACGGCTGGTCGATGGGTGTCCTCGCACGGGACCTCAGTACGGCCTACGCCGCACGTCGGCAGGGGCGGGCGCCGGTCTGGGAGCCGCTGCCGGTGCGGTACGCCGACTTCGCCCTCTGGCAGCGGCGGCTGCTGGGGGAGCGGGGCGACGCGGACAGCCTGCTGAGCGACCAGCTCGCCTACTGGCACGACGCTCTCGCCGACGCGCCGCAGGAGCTGGTGCTTCCGGCCGACCGGCCGCGCCCGGCGGTGTCGTCGTACGCGGGCGGCCTGGTTCCCGTACGGATCGACGCCTCCACCCACGCCCGCCTCGTCGGGCTCGCGCAGCGCGGCGGGGCCACGGTGTTCATGGTCGTACACGCCGCGCTGGCGGCGCTCCTCGCCCGGATGGGCGCGGGCACGGACATTCCCATCGGCACGGCCACCGCGGGCCGTGGCGACGCCGCGCTGGACGGGCTGACCGGCTTCTTCGTCAACACACTCGTGCTGCGCACCGACCTCAGCGGCGACCCCGCCTTCACCGAACTCCTGGCCCGGGTGCGGGAGACCGACCTGGCCGCGTACGCACACCAGGACGTGCCCTTCGAGCATCTCGTCGAGGACCTCGCGCCGTCGCGCTCGCTGTCCCGCAACCCGCTGTTCCAGGTCATGCTGTCGCTGCGGAACGTCCCGCCCGCGCAGTGGGACCTGCCCGGCCTCCAGGTCCGGCCCACCCCGCCCGGCTCCCTCGCCGCCCGCTTCGACCTCTCCGTCGACCTGTCCGAACACCGCGACGAGGACGGCAGCCCGGCCGGTATCGGCGGCGACATCTTCTACGCCACCGAGCTGTTCGACGAGGCCACCGTCCAGGCCTTGGCCGGGCGGCTGGCGGCGGTGCTGGAGCAGATCGCCGCCGACCCCACCGTGCCCCTCAGCCGGCTGCGGATCCTCGACCCGGCCGAGCGGGCGACCGTCGTCCAGGACTGGAACGACACGGCCCGGAGCGTGCTGGAGGGCACGCTGGCCGAGCTGTTCGAGGCACAGGTGCGGCGAACTCCCGATGCCTTGGCCGTCGTCGGGGCGGAGCGCGGCCTGACGTACGCGGAGCTGGAGGAGCGCGCCAACCGGCTGGCACACGAGCTGATCGCCCGTGGCATCGGGCCCGAGGACCTGGTCGGCGTGGCCATGGAGCGGTCCGTCGAGCTGATGGCCGTGCTGCTGGCCGTGGTCAAGGCGGGCGCGGGCTATCTGCCCATAGACCCCCGGTATCCGGCCCGGCGGATCGCGTTCATGCTGGCCGACGCCCGGCCGAAGCTGGTGCTGTGCACGAGTGGGACCGAGGCCGTGCTGGGCACGGGCGGGACCGAGGCTGCGGTGTGCACTGACGGGCCCGAGGCCGTGATGGGCACTTGGGGGCCCGACGCCACGCCACGCAGCGATGGGCCCGAGGACGTGCCGGACACCGACACGCCGGACGCCGACACGCCGCCCCGCCTGGTCCTCGACGCCCCGGACGTGGCCGCCGCGTTGGCGACACGCCCGGCCACCGCCCCCGGGAACGCCGACCGCGTCCGGCCGCAGCGGCTGCCGCACCCCGCGTACGTCATCTACACCTCCGGCTCCACCGGCACCCCGAAGGGCGTCGTGGTCACCCACGGCGGAGTGGGCAGCCTGGCGGCGAGCCACATCTCCCGGTTCGGGTCCGGGCCCGGCGCGCGCGTCCTCCAGTTCGCCTCGCCCAGCTTCGACGCCGCGTTCGCCGAGTTCTGCACCGCCCTGCCCGCCGGGGCCACCCTCGTCATGGCGGACCGGGACATGCTGCCGCCGTACGGGTCGCTGGCCGACGTCGCCGCCGAGTTCGGTGTCACACATCTGACCGCGCCGCCCTCCGTGCTCGCCGCCGCCGACGAGCTGCCCGCCACCGTGACCACCGTCGCGGCCGCGGGCGAGGTGTGCCCGCCCGCGCTGGTGGCACGGCTCGCGCCGGGGCGGCGGATGCTGAACGCGTACGGCCCCACCGAGGCCACCGTCTGCGTCACCCTGAGCGACCCGCTCACCCCGGGCGACGCCGACGCCCCCGTGCCGATCGGACGGCCGCTCGAGAACGGGCAGACGTATGTCCTGGACGAGTTCCTTCAGCCCGTCCCCGCCGGGGTCACGGGAGAGCTCTACCTCGCCGGCCCCGGCCTGGCCCGCGGCTATCTCGGCCGCTCTGCGCTGACCGCCGAGCGCTTCGTGGCCTGCCCGTTCGCCGCCGCCGACGAACCCGGCGCCCCCGGCGGACGGATGTACCGCACCGGGGACCTGGCCCACTGGACTCCGGACGGCCAACTCGTCGTCGTCGGACGGGCCGACACTCAGATCAAGATCCGCGGTTTCCGGGTGGAACCCGGTGAGATCGAGGCCGTCCTCGCCACCCACCCGGCCGTCCGCCGGTCCGCCGTCGTGGTCCGCGAGGACCGCCCCGGGGACCGCCGCCTCGTCGCCTACGTCGTCCCCGGCGAGGACGCGGACACGGCCGGACTGCGGGAGTACGCGGACACGGCCGGGCTACGGGAGTACGTGGCGGAACGGCTGCCCGACCATCTCGTCCCGTCCGCCGTGATGGCGCTCGACTCCCTCCCCGTCACGGTGAACGGCAAGCTCGACCGCGACGCCCTGCCCGCCCCCGACTACGCGGGTCTGACCGGGCGCCGCGCCCCCGCCACCCCCATCGAAGAGGCGCTGTGCGGGCTGTTCGCCGACATCCTCGGCCTCGACCAGGTCGGCGTCGACGCGTCGTTCTTCGCGCTGGGTGGCGACTCGCTCCAGGCCATGCGGCTGATCGCCCGGATCCGCGCCGTCCTGGACACCGAGCTGAGCCTCCGGCAGCTGTTCGCCGAGCCGACCGTCGCCGGAGTCGCCCGGCAGCTCACCAGTGGCGGCGGTGTGCGGCTTCCGCTCACCCCGCAGCCCCGGCCGGAGGTCGTACCGCTGTCGTTCGGGCAGCGGCGGATGTGGTTCGTCAACCAGATGGAGGAGGCCCAAGAGGGCGGCGAAGCCGCGTACAACCTGCCACTGCGCTACCGCGTCTCCGGCGACCTCGACCTGCCCGCGCTCGAAGCCGCCCTGGGCGACCTCGCCGACCGGCACGAGAGCCTGCGCACGATCTACCCCGAAACGGACGGCGTGCCGCGCCAGCACGTCCTCGAACCCTCGGCCGGGCGCCCGCGCATGGTCGTCCTCGACACCTCCGCCGACCGGGCCGAGCAGGTGCTCGCCGAGCAGACCGAGCAGCGCTTCGACCTCAGCGCCGACCTCCCGTGGCGGATCCGGCTGCTCAGGACCGGCCCCGCGGAGTACGTCCTGCTGATCGTGGCGCACCACATCGCGGTGGACGGCTGGACGATGGATCTGCTGCTCAGGGACCTGGAAGTGGCGTACGCCGCCCGTCGGGAAGGCCGGGCGCCGGGGTGGGAGCCGCTGCCGGTGCAGTACGCCGACTACGCGCTCTGGCAGCGCCGTCTCCTCGGCGACCTGGACACCCCCGACAGCCTGATCAGCGCCCAACTGGACCACTGGCGGCGGTCCCTGGCCGACGCGCCCCAGGAGCTGACACTTCCGGCCGACCGCCTCCGGCCCGCCGTGTCCTCACACCGTGGCGGGGCGGCCGGGGTACGGATCGATGTGCCCACCCACGCCCGGCTCGTGGAGCTCGCGCGACGCGGCGACGCCACGATGTTCATGGTCGTGCACGCGGCGCTGGCGCTGCTGCTGTCGCGGATGGGTGCGGGGAAGGACCTTCCGATCGGCACGGCGGTCGCGGGGCGTGGCGACGCGGCACTGGACGGGCTGGCGGGTTTCTTCGTCAACACGCTGGTGCTGCGCACCGATGTGAGCGGTGACCCGACCTTCGCGGAGCTGCTGGCCCGGGTGCGGGAAACCGACCTGGCCGCCTACGCGCACCAGGACCTGCCCTTCGAACACCTCGTCGAGGAACTCAACCCCACCCGCTCACTGGCCCGGCACCCGCTGTTCCAGGTGATGCTCTCCGTGCAGACGATGCCACCGCGGGAGTGGGGGCTGCCGGGCGTCGAGGTGCGGTCGATGACACCCGGGGCCGCTGCGGCACGGGTCGACCTGTCGTTGACCCTGGCCGAACACCGGGACGGCGAGGGCAACCCGGTGGGGATCGACGGCGATCTGCTGTATGCCACGGACCTCTTCGACGAGCCCACCGCGCACGCGCTGGCGGAGCGGCTGGTGCGGGTGCTGGAGCAGGTCGCCTCGGATCCTGCGGCTCGGGTGAGCGAGATCGAGCTGCTGGGGCGCGGCGAGCGGGCGCGGGTGGTGGAGGGGTGGAACGCCACTGACCGGGTTGCGCCGATGGGGCCGTTGGGTGAGTTGTTCGACGAGCGGGCCTCCGTCTCCCCGGATGCGGTGGCGGTGGTGGGTGCGGGTGGTGAGGAGTGGTCGTACGCGGAGCTGCGGGAGCGGTCGGATCGGGTGGCGGGGGTGTTGGCTGCGCGGGGTGTGGGGCGCGGTGACTTGGTTGCTGTGGTGTTGGAGCGGTCGGTGGATGTGGTGGCGGTGTTGTTGGGGGTGGTGAAGGCGGGGGCGGGGTTTGTGCCGGTGGATCCGGCGTATCCGGTGGAGCGGATCGGGTGGATGGTCGAGGACTCGACGCCTGCGCTCGTCGTGTGCTCGGAGGAGACTCGGGGATCGGTCCCGTCCGGGGTGGAGTGCTGGGTGTGGGATCCGTCTGCGGAGGGTGAATCGGCGCCCGCGGTGTCCGTGGATCTCGATGATGTGGCGTATGTGATCTATACGTCGGGGTCGACGGGGCGGCCGAAGGGTGTGGCGGTGACGCATCGTGGCCTGGGGAATTTGGCGGCTGCGCAGATTGAGCGGTTTGCGGTGGGTGCTGATGCGCGGGTGTTGCAGTTGGCGTCGTTGAGCTTTGACGCCGCGGTGTCGGAGATGTGTATGGCGTTGCTTTCGGGTGGCGCGTTGGTGATGGCGGGTGCGGACAGGTTGCCGCCGAAGCGGTCGTTGAGTGAGGTGGTGGCGGAGTTCGGTGTGACGCATGTGACGGTGCCGCCGTCGGTGCTGGCGACGGTGGAGGAGTTGCCGGGGAGTCTGCGGACGCTGGTGGTGGCGGGTGAGGTGTGTCCGCCGGGGCTGGTGGAGCGGTGGGCGCCGGGGCGGCGGATGGTGAATGGGTACGGGCCGACCGAGACGACCGTGTGCGCGACGATGAGCGGGCCTCTGGAGCCGTCCGGACCGGTGCCGATCGGCCGTCCGATCGCCAATACCGCCGTCTACGTACTGGACGAGCGACTGCGGCCGGTCCCCGTGGGGGTGCTGGGTGAGCTGTATGTCTCGGGTCCGGGCTTGGCACGTGGCTATCTCGGTCGCCCCGGGCTGACGGCGGAGCGCTTCGTGGCCTGCCCGTTCACCGGCGGGCGGATGTATCGCACCGGCGACCTCGCCAAGTGGACCGGGGACGGCCAACTCGTCTTCGGTGGCCGGGCCGACGACCAGGTCAAGGTGCGTGGCTTCCGCGTCGAACCCGGCGAGATCGAGGCGGTTCTCGCCGGTCATCGGAGTGTCGGCCACGTCGCCGTCGTCGTACGGGAGGACCGTCCCGGCGACAAGCGGCTCGTGGCGTACGTCGTCCCTGACGGGGATGTGAATACTGCGGGGCTGCGGGAGTACGTGGCCGAGCGGCTGCCGGACCACATGGTCCCCGCCGCGGTCGTCGCCCTGGACGCGCTCCCGGTCACCGTCAACGGCAAGCTGGACCGCGCCGCCCTCCCCGCCCCCGACTTCACCGACGCGGCCGAGGGGCGCGGCCCGGCCACACCCACCGAGGAGATCCTCAGCAGCCTCTACGGCGAAGTCCTCGGCCTGGAGTGGGTCGGCGCCGACGCCTCCTTCTTCGAGCTGGGCGGCGACTCCCTCCTCGCCATGCGGCTCATCGCCCGCATCCGCGCCGTCCTCGACGCGGAGGTCAGCATCGGCGATCTGTTCGCCACCCCCACCGTCGCCGGCGTCGCCCGGCTGGTGGGCGAGCTCGGGGGCGAGTCCCGGGCGCCGCTGACGGCGCGACCGCGGCCCGAGACGATGCCGCTGTCGTTCGAGCAGCAGCGGATGTGGTTCCTCAACCGGCTCGAGACCACCGGCGAGGGGGCCGCGTACAACCTCCCGCTGGCCCTGCGGCTCTCCGGCGATCTCGACATCCCCGCGCTGGAAGCCGCGCTCGGCGATGTGGCCGACCGGCATGAGAGCCTGCGCACGGTCTTCCCGGAGACCGCGGGCGTCCCCTGCCAGCAGGTCCTGCACGGCGCGGCGGGCCGTCCCTCGCTGACGGTGGTGCACACCGCCGCGGACGAGGTGCCCGCGCAGCTCGCGGCGTACGCGAACCAGCCGTTCGATGTCCGACGCGAACTGCCGTGGCGCGTACGGCTCTTGGTGACCGGCCCGGCCCAGTACGTCCTCGCGGGCGCCGTCCACCACATCGCGGCCGACGGCTGGTCGATGGGCATTCTCGCGGGCGACATCGGCACGGCCTATGCGGCCCGGCGCGCGGGCCGACTGCCCGGGTGGGAGCCCCTGCCGGTGCAGTACGGGGACTACGCCCTGTGGCAGCGTGAGGTGCTGGGCGACCTCGGCGATCCGCAGAGTGTCATCAGCGGGCAGCTGGACTACTGGCGGCAGGCGCTCGCCGGTGCCCCGCAGGAGCTGGACCTGCCGACCGACCGGCCCCGACCTGCGGTGTCCTCCTTCATCGGCGGCGAAATGCCGTTCGAGGTGAACGCGGAGACCCACGCCCGGCTGGTGGAGCTCGCCCAACGTGGCCGGGCGACGATGTTCATGGTGATGCACACGGCGCTGGCGGTTGTGCTGTCGCGGATGGGTGCGGGTACGGACATCCCCATCGGCACGGCGACGGCGGGCCGTGGTGACGCGGCGCTGGACGGGCTGGCCGGGTTCTTCATCAACACGCTGGTGCTGCGCACCGACCTGAGTGGCGACCCGTCGGTCATCGAACTGCTGGCCCGGGTGCGGGAGACCGACCTGGCGGCGTACGCGCATCAGGACGTGCCGTTCGAGCGGCTGGTCGAGGATCTCAACCCCACCCGGTCGCTGGGCCGGCACCCGCTCTTCCAGGTGTCGCTCACCATGCAGAACCTGCCGCAGGGCCGTCGGCCGTGGGAGCTGGCCGGTCTGGAGGTGAGCGGTCTCCCGGCAGCCTCTCCGGCGGCCCGGTTCGATCTGTCGGCGACGGTGGCCGAGCGCCGCGACGAGGAGGGAGCGCCGACGGGGCTGATGGGCTCGCTGCTCTACGCGACCGATCTGTTCGACGAAGACACCGTGCGGTTGTTGGCGGGGCGGTTGGTGCGGGTGTTGGAGCAGGTGGCGGCTGATCCTGGGGTGCGCGTCAGTGGGATTGATGTGTTGGGGGAGGGCGAGCGTTCGCGGGTGGTGGGGGAGTGGAATGCCACGGAGCGTTCGGTGTCCGGGGTGTCGTTGGTGGAGTTGTTCGCGGCGCGGGCCGCTGCCTGCCCGGATGCGGTGGCGGTGGTCGGCGCCGGTGGCGAGGAGTGGTCGTACGCGCAGCTCGGGGAGCGTGCGGATCGGGTGGCGGGTGCGTTGGCCGGGCGGGGTGTGGGGCGTGGTGATCTGGTGGGTGTGGTGATGGAGCGGTCGGTGGAGTTGGTGGTGGTGTGGCTGGGTGTGTGGAGGGTGGGGGCGGGGTTTGTGCCGGTGGATGTGGGGTGGCCGGTGGCGCGGCGGGGGTTGGTGTTGGGGCAGGTGGGTTTGGTGGTGGCGGATGGGGGGCTTGGGGTGCCGGGTGCGGTGGCGGTGGATGAGCTGTTGGGTGGGACGGATAGTGCGCCGGTGCCGGAGGTGGTGGTTTCGGCCGGGGACGTGGCGTATGTGATGTTTACGTCGGGTTCGACGGGTGTGCCGAAGGGTGTGGCGGTCAGTCATGGTGCGGTGGCCGCGTTGGTGGTGGATGGGTGTTGGAGTGCGGCGGCGCGGGGTCGGGTGTTGATGCATGCGCCGCATGCGTTTGATGTGGCGGTCTTTGAGGTGTGGGTGCCGTTGGTGAGCGGTGGTCGGGTGGTGGTGGCGCCGCCGGGTCGGCTGGATGCGATGGGGTTGGCGGGTTTGGTGAAGGCGCATGGGCTGACGGCTGTGCATGTGACGGCTGGTTTGTTCGGTGTGTTGGCTGAGGAGTCGCCGGAGTGTCTGTCGGGGGTGGCGGAGGTGCTGACCGGTGGTGATGTGGTGCCTGCTGGTGCGGTGGCTCAGGTGAAGGCCGCGTGCCCGGGGATTGTGGTGCGGCATCTGTACGGTCCGACCGAGGCCACCTTGTGTGCCACGACGTATGCGGTGGTTCCTGAGGCGGTGGCTCCGGCGGTGTTGCCGATCGGCCGGCCGCGCGACAACACCAAGGCGTTCGTCCTCGATGAGCACCTCAAGCCCGTTCCGGTCGGGGTGAGGGGCGAGCTCTATCTCGCCGGAGCGGGACTCGCCCGTGGGTACACGGGACACCCTCGCCTCACGGCGGAGCGCTTCGTGGCGTGTCCGTTCGCGGGTGGGCGGATGTATCGCACGGGTGACCTGGCGCGGTGGACGGCCGATGGTGAGCTGGTGTTCGCGGGGCGGGCGGATGAGCAGGTGAAGATCCGTGGTTTCCGGGTGGAGCCGGGTGAGATCGAGGCGGTGCTTGCCGCGCACGAGAGTGTGGGCCAGGTCGCGGTCGTCGTCCGCGAGGGCGACCGGCAGGGCGACAAGCGCCTGGTGGCCTACGTCGTACGCAGCGGCGACGGCGAGAGTGGCCTGGCCGGGCTGCGGGAGTACGTGGCCGAGCGGCTGCCCGAGTACATGGTCCCGGCGGCCGTGATGGCCCTTGACACCCTCCCCGTCACCGCCAACGGCAAGCTGGACCGCACCGCGCTCCCCGTCCCGGAGTTCGCCGCCACCACCTCCGGCCGGGGCCCGGCCACTCCGGTCGAGGAGATCGTCGCCGGGGTCTTCGGCGAGGTGCTCGGGCTGGACTGGGTGGACGCGGAGGCGTCCTTCTTCGAGCTGGGTGGCGACTCCCTGCTCGCCATGCGGCTCATCGCCCGCATCCGCGCCGTCCTGGGGGCGGAGCTCACCATCGGGGAGCTCTTCGCCGCCTCCTCGGTCGTCGGCGTGGCCCGCCTGGTGGATGCGGCAACTGGTCAGACCCACGTCGCGCTGACGGCGCGGCCCCGGCCCGAGGTGCTGCCGCTGTCGTTCGAGCAGCAGCGGATGTGGTTCCTCAACCAGCTCGAAGGCGCGGGCGAGGGCGCGGCGTACAACCTCCCCCTGGCCTTGCGGATGTCCGGCGAACTGGACTTCGCGGCGCTGGAGGCCGCGCTGGGCGATGTCGCCGACCGGCACGAGAGCCTGCGCACGATCTACCCGGCGAGCGAAGGCGTTCCGCGTCAGCAGGTGCTCGAAGGCGCCGCGGGCAGGCCGCCGCTGGTCGTGGTGGACACCACCGAGGACGAGATCGACGACGCCCTCACGGCCCACGTGGGCCGCGGCTTCGATGTCAGCGTCGATCTGCCCTGGCGGATCCGGCTGCTCAGGACCGGCCCCACGGACTACGTGCTGCTGATCGTGGCGCACCACATCGCGGTGGACGGCTGGTCGATGGGCGTTCTCGCACAGGACCTGGAGACCGCCTACACCGCCCGCCACCAGGGCCGACTCCCGGGCTGGGAGCCCCTGCCCGTGCAGTACGGGGACTACGCCCTGTGGCAGCGTGAGGTGCTGGGCGACCTCGGCGATCCGCAGAGTGTGATCAGCGCGCAGCTGGACTACTGGCGGCGGACGCTCGCCGGCGCGCCCGAGGAGCTGGACCTGCCGACCGACCGGCCCCGACCGGCCACGCCGACGTTCCACGGGCGCACTTTCCCGGTGGAGGTGGACGCGGAGACCCACGCCCGGCTGGTGGAGCTGGCGCGGCGTGGCCGGGCGACGATGTTCATGGTCGTCCACGCGGCGCTGGGGGTTCTGCTGTCGCGGCTGGGCGCGGGCACGGACATCCCCATCGGCACGGCGACGGCGGGCCGTGGCGATGCTGCGCTGGATGGGCTGGCCGGTTTCTTCGTCAACACGCTGGTGCTGCGCACCGATCTGAGCGCCGACCCGGGTTTTGACGAGTTGCTCGCGCGGGTGCGGGAGACCGATCTGGCGGCGTACGCGCATCAGGATGTGCCGTTCGAGCGGCTGGTCGAGGATCTCAACCCGACCCGGTCGCTCTCCCGAAACCCGCTGTTCCAGATCACCCTCGTCCTCCAGAACCTGCCAGCGTCCCAGGACCGGTGGAATCTGTCCGGGTTGCGGGTCGGGCCACTGGAGGCCACCTCGCAGGAGTCCACCGCCAAGTTCGACCTGTCGCTGACCCTGGCCGAACGCCGGGACAGCGAAGGCGATCCGGCCGGGCTCGTGGGTGGACTGTTGTATGCGACCGATCTGTTCGATGAGGGCACGGTGCGGTTGTTGGCGGGGCGGTTGGTGCGGGTGTTGGAGCAGGTGGCGGCTGAGCCTGGGATGCGGGTGAGTGAGATCGATGTGTTGGGGGAGGGCGAGCGTTCGCGGGTGGTGGGGGAGTGGAATGCCACGGAGCGTTCGGTGTCCGGAGTGTCGTTGGTGGAGTTGTTCGCGGCGCGGGTGGCGGAGGCGCCGGATGCGGTGGCCGTGGTGGGGGCGGACGGCCGGGAGTGGTCGTATGGCGAGTTGGCCGAGCGTGCGGATCGGGTGGCGGGTGCGTTGGCCGGGCGGGGTGTGGGGCGTGGTGATCTGGTGGGTGTGGTGATGGAGCGGTCGGTGGAGTTGGTGGCGGTGTGGCTGGGTGTGTTGAGGGTGGGTGCGGGGTTTGTGCCGGTGGATGTGGGGTGGCCGGTGGCGCGGCGGGGGTTGGTGTTGGGGCAGGTGGGTTTGGTGGTGGCGGATGGGGGGCTTGGGGTGCCGGGTGCGGTGGCGGTGGATGAGCTGTTCGGGGGGATGGAGGGTGCGCCGGAGGTGGTGGTTTCGGCTGGGGATGTGGCGTATGTGATGTTTACGTCGGGGTCGACGGGTGTGCCGAAGGGTGTGGCGGTCAGTCATGGTGCGGTGGCCGCGTTGGTGGTGGATGGGTGTTGGAGTGCGGCGGCGCGGGGTCGGGTGTTGATGCATGCGCCGCATGCGTTTGATGCGGCGGTCTTTGAGGTGTGGGTGCCGCTGGTCAGTGGCGGGCAGGTGGTGGTGGCGCCGCCGGGCCGGGTGGACGCGGCGGTGTTGGCGGGTTTGGTGAAGGCACATGGGCTGACGGCTGTGCACGTCACGGCTGGCCTGTTCGGTGTGTTGGCTGAGGAGTCGCCGGAGTGTCTGTCGGGTCTGGCGGAGGTGCTGACCGGTGGCGATGTGGTGCCTGCTGGTGCGGTGGCTCAGGTGAAGGCTGCGTGCCCGGGGATTGTCGTCCGGCATTTGTACGGTCCGACCGAGGCCACCTTGTGCGCCACGACGTATGCGGTGGTTCCTGAGGCGGTGGCTCCGGCGGTGCTGCCGATCGGCCGGCCGCGCGACAACACCAAGGCGTTCGTCCTCGATGAGCACCTCAACCCCGTGCCCCCGGGCGTCAACGGCGAGCTCTATCTCGCGGGCGCCGGGCTCGCTCATGGCTATCTCGGTCGGCCGGGGCTGTCGGCGGAGCGCTTCGTGGCGTGTCCGTTCGCGGGTGGGCGGATGTATCGCACGGGTGACCTGGCGCGGTGGACGGCCGATGGTGAGCTGGTGTTCGCGGGGCGGGCGGATGAGCAGGTGAAGATCCGTGGTTTCCGGGTGGAGCCGGGTGAGATCGAGGCCGTGCTTGCCGCGCACGAGAGTGTGGGCCAGGTCGCGGTCGTCGTCCGCGAGGGCGACCGGCAGGGCGACAAGCGCCTGGTGGCCTACGTCGTACGCAGCGGCGACGGCGAGAGTGGCCTGGCCGGGCTGCGGGAGTACATGGTCGAGCGGCTGCCCGAGTACATGGTCCCGACCGCCCTGGTCCCCCTCGACACCCTCCCCGTCACCGCCAACGGCAAGCTCGACCGCGCCGCCCTCCCGGCCCCCGACTTCGCCGCCACCATCTCCGGCCGGGGCCCGGCCACTCCGGCCGAGGAGATCCTTTGCGGGCTCTTCGCCGAGGTGCTTGGCCTGGAACGGGTCGGCGCGGAAGACTCGTTCTTCGAACTCGGTGGCGACTCTCTGCTCGCCATGCGGCTGATCGCCCGGATCCGGTCGGTGCTGAACACCGACATCGGGATCGGCAGGCTGTTCACGGAGCCGACGGTGGCCGGGGTCGCCCGGCTGCTCGACGCCCGCGAGGACGGCACCACCCGGGCCGCGCTGACGGCACGGACCCGGCCGGAGGTGCTGCCGCTCTCGTACGCCCAGCAGCGGATGTGGTTCCTCAACCGGCTCGAAGGCGTCGGCGAAGGCGCGGGCTACAACCTGCCGCTGGCGTTGCGGATTTCGGGCGACCTGGACATCGCCGCGCTGGAGGCCGCGCTGGGTGATGTCGCCGACCGGCACGAGAGCCTGCGCACGATCTTCCCCGAGACGGACGGCGAGCCTCGGCAGCAGGTGCTGGAGGGCGAGGCGGGCCGACCGCCGCTGATCGTCGTGGAGACCACACCGGACGAGCTCGGCGCGACACTCGCGGCGCAGTCCGGGCGTGGCTTCGAGCTGAGCGCCGATCTGCCCTGGCGCATCCGGCTGTTGGCCACCGGGCCCATGGAGTACGTGCTGCTGATCGTGGCGCACCACATCGCGGTGGACGGTTGGTCGATGGGTGTGCTGGCGCGGGACATCGGCGTGGCGTACGCCGCCCGTCGGGCGGGCGACGCCCCGGGATGGCGGCCGCTGCCGGTGCAGTACGCGGACTACGCGCTCTGGCAGCGCGACGTGCTGGGCGATATCGAGGACCCGGACAGCGTGATCAGCGGCCAGCTGGACTACTGGCGCGCGGCCCTGGCCGGTGCGCCCCAGGAACTGACGCTGCCGACCGACCGGCCGCGCCCGCCCGCGTCGTCCTTCCGGGGCGGCACGGTGCCCCTGCATGTGGACGCCGAGACCCACGCCCGGCTGGTGGCGGCCGCCCAGCAGGGCAACGCCACCATGTTCATGGTCGCCCAGGCCGCACTGGCCGTGCTGCTGGCCCGGCTGGGCGCGGGCACGGACATCCCCATCGGCACCGCGATCGCAGGTCGTGGCGACGAGGCCATGGACGCCCTGGCCGGGTTCTTCGTCAACACACTGGTCTTGCGGACGGACGTCAGCGCCGACCCGACGTTCAACGAGGTGCTGGCGCGGGTGCGGGAGACCGATCTGGCCGCGTACGCGCATCAGGACGTGCCCTTCGAGCGGCTGGTGGATGTGCTGAGCCCGGAACGCTCGCTGGCGCGCAACCCGCTGTTCCAGGTCATGCTGGCGCTCCAGAGCGCCGCGCCGGAGAAGTGGGAGCTGCCCGGCCTGGAGGTCGACACGCTGCCGTCGACCGCGGACCCCGTGGCCCGCTTCGACCTGTCGGTGACGCTGATCGAGCATCGTGATGGTGTGGGGGCGCCGGCGGGGTTGGGTGGGGCGTTGTTGTTTGCGGTGGATTTGTTTGATGTGGGTACGGCGCGGGGGTTGGTGGAGCGGTTGGTGCGGGTGTTGGAGGCGGTGGCGGCTGATCCGGGGGTGCGGGTCAGTGAGATTGATGTGGTGGGGGAGGTGGAGCGGGCTCGGGTGGTGGCGGAGTGGAACGCCACGGAGACCGTGCTGCCCGGCGGTTCGATCGTGGAGCGCATCGAGGCGCGGGTCGCGGCGGCGCCGGATGTGGTGGCGGTGCGGTGCGGTGATGAGGCCCTGTCGTATGGGGAGTTGGATCGGCGGGCGAATCGGTTGGCGCGGTTGTTGGCCGGTGCTGGTGTTGGTCGGGAGTCGCGGGTTGCGTTGTGTTTGCCGAGGTCGGTGGACATGGTGGTGGCGGAGTTGGCGGTGTGGAAGGCGGGTGGGGCGTTCGTTCCGTTGGATCCGGAGTATCCGGCGGATCGGTTGGGCTTTGTGATCGCGGACAGTGGCGCCGAAGTCGTCCTGGGCACGGCCGACTGCCTCAACGACGTCCCCCTCGGTGACGCCCGCGCCATCCTTCTCGGCGGTGCCGATGCCTTCTCGGCGGAGCCGTTGGGGACGGTCGTCGTCCCGGGCCAGTTGGCGTATGTGATCTATACGTCGGGTTCGACGGGGCGGCCGAAGGGTGTGGCTGTCGCGCATGGTGGTGTGGCGAATCTGGCTGAGGCGATGCGTCCGGTGCTGGGGATGGACGCGGGTGTGGTGGCGTTGCAGTTCGCGTCGTTCAGCTTTGACGCCGCCGTTCTCGATGTCGCCGTCACCCTCGCTGCTGGCGGGACGTTGGCGGTGGCGGGTGCGGAGGAGCGTAAGGATCCGCGGGCGCTGGCGGAGATGATCGGCCGGTGTGGGGTGCAAGTCGCAAGCGTGGTGCCGTCGTTGCTCGGGGTGCTGGATCCGGATGCCGTGCCGGGTGTGAGCAATTGGGTGCTGGGCGCGGAGCGGTTGAGCGCGGAGCTGGCTGGTCGGTGGTCGGCGGGTGCGCGGGTGTGGAACACCTACGGGCCGACCGAGGCCACCGTCATCACCACGGCCACCGCCATGCCCCTCGATCCCGGACTGGGCACAGCACCGCCCATAGGCCGCCCCCTGCCCAACAGCAAGGTGTTCGTGCTGGACACCTTCCTCAAGCCGGTGCCTGTGGGCGTGACGGGTGAGGTGTATATCGCGGGTGCCGGGCTGGCCCGGGGCTATATCGGTCGGCCGGACCTGTCCGCCGAGCGTTTCGTGGCCTGCCCGTTCGCCGCCCCGGGCGGCCGGATGTATCGCAGTGGCGACCTGGCGAAGTGGACCGCCGACGGTGACCTCGTCTTCGCGGGTCGCGTCGATGAGCAGGTCAAGGTGCGTGGTTTCCGCGTCGAGCCGGGCGAGATCGAGGCGGTGGTGGCCGCCTGCGAGGGCGTGGGCCAGGTCGCGGTGGTGGTACGTGGCGACGGGCCGGGGGACAAGCGGCTGGTCGCGTACGTGGTCCCCAACGGGGAGCTGGATGTGGCGGCGGTACGCGCGTTCGCGGCGGACCGGCTGCCGGAGTACATGGTCCCGGCGATCGTCGTGCTGGACGCGCTGCCGCTCACCGTCAACGGCAAGCTGGACCGTGCCGCGCTCCCGGCCCCCGACGCCACAGCCACCGTGACGGGCCGGGGTCCGGCCACCCCGACCGAAGAGATCCTCTGTGGGCTCTTCGCCGAGGTGCTTGGCCTCGATGAGGTCAGTGCCGATGCGTCGTTCTTCGAGCTCGGCGGTGACTCGATCATGTCGATGCTGCTGGTGTCGAGGGCGCGTAAGGCCGGTCTGGTGGTGAGCGCCCGGCAGGTGTTCGAGCGCCGGACCCCTGCGGAGTTGGCGCTGGTGGCCGGTGATGCCGCTGCCCCCGGTGGCCTGGAGGGGAGCGGCGATCCGGGCACGGGCGAGGTGCCGTTGACCCCCGTCATGCATGAGCTGCTGGACCGGGCCGGAGCAGAGCGTATAGGTGCGGTGTTCCAGTCCACGGTGGTGGTGGCTCCGGCGGGGCTGCGGCTCGAGACGCTGACCGCTGCCGTCCAGGCGGTGGCCGATCACCACGACATTCTGCGGGCCCGACTGGAGACCGAGCCCGAGGCTCGCCTCCTCGTCCCCCCGACCGTGTCCGTGGCCCCGTGGGTGCACCGGATCGATGTGAGTGCGGCCGGGGGTGACCTCGAGCGCCTGATCGCCGAGCAGGCGCGGGCCGCCGCGGATCGGCTCGATCCGCGCGCGGGTGTGATGATGCAGGTGGTCTGGTTCGACCTCGGCCCGGACACCCCAGGCCGGTTGCTGATCCTCCTCAACCACCTGGTCGTGGACGGCGTTTCCTGGCGCGTCCTCGTGCCCGACCTGGCCGAGGCGTATACCGAACTGGCCGCCGGCCGTGAGGTCGTGCTGGAGCCGGTGCCCACCTCCTTCCGGCACTGGGCCCGCGCCCTGCGGACCGAAGCCACCGGGCAACCGCGGCTCGCCGAACTCTCCGCCTGGACCGAGCTATTGGACGGCCACGCCCCCCTCCTCACCTCGCGGCCCGTGGACCCGGAGCGGGACCTCGGCGCCACCGTCCGGCAGCTGTCGGTGAAGGTGTCCACGGAGGTCACATCGGCGCTGTTGACCACCGTGCCGACGGCGTTCCACGCGGGTGTCGACGACGTACTGCTGACCGGCCTGACCGCGGCGTTGGCCGATTGGCGGCGCCGCCAGGGCCAGGAGGACACGCCCGGGGTCCTGCTGGACCTCGAGGGCCATGGCCGGGTGCCGTTGGCGGAGGGCGTGGATCTGACGCGTACGGTGGGCTGGTTCACCAGCAGCTACCCGGTGCGGCTCGACGTCGGCGTCGTCGATGTCATGGAGCTGCGCTCCGGCGGGGCCGTGGCGGGACGGGCCATCAAGCGCATCAAGGAACAGCTCCGCGCCGTCCCCGGTGACGGGCTCGGCTACGGGATGCTCCGGTATCTCAACCCCGAGACCGCGCCCGCGCTCACCACCCTGCCCACCGCCCAGATCGGCTTCAACTACCTGGGCCGGTTCCCCGGCCGGCAGCACCAGGGCGAACAGGGTCAGCGGCCCGTCGAGCAACATGCCTGGCAGACCGCCGGTGACGGTGGCCGAGGTGGCGGCGCCAACGACCGGATCCCGGTCATGCACGCCCTGGAGGTCATGGGCGTCGTCCACGACCTGCCCGACGGCCCGCAGCTCACCCTCATCGTGTCCTGGCCGTCCGAGCTGCTGGCGGAGTCGGCCGCCCGGAGCCTGCTGGACGGCTGGGCCGCGATGCTCACCGGGCTGACCACGCACACCACGGACGCGGACGCCGACACCGGTATCGGGGGCCACACCCCTTCCGACTTCCCGTTGGTGGACATCAGTCAGAGCGAGTTGGACGAGTTCGAAGCGACAGCGCAGCAGATGGACGAAGGAGCTTGAGATGACCGACTCCGCTCTGGTGGGGGTATGGCCGCTGTCGCCGCTACAGGAGGGCCTGCTGTTCCATGCGGTGTACGACGAGGAGGGCATCGACGTCTACGTCGAGCAGATGATCACCGGCCTGGAGGGCAAGCTCGACTCCGCGGTGCTACGGGCGTCCTGGCAGGCGCTGCTCGACCGCCACGAGAGCCTGCGCGCGGGCTTCCAGCGGCGCGCCTCCGGGGCCCCGGTCCAGCTCGTCATGCGCCGGGTGACCCTGCCGTGGCGGGAGGAGGACCTGTCCGGCCTGGAGGCGGAAGCGGCCCGTGCCGAGTCGGAGCGGTTGGGGATCGAGGAGCGGGAGCGGCGTTTCGATCTGGCGGTGCCGCCGTTGCTGAAGGTGTTGCTGGTCAAGGTCGGGCCGGATGAGTACCGGATGATGGTGACGCTGCATCACATCCTGCTGGATGGGTGGTCGCTGCCGGTGCTGATGCGGGAGTTGTGGACGTGTTACGAGGCCGGGGGCAGCGCACACGGTCTGCCGCCCGTCACCCCGTACCGCGAGTATCTGGCCTGGCTCGCCCGCCAGAACAAGGAAGAAGCCATGGCGGCCTGGCGGAAGACGCTGGCCGGGGCGGATGAGCCCACGCTGGTGGCACCGGCCGAGTACAACGGGGCGCCGGCCCACTCCGCCATGGTGTCCGGCAGGGCGAGCAAGGAGCTGGACCAGGCGCTGCGCGACCTGACGCGCCGCTTCCACGGCCTCACCCTGAACACCGTCGTTCAGGCCGCCTGGGCTCTCGTCGTCGGCAAGCTGACCGGCCGACGGGATGTGGTGTTCGGCGCCAGCGTGGCCGGACGGCCGCTGGACCTGCCGGGCATGGAGAGCATGCTGGGGCTCTTCATCAACACCGTGCCCGTACGCGTGCGCTTCGACCCGGCGCAGTCGGTGGCCGAACTGCTGACGGAGCTCCAGGCCGAGCAGGCGGCGCTGGTGGACTACCAGTATCTGAGCCTCAGCGATATCCAGCGGCAGGCCGGGCCCGGGGCGACGTTCGACACCATCATGGCGTTCGAGAGCTTCCCCTCGGGCACGAACGCGCGGAAGCCGCAGGGCGACAAGCCATCGGCCGACAAGCCATCGGCCGACAAGCCATCGGCCGATAAGCCATTGGGCGATGAGGCCGATCGACGCGGACCGGGCGGCCTGAAGTTCACCGAGCATGGGCTCCGGGAGTCGATCAACTATCCGCTCGGCCTGGTGGTCGGCCCGAGCGGCGGCCTGGGCATGCGGCTGAGCTACCGGCCGGACCTGTTCGACGAGGAGACGGCCCAGGGGATGGTCGACCAGGTACTCCGGGTGCTGGGGCAGATGGCGGCCGATCCGGAGACGTTGGTCGGTCGGCTGGATGTGCTGGGGGAGGTGGAGCGGTCGCGGGTGGTGGCGGAGTGGAATGCCACGGAGGCTGCGCTGCCTGGTGGTTCGGTTGTGGAGCGGTTTGAGGGGTGGGTTGCGGCGGCGCCGGATGTGGTGGCGGTGCGGTGCGGTGAAGAGGTGTTGTCGTACGGGGAGTTGGACCGGCGGGCGAATCGCTTGGCGCAGTTGTTGTGTGCTGTGGGGGTGGGTCGGGAGTCGCGGGTTGCGTTGTGTCTGGCGCGGTCGGTGGACATGGTGGTGGCGGAGTTGGCGGTGTGGAAGGCGGGTGGGGCGTTCGTTCCGTTGGATCCGGAGTATCCGGCCGACCGGCTGGGCTTTGTGATCGCGGACAGCGGGGCCGAGGTGGTCCTGGGCACGGTCGATTGCCTCGATGGCGTCCCGCTCGGCGATGCTCGCGCGGTCCTTCTTGAGGGTGCCGATGCCTTCTCGGCGGAGCCGTTGGGGACGGTCATCGTCCCGGGCCAGTTGGCGTATGTGATCTATACGTCGGGTTCGACGGGGCGGCCGAAGGGTGTGGCCGTCGCTCACGGTGGCGTGGCGAACTTGGCCGAGGCGATGCGTCCGGTGTTGGGGATGGACGCGGGTGTGGTGGCGTTGCAGTTCGCGTCGTTCAGCTTTGACGCCGCTGTTCTTGATGTGGTGGTCACCCTTGCCGCGGGTGGGACGTTGGCGGTGGCGAGTGCGGAGGAGCGTAAGGATCCGCGGGCGTTGGCGGAGATGATCGGCCGGTGTGGGGTGCGGGTGGCGAGCGTGGTGCCGTCGCTGCTCGGGGTGCTGGATCCGGATGCCGTGCCGGGTGTGCGGAACTGGGTGCTGGGTGCGGAGCGGTTGAGTGCGGAGCTGGCTGGTCGGTGGTCTGCGGGTGCGCGGGTGTGGAACACCTACGGGCCGACCGAGGCCACCGTCATCACCACCGCTACCGCGACCGAGCTGAAGGCCGGGTTGGAGGCTGCGCCCCCTATCGGTCGGCCGCTGCCCAACAACAAGGTGTTTGTGCTGGATCCGTTCCTGCGGCCGGTGCCTGTTGGCGTGGTCGGCGAGGTCTATATCGCCGGTGCGGGTCTGGCCCGGGGCTATATCGGTCGGCCGGGGCTATCGGCAGAGCGGTTTGTTGCCTGCCCGTTCGCTGTGCCGGGTGGCCGGATGTATCGCAGTGGCGACCTGGCGAAGTGGACCGCTGACGGTGATCTGGTCTTCGCGGGGCGTGTCGATGAGCAGGTCAAGGTGCGTGGTTTCCGCGTCGAGCCGGGTGAGATCGAGGCGGTGGTGGCTGCCTGCGAGGGCGTGGCGCAGGCCGCGGTCGTGGTCCGGGAGGACGGGCCGGGGGACAAGCGGCTGGTCGCGTACGTGGTCCCCAACGGGGAGCTGGACGTGGCGGCCGTACGCGCGTTCGCGGCCGACCGGCTGCCGGAGTACATGGTCCCGACCGTCGTCGTACTGGATGCGCTGCCGTTGACGGTCAACGGCAAGCTGGACCGCGCGAAGCTTCCGGCGCCTGATGCCACAGTCGCCGTGGCGGGTCGGGGTCCGGCCACCCCGACCGAGGAGATCATCTGCGGGCTTTTCGCCGAGGTGCTCGGCGTGGAGCGGGTCAGTGCCGACGCCTCGTTCTTCGAGCTCGGCGGTGACTCACTCCTGGCGATGCGGCTCATTGCCAGGGTCCGGGCGGTGCTCAACACCCGGATCACCATCCGTGAGCTCTTCACCGCCACCACGGTCGCCCTCCTCTCCCGCCGTATCGAGGAAGAAGGCAGCGCGGAGGGCCGGGCCCGCCCCGCGCTGGTGCCGTGCCCCCGGCCGGACTCCGTACCGCTGTCGTACGCCCAGCGGCGGATGTGGTTCCTCAACCGCCTCGAAGGCGTGGGCGAAGGCGCGGGCTACAACCTGCCATTGGCGCTCCGGCTCTCCGGTGAGCTGGACAGGGGTGCTCTGGAGGCGGCGCTCGGGGATGTCGCCGACCGGCACGAGAGTCTGCGTACGGTCTTTCCCGAGACCGATGGCGAACCGAGGCAGCACGTGCTGGCGGGTGGCGCCGGCCGACCGTCGCTCATGGTCGTGGAAACGACGGAGCAGGAGTTGCCGCAGGTCCTGGCGGCGCACTCCGCCCGGGGCTTTGACCTGAGCGTTGATCTGCCGTGGCGGGCGCGGCTGTTGAAGACGGGGTCGTCGGAGTATGTGTTGTTGATCGTGGCGCATCACATCGCGGTGGATGGTTGGTCGATGGGTGTGTTGGGTCGGGAGATCGGGGTGGCGTATGCGGCGCGTCGGGCGGGTCGTGCGCCGGGGTGGGAGCCGTTGCCGGTGCAGTATGCGGACTATGCGCTGTGGCAGCGTGACGTGCTGGGTGATCTGGAGGACCCGGACAGTGTGATCAGTGGTCAGCTCGGCTACTGGCGTGAGGCGCTGGCCGGTGCGCCGGAGGAGCTCGTCCTGCCCGCCGACCGGCCCCGGCCCGTTGTGTCCTCCTTCCGAGGCCGTTCCATGCCGGTGAGGGTGAGCCCGCAGGTCCACGCCCGGCTGGTGGCACTCGCCCAGCGGGGGCGGGCCACGATGTTCATGGTCGTCCAGGCGGCGCTGGCGCTGCTGCTGTCGCGGATGGGTGCGGGGAAGGACATTCCGGTCGGTACGGCGGTGGCGGGTCGTGGGGATGCGGCCTTGGACGGGCTGGTGGGGTTCTTCGTCAACACGTTGGTGTTGCGGAGCGATGTGGGTGGCGATCCGACGTTCGTGGAGTTGTTGTCCCGGGTGCGGGAGGCGGATCTGGATGCGTATGCCCATCAGGATGTGCCGTTTGAGCGGCTGGTGGAGGACCTTAATCCTGCTCGTTCGTTGGGGCGGAATCCGCTGTTTCAGGTGTCGTTGGGGCTTCAGAGTGCGCCTTCGGGTGAGGGGCGGTTGTGGGATCTGCCGGGGTTGCGGGTGCGTCCGTTCGAGTCGGGGACGGAGGCTTCGGCACGTGTGGATCTGGCCCTGGACCTGGCCGAGCACCGCGACGGCGATGGCAATCCGGGCGGGATTGCCGGCGCGTTTCTGTATGCCACCGATCTCTTTGACGAACGGACGGTGGAGGTGCTCGCCGAGCGTCTGGTGCGGGTGCTGGAGCAGGTCGCCTCGGATCCTGCGGCTCGGGTGAGTGAGGTCGCCGTGCTGGGCCCGGGCGAGCGGGCGCGGGTACTGGTGGAGTGGAACGCCACCGAGCGAGAGGTTCCCGTACGGCCGTTGGGTGAGCTTTTCGACGCACGGGCTGAGCTGTCACCGGATGCGGTGGCGGTGGTGGGCGCTGGTGGTGAGGAGTGGTCGTACGCGGAGCTGCGGGATCGGTCGGATCGGGTGGCGGGGGTGTTGGCCGCGCGGGGTGTGGGGCGCGGTGATCTGGTCGCTGTGGTGTTGGAGCGGTCGGTGGATGTGGTGGCGGTGTTGCTGGGGATTGCCAAGGCGGGGGCTGGGTTTGTGCCGGTGGATCCGGCGTATCCGGTGGAGCGGATCGGGTGGATGGTCGAGGATTCGGCGCCTGCGTTGGTCCTCTGCTCGGAGGGGACTCGGGGGTTGGTTCCGGCCGGGGTGGAGTGCTTGGTGTGGGATGCGGCGGACGTGGTGGCGGAGTCCGCGCCCGCGATCTCGGTGGATGTCGACGATGTGGCGTATGTGATCTATACGTCGGGTTCGACGGGCCGTCCGAAGGGCGTGGCGGTGACGCATCGCGGTATCGGGAACCTGGCGGCTGCGCAGATCGAGCGGTTCGCGGTGGGTGCTGATGCGAGGGTGTTGCAGCTGGCGTCGTTGAGCTTTGACGCTTCGGTGTGGGAGTTGTTCATGGCGCTGCTCTCGGGCGCTGCTCTTGTGATGGTGGACTCGGACACGCTTCCGCCCAATGGGTCGTTGAGCGAGGTGGTGGCGGAGTTCGGTGTCACGCATGTGACGGTGTCGCCGTCGGTGCTGGCCACGGTGGAGGAGTTGCCCGAGAGCCTTGGCACGGTGGTGGTGGCCAGTGAGGTGTGCCCGCCGTCGTTGGTGGCGCGGTGGGCGCCGGGGCGGCGGATGGTCAATGCGTATGGGCCGACCGAGGTCACCGTGTGCGCGACGATGAGCGAGCCGCTGGAGGCGTCCGGCTCGGGCCCGGTGCCCATCGGCCGTCCGAACCCCAACACCGCTGTCTATGTGCTGGACGAGCGTTTCCAACCGGCCCCCGTGGGGGTGCTGGGCGAGCTGTATGTCGCGGGTCCGGGCCTTGCACGTGGCTATCTCGGTCGTCCCGGGTTGACGGCGGAGCGCTTTGTCGCGTGTCCGCTCACGGGTGGGCGGATGTATCGCACGGGTGACTTGGCCAAGTGGACCGCGGACGGCCAGCTCGTCTTTGGCGGTCGCGTGGACGAGCAGGTCAAGGTGCGTGGTTTCCGTGTCGAGCCCGGTGAGATCGAGACCGCTCTCGCCGCTCACCAGGGTGTTGGTCAGGTGGCGGTGATCGCTAGGGAGGACCGTACGGGGGACAAGCGGCTGGTCGCCTACATCGTGCCGGATGACGCCGTGGATGTGCCTCAATTGCGCGCGTTCCTCGCTGACCGGCTGCCCGACTACATGGTCCCGGCCGCGTTTGTGATGCTTGACGCGCTGCCCATCACGGTGAACGGCAAGCTGGACCGGGCCGCTCTTCCCGCTCCCGACTTCACCGGCGCGGCAACGGCGGGACGTGGCTCGGAGACGCCGACCGAGGAGCGCCTGTGTGCCCTCTTCGCGGAGGTGTTGGGCCTTGAGGAGGTGGTGAGCGCCGAGGCGTCGTTCTTCGAGCTCGGTGGCGATTCGATCCTGGTGATGAAGCTGATCGCCCAGATCCGGGCCGCATTCGGCGCCGAGGTCAGCATCCGTGCGCTGTTCACCGCTTCGACGGTGGCCGACGTGGCCCGGCTGCTCGACGGTGCGGAGGACGGCACCGCCCAGCAGGCGCTGACCGCCCGGCCGCGCCCGGAGGTGCTGCCACTGTCGTACGCCCAGCAGCGGATGTGGTTCCTCAACCGGCTCGAAGGCGTCGGCGACGGTGCGGTGTACAACCTCCCGCTGGCGCTCCGGCTCTCCGGTGAGCTGGACAGGATTGCTCTGGAGGCGGCGCTCGGGGACGTGGCCGACCGGCACGAGAGTCTGCGTACCGTCTTTCCCGAGACCGCTGGTGAACCGCGTCAGCATGTGCTGGCGGGCGAGGCGGGTCGGCCGCCGCTGATCGTGGTGGAGACGGCGGAGGAACATCTGCGGGAGGTGCTCGGCGGCTATGCCGCCCGGGGCTTTGATCTGAGCGTTGATCTGCCGTGGCGGGCGCGGCTGTTGAAGACGGGGTCGTCGGAGTATGTGTTGTTGATCGTGGCGCATCACATCGCGGTGGATGGTTGGTCGATGGGTGTGTTGGGTCGGGAGATCGGGGTGGCGTATGCGGCGCGTCGGGCGGGTCGTGCGCCGGGGTGGGAGCCGTTGCCGGTGCAGTATGCGGACTATGCGCTGTGGCAGCGTGAGGTGCTGGGTGATCTGGAGGACCCGGACAGTGTGATCAGTGGTCAGCTCGGCTACTGGCGTGAGGCGCTGGCCGGTGCGCCGGAGGAGCTCGTCCTGCCGACCGACCGGCCCCGGCCGGCGGTGCCGTCCTTCCGCGGTGGCGAAGTGCCGATCGCCATCACCGCGGAAACCCACGCTCGGCTCACGGAACTCGCCCAACGGGGCGGGGCGACGATGTTCATGGTGATACACGCCGCCATCTCCGCACTGCTGTCGCGGATGGGTGCGGGGAAGGACATTCCGGTCGGTACGGCGGTGGCGGGTCGTGGGGATGCGGCCTTGGACGGGCTGGTGGGGTTCTTCGTCAACACGTTGGTGTTGCGGAGCGATGTGAGTGGTGATCCGACGTTCGTGGAGTTGTTGTCCCGGGTGCGGGAGGCGGATCTGGATGCGTATGCCCATCAGGATGTGCCGTTTGAGCGGTTGGTGGAGGATCTCAATCCGGTGAGGTCGTTGGGGCGGAATCCGCTGTTTCAGGTGTCGCTGGGGCTTCAGAGTGCGCCTTCGGGTGAGGGGCGGTTGTGGGATCTGCCGGGGTTGCGGGTGCGTCCGTTCGAGTCGGGGACGGAGGCTTCGGCGCGGGTGGATCTGGCCCTGGACCTGGCCGAGCACCGCGATGGCGACGGCAATCCGGGCGGGATCCGCGGCGCGTTCCTCTATGCCACCGACCTCTTTGACGAACGGACGGTGGAGGGGCTGGCCGAGCGGCTGGCGAGGTTGCTGGACCAGGTGGCGGCCGACCCTTCCGCTCGGGTGAGTGAGTTCGCGGTGCTCGATGGCGCGGAGCGGGTCCGGGTGCTGGAGGGATGGAACGCCACCGAGCGGGACGTTCCCGTGCGGCCATTGGCTGAGTTGTTCGACGCACGGGCTGAGCTGTCACCGGATGCGGTGGCGGTGGTGGGCGCTGGTGGTGAGGAGTGGTCGTACGCGGAGCTGCGGGATCGGTCGGATCGGGTGGCGGGGGTGCTGGCCACGCGGGGTGTGGGGCGCGGTGACCTGGTCGCGGTGGTCCTGGAGCGGTCGGCCGATGTGGTGGCGGTGTTGCTGGGGATTGCCAAGGCGGGGGCGGGGTTTGTGCCGGTGGATCCGGCGTATCCGGTGGAGCGGATCGGGTGGATGATCGAGGATGCCGGGCCGGTGCTGGTGGTGTGCTCCGAGGAGACTCGGGGGTTGGTTCCGGACGGGGTCGAGTGCCTGGTGTGGGATCAGTCCGTGGTGGCGAAGGCACCCCGGGCGCCGGTGGTCTCCCTGAGCGTGGACGACGTGGCGTACGTGATCTACACATCGGGGTCGACGGGCCGGCCGAAGGGTGTGGCGGTGACGCATCGCGGTATCGGGAACCTGGCGGCTGCGCAGGTCGAGCGGTTCGCGGTGGGTGCTGATGCGAGGGTGTTGCAGCTGGCGTCGTTGAGCTTTGACGCTTCGGTGTGGGAGCTGTTCATGGCGCTGCTCTCGGGCGCCGCCCTGGTGATGGCGGACCAGGACATGCTCCCGCCCAACGGCTCGCTGGGCGCGACCGCCACGGCGCTGGGCGTCACGCATGTGACGGTGTCGCCGTCGGTGCTGGCCACGGTGGAGGAGTTGCCCGAGAGTTTGGGCACGGTGGTGGTGGCCAGTGAGGTGTGCCCGCCGTCGTTGGTGGAGCGGTGGGCGCCGGGGCGGCGGATGGTCAATGCGTATGGGCCGACCGAGGTCACCGTGTGCGCGACGATGAGTGAGCCCCTGGAGGCGTCCGCCTCGGGCCCGGTGCCCATCGGGCGGCCCCTCACCAACACCCGGGCGTTCGTCCTCGATGAGCGTCTCGCCCCCGTCCCCGCAGGCGTGATGGGTGAGCTGTATGTCGCGGGTCCGGGCCTTGCACGTGGCTATCTCGGCCGCCCCGGGCTGACCGCGGAGCGCTTCGTCGCGTGTCCGTTCACGGGTGGGCGGATGTATCGCACGGGTGACTTGGCCAAGTGGACCGCGGACGGCCAGCTTGTCTTCGGTGGTCGCGTGGACGAGCAGGTCAAGGTGCGTGGTTTCCGTGTCGAGCCCGGTGAGATCGAGACCGCTCTCGCCGCTCACCAGGGTGTTGGTCAGGTGGCGGTGATCGCCCGGGAGGACCGTACGGGGGACAAGCGGCTGGTGGCCTACATCGTGCCGGATGGCTCGGTGGATGTGTCCCAGTTGCGGGCGTTTCTCGCTGATCGGCTGCCCGACTATATGGTCCCGGCCGCGTTTGTGGCGCTTGACGCGCTGCCCATCACGGTGAACGGCAAGCTGGACCGGGCCGCTCTTCCCGCTCCCGACTTCACCGGCGCGGCAACGGCCGGGCGTGGCCCGGAGACGCCCACCGAGGAGCGCCTGTGTGCCCTCTTCGCCGAGGTGCTGGGATTGGAGGAGGTGGTGAGCGCCGAGGCGTCGTTCTTCGAGCTCGGTGGCGACTCGATCCTGGTGATGAAGCTGATCGCCCAGATCCGGGCCGTCCTCGGTGCCGAGGTCAGCATCCGTGCGCTGTTCACCGCCCCGACGGTGGCCGATGTGGCCCGGCTGCTCGACGGTGCGAAGGACGGCACCGTCCGCACCGACTCCGACGCCACCGGCCTGTTGCTGCCGCTCCGGACCGAAGGCGACCGGTCGCCCGTGTTCTGCGTCCACCCGAGCACCGGGCTGGGGCGCTGCTACGCGGAACTCACGGACCACCTGCCGCCGGACCGGCCGGTCTACGCGTTGCAGGCCCGCGGCTTCGGCACGGATGAGGCACTGCCAGGGACGGTCGAGGAGATGGCCGCGGACTACGTGGCGAGGATCCGGACCGTGCAGCCGGCCGGGCCCTATCACCTCCTCGGCTGGTCGTTCGGTGGCACCGTGGCCCATGCGATGGCGGCGCTGCTCCAGCAGCAGGGCGAAACGGTGGACCTCCTGGTCAGCCTCGATGGCTACCCCGGTGTAGACGAGGCGGAGCCGACCGGCGAGCCCGTTGACGGGCCTGCCGACGGACCCACCGAAGGGCCCCGCGGCGGTCGGCCCAAGCGGGTGCGGATGCTCTCCGAGATCCAGAGGGTCAACGCCAACAACAACCGGCTCCTCCAGCACCACACGCCCGGCGTCTTCCGCGGAGAACTGCTGCTCTTCGTCGCCACGGAGGGTCGGCCCGCGTCGGCCCCCGCGCCGCTGGCTCCGGACAGCTGGGCGCCGTACGTCGACGGGCATATCGAACCGGTCCGGATCGCCTCCGATCACGACGGGATGCTCACCGGAGAGCCCCTCGAAACGATCGGTCGGCTCATTTCCGCGCAGCTGCTGACGAAGAATTAGGGAGAGGGTGGAGAGAGAGTATGGACGAGAAGGAGAACGCGGCCGCGGGTGAGCCGCCCGAGGGCACGCGCCGCCAGGGCAGATTGGGTATTCTGCTCGTTTCGCTGGGGGCCGCTCTCGCGATCGCGATGGTGGCGGGCGGATTGGGTTTCGCGCTCGGCTCCGACGATTCCCCGAAGTCCTCCGGGAGCGCGGGGGCGGGGGACAAGAAGGCCAAAAGCATGGCCTTCGTCGAATGCCTTCGGGACAATGGCGTGCCGGACTTTCCCGACCCCGCCGCGGACGGCTCCATTCTGCTGGACCCGAGCAGCGGCATAGACGTCAAGGGCGATGCGTACAAGAAGGCGGAGAAAGCCTGCGAGCGTCTGATGCCGGAAGGGCGCCGGGCTTCCCCGCCGCCCGGTGGGATGCCCGATCTGACGAAGTACGTGAACTGCATGCGGAAGAACGGCGTGCCCGAGTTCCCCGACCCAAAGGGCGGCGGCTTCGCCCCCGAGGAGGCCGGGATCGACGTCAAGTCGCCCGAGTTCCGGGACGCCCACAAGGCTTGCCGGCAGAACCTGCCCGCGGGAGCGCCGGGTCCGGCGTAACCCCGCCCGATGCTCAGCCCGGTGTCCTGCCGGATGGCTCCTCCGCCCCGGCCCGCCGAACCACCCGGTACGGCGGCCCGGGGCTTCCGCATGCCGGATGGCCCTGGGGCCTCCGCCTGCCCGGCGCGCTGGGGCCTCCGCCTGCCCGGCGGCCCGGGGCTTCCGCCTGCCCGGTAACCGAGGCTTCCCCGTGCCGGGCGGCCCGGGGTTTCCGCCTGCCCGGCGCCCCGAGGCTTCAGCCTGCCCGGGGCTTCCGCCTGCCCGGCGGCCCGAGGCTTCCGCATACCCGGCGGCCCGAAGCCTCCGCCTGCTCGGCGGCCCGCAGCCTCCGCCTGCCCGGTGCCCTGGGGTTTCCGCCTGCCCGGTGCCCTGGGGCTTCCGCCTGCCCGGCGGCCCGAAGCCTCCGCCTGCCCGGCGTCCCGAAGCCTCCGCCTGCCCCGGCGCGCCAGGCCCCGCACATCTCCTCCCGTAACCCCCACTGAAACCTCGGCGAAACCGCCCCCTCGCTAAAACAGGAGGTACAGGAAATCCCGAAGGAATGGGGACAGTGGCATGGTGGTTATCACGGAGCGGCCGTCGGTTGGCAGTGCCGCACCCAAGAAGAGGCTGCGGCGCACCACCGCACTGGCGGCGCTGCTGACCGGGGTCGCCCTGCTCGCCACTGCCTGTGGCGACAACGACGAGCCCGATAAGAGCGTGGCCAGCGTGGGCTCCGGGAAGAACTCACAGTCCAAGCAGCCGGAGGCCGGCGCACAAGGGGACGGGCTGAAATTCGCGGAGTGCATGCGGAAGAATGGCCTGCCCGATTTCAAGGACCCGAAGCCCGGTGAGGGCATGGGCACCGGAATCGACCCGCAGTCGTCGGAGTTCAAGAAGGCCGAGAAGGCCTGCAAGCAGTACATGCCGGCCCCGCCCCCGCAGGAAGGCGGCGGCGGTCCGGGCGATGTGTGGCCGACCGAGGACAAGCTCAAGTACGCCAAGTGCATGCGCAAGAACGGCGTGCCCAGCTTCCCGGACCCGGACGAGAGCGGTGGCTTCAAGCTGGAGGTCGACCCGACCACTCCGCAGTTCAAGAAGGCGGAGAAAGCCTGCAAGCAGTACCAGCCCGAGTCCCTGCGCAACATGGAGCCCAACAAGCCCGGTGGGAGCTCGGCGTGAGTGCGACCCAGAGCCCGACCGAGGACGAGGAAGCGAGCCCCCCGGAGCGGCAGAGCGCGCCACCACCGGCGCGGCGCAAGCGGCGTGGACTGACCGCGATCGTCGTCGTGGCCATCGTGGTCGCGGCGGGCGCGGGCGTCGTCGTGGCCGATCCGTTCAAGAAGTCCGAGAAGGACTCGTCGACCAGGACCAGCGCCCCCACGGGGCTGGCGAAGGTCACCCAGGGGTCGTTGTCGGCCCGCACCCTGGAGAACGGGACGCTCGGCTACGCGGGCTCGTACGACGTGGTCAACAACGCCAAGGGCACCATCACCAAGCTGCCCGCCGTGGGCGATGTGATCAGCCAGGGCAAGGTGCTCTACCGCGTGAGCGGCAAGCCGGTGGTGATGCTCCAGGGCGCCGCCGAGCCGGTCTACCGCGATCTGGCCTACGGCGCCGAGGGCGCCGATGTGCGGCAGCTCAACGCCGCGCTCGTCAGCCTCAAGTACGCCACCAAGGCACAGATCGACCCCGACTCGGACTACTTCAGCATGCAGACGTACTACGCCCTGAAGGAGCTCCAGGAGGACGTCGGTCTGAAGGAGACGGGTGAACTGTCCCTCGGGCAGGCGGTGTTCCTGCCCGCCGAGGAGGTCCGGGTCATCAAGGCCGGGGCCGTACGCGGTGGCCCGGCCGGGCAGGGGCAGAGCGTCCTCCAGGTCTCCTCGACCAAGCGGCAGGTGACCGTCGAGCTCAACGCCAGCCAGCAGACCGGAGTGGCGGTCGGCGACAAGGTGACCATCACCCTCCCCAACGGCAAGTCGACCGACGGCGAGGTGTCGTCGGTGGGGAAGGTGGCGAAGCAGGCCGACGACAAGACCACCATCGAGGTGCAGATCAAGCCGAAGGATCCGAAGGCCACCGGCGGGCTCGACCAGGCGCCCGTCCAGGTGGCCATCGTCTCCGACACCGTGAAGGACGTGCTGTCGGTGCCGGTGAACGCGCTGCTGGCGCTCGCCGGAGGCGGTTACGCGGTCGAGGTCGTCGAGGCGGGCGGCAAGCACAAGCTGATCCCGGTGCGCACCGGGCTCTTCGACGACAGCGAGGGCAAGGTGGAAGTCAGCGGCGCCGGACTCGAGGTCGGCCAGAAGATCGCGGTGCCCGCGTCATGACCGGCGTGGAGACCGAGACGCGGCCGGTCGACGTCCGGACCGGCGGCGAGGCGGTCCTGCAACTGGAGGACGTGACCAAGGTCTATCCGGGCGCCTCCCCGGTCGTGGCGCTGGACGGGGCCGGATTCACCATCCACCGGGGCGATCTGGTGGCCATCGTGGGCCCCTCCGGCTCCGGCAAGTCGACCCTGTTGCAGGTCATGGGCACCCTGGACCGGCCGACCTCCGGCACGGTACGGGTCGTGGGGGAGGACGCGGCCGCGATGTCCGACCGGGCGCTGGCCGGGCTGCGCGCCACCCGGATCGGCTTTGTCTTCCAGCAGTTCTTCCTGGCCGAACACGCCACGGCGCTGGAGAACGTGGCGGACGGGATGCTGTACTCGGGCGTCCGGCGCCCGGCCCGGCTGTCGGCGGCCGCCGCGGCGCTGGACCGGGTCGGCCTCAGCCACCGGATCCACCACCGGCCGTCGCAGCTGTCGGGTGGCGAGCGGCAGCGGGTGGCGATCGCCCGCGCCCTGGCCGGTGATCCGGCGATCGTGCTGGCCGACGAGCCCACCGGCAACCTCGACAGCGTCGCGGGTGCCGCGATCTTCAAGCTGTTCAAGGAGCTCAACGCCGAGGGCACCACCATCGTCATGATCACCCACGATCGGGAGCTGGCCGCCCGGCTGCCACGCCGGATCGAGGTGCTCGACGGCCACATCGTCGCGGACGTCATGTCGGCGGAGGACCCGCTGGACATCGAGAGGCGGTTGCCATGACCTCCACGGCCCCCGCCCCCGGCCGGCTGCACCCCGCCGACCTGGGCCGGACCGCCAGCGTGGGCCTGCGCACCCGCCGGATGCGGGCCGCCCTTTCGGCGCTGGGCATCGCCATCGGCGTCGCCGCGATGGTGGCGGTGCTCGGGCTGTCGTCCTCCTCGCAGGCCGGGCTGCTCGCCGAGATCGACAAGCTGGGCACCAATCTGCTGAAGGTCACTCCGGGCCAGTCGCTGGGCGGCGGGGACGCCAAGCTCCCCGTCGAGGCGCCGGGCATGATCTCCCGGATCGGCCCGGTCGAGGCGGTGCAGAGCACCGGCAAGACCGACGCCGAGGCGTACCGCAGCCCGCACATCCCGACCCTCAACACCAACTCCCTCTCGGTGAACGCCGCCAGCCTGCGCCTCCCGGCCGCGGTGCGCACCTCGATGGCTCAGGGCCGATACCTCAACGCCGCCACCGCGCGGCAGCCGGTGGCCGTCCTCGGCTGGGACGCCGCCAGCCGGCTGGGCATCTCCCGGATCCATCCGGGCGTGCGCATCTGGGTCGGCGGCCAGTGGTTCTACGTGTCCGGGGTGCTCAAGCCCGCGAAGCTGACACCGGAGATCGACTCGGCGGTGCTGGTGGGCTACGAGGCCGCGAAGAAGTACCTGGACTTCGACGGCCACCCCTCCACGGTGTACGTACGGTCGGACACCGACCAGGTCAAGGAGGTCCGCAACGTCCTGGCCGCCACGGCCAACCCGCAGAACCCCAGCGAGGTCAGCGTCACCCAGCCGTCGGCGGCGCTCGAGGCCCGGGCCGCCGCGCGGTCGGCGCTGGACGGACTGTTCCTCGGGCTGGGGGCGGTGGCCCTGCTCGTCGGGGGCATCGGCGTCGCCAACACCATGGTGATCTCCGTGCTCGAACGCCGCTCGGAGATCGGACTGCGGCGGGCGCTCGGCGCCACCCGCGGCACCATCCGGCTCCAGTTCCTCTCCGAGGCGATCCTGCTCGCCATGCTCGGTGGCGCGGTCGGGGTCGTGCTGGGCACGCTGGCGACGTTCGTCTACGCGGGCGTCAAGGGCTGGGAGACCGTGGTCCCGGTGCTCGCCTGGGCGGGTGGACTCGGCGCGGCCGTGGCCATCGGCGCCATCGCCGGGCTGCTGCCCGCCCTGCGGGCGGCCCGGATGCCACCCACGGAGGCGCTGCGTACGGTCTGAACCGAGCCGCCCGGCACCGTGGTGAATCCCCCGTCCCGGTGCCGGGCTTCGGCCTGCCCGAAACAGGGGAACGGACGTAGGGCCGTGGTCGGACGCGATCGGCGTCGGCCCCGCGTCCAGACGTCCAAGTGCACATTTCCGTAAGGGAGTTGGCTCGCCGAAACTGGGCGGAACCGGTGACGGGGGAGGGCCATGGCCATGAGTGGCAGTGCGCTGGAAGAGACCATCCGTGATGTGCTGATCGGCCTCGCCGTGGTCGTACCCGCGGCCGTCGTCTGCGGGCGGATCGCCCAGCGGCTGCGGCAGCCGGCGGTGCTGGGGGAAATCGCCGCGGGCCTGATGCTGGGGCCCAGTCTGCTGGGGCTGCTGCCCGGGAATCCGACCGCGGTCCTCTTCCCGGACCAGGCCCGCCCCTTCCTCCAGCTGCTGGCCCAACTGGGCCTCGTGCTCTTCATGTTCGGGGTGGGATACCACCTCGACGTGGCGCAGCTGCGTGGCCGGGGCCGTCAGGTGGTGTCGATCTCGCTCAGCTCCGTCGCCCTGCCGTTCGCCCTGGGCACGGGCCTGGCCGTCGCCTTCGCGTCCTGGGGACTCACCGAGCAGGGGCGGATGGGGCTGCTGGGCCCGGCGCTGTTCCTGGGCGCGGCCATGTCCATCACGGCCTTCCCGGTGCTCGCCCGCATCCTGACCGACCACGGTCTGGCCCGGGAGCGCATCGGCACCATGGCGCTCGCCTGCGCCGCCCTCCAGGACCTGCTGGCATGGGGGATCCTCGCCGTCGTGGTCGTCGTGGTGAACGCCGACGGCTCCTGGCCGCTCGCCCGGATGGCGCTGCTGTCCGCCCTCTTCGTCGTCGGCATGCTGTACGTGGTGAGGCCCGCGCTGCACCGGCTGCTGGCGCCCGAGCGGTCCTGGAACCGGGACAGCACACTGGTCCAAGGCGTGGTCTTCAGCGGTCTGCTGCTGTCGGCCTGGGCCACCGACGCGATGGGGCTGCACACCGTGTTCGGCGCCTTCGCCTTCGGCGCCGTCGTACCGCGCCGCCTGCTCGAGGCCCACACCCCGGAGGTGCCCGCGCGCATCGAGCAGTCGAGCCTGCTGCTGCTCCCGGTCTTCTTCACCGTCACCGGGCTGTCCGTCAACTTCCAGGGACTCGGCGGCCAGGGCCTGGCCATGCTGCTCGCCGTGCTCGTCGTGGCCTGCGCGGGCAAGTTCATCGGTGCCGCGGCCGCCGCCCGGCTCACCGGGGCCACCCCACGGCAGGCCGTCACCCTCGGTGTGTTGATGAACGCGCGCGGGCTCACCGAACTCGTCCTGCTCAACGTGGGCCTGGGCCTCGGTGTCATCGACGGCCGTGTCTTCACCGTGATGGTGGCCATGGCCGTGGTCACCACGATGATGACCGGCCCGCTGCTCCAGCGCCTGTTGCCGGCGCCCCCGTCGCGCACCGCCTGCCGCGGTGGCGAACACGGGGGCGCCGGTGGCGCGGCGAACACCGGGACGGGCCCGCGGCCGCTGCCGCGCGACGCGGCCGGAAGCGGTCAGCCGGATACGGCGCTCAGGGAGCCGTGACGACCGCGCCGCCACCCGCCCCGGCCGTGATCCTGCCGGGGCACAGCCCCCGTGCCGCGAGCCCGCTGAGGATCTGCGGCACGGCGGCGACGGTGGTCTGGTACCCGCCGTCGTGCATCAGGATGATGCTGCCCGCCCGCATGGTGGCGGCGGCCTGGACGATCTGCTGCGTGCCGGCCCCGTTCCAGTCCTGGGAGTCCACGCTCCACAGCACCTCGGTCAGCCCGAGACGGGCCTCGTCGGCCCTGACCTGCGCGTTGGTCTCCCCGTAGGGCGGCCGGAACAGGGTGGGTGTCTGCCCGGTGATGCGCTTGATGGTGTTCTGGGCGCCCGCGATCTCGTTGTACGCCGCCGGTTCGCCGATCTGGGTGAGATGGGGGTGCGAGGTGGTGTGATTGGCGATCCACATGCCCGCCGTCTGCTCGGCCCTGAGCAGATCCGGATACTGGTCGGCGTGCTGCCCCCAGATGAAGAAGGTGGCCTTCGCGCCACCCGCGCGCAGGGCGTTGAGCAGCGCCTGGGTCGACCCCGGGTTCGGCCCGTCGTCGTACGTCAGACCCACGTATCCATTGGGGCAGTTGGCCCAGGCCCGCTCGGTGTGCGCCGCGCCGTGCGTGGCCGCGGGCGACGGCGCGGCGGAGAACCCCGCAAGGGCGGCCGTGGCCGCGGCGACGAGCGCGAACCGCCGCGCTTTCCCGGTGCCTCTTGTGCCTGCGCGTCTTGCCGTGGCCTTCCCGCGTTTGGTCATGGTCCCTCCTGTAAGTGCGGGTGCGGTCCCCTGCCGGTCGGCTAGGAGGCGGTGCACGAGCCGATGGTGGGGGCCGACCAGTCCCCGTTCGCCATGACCGTGAAGCCGAAGCTGGTGGCCGCTCCGACACCCAGGTTGCCGTTGCCGTTGGGCCTCATCGTCATCACCTTGCCGCTGCCGTCCCAGCTGGGAGTGCCGCTCCAGGTGGTGGAGACGGTCTGCGCGGAACGCACGGTCACCGTCACCGTCCAGTCGCTGATGGCGGAGTTCCCGGCCGTCACCGTCACCTTGCCGTTGAAGCGGTCGCCCCACCGCTGTGTCTCGGAGTACGACGCGGTGCACGACTTGCCGTCGCCTCCGCCACCGCCTCCGCCACCACCGCTGGTGCCGCCCAGCGCGGTGAGCACCGCGGAGTACGCGGGCTTCTTGGCGTAGTTGTTGTCAAACAGCAGCGGGGTGCCACTGGCGCGCCACGAGTACTTGTCGGTGACGCCCCATACGGTGATGCCGGTGCAGCGGGACACGCTCAGACACGCCTGGGTGACACGGCGGTAGTTGTCGGCCTGGGCCGTGCCGGAGCCCTCGATGTCCAGCTCGGTGATCTGCACATCGACGCCGAGGTCGGCGAAGCGCTGGAGGTTCTGCTGGTAGTCACCGGGGACCGGGGACTGGCTGTTGAAGTGCGACTGGAAGCCGACGCAGTCGATCGGCACGCCGCGCGCCTTGAAGTCCTTCACCATGTTGTAGACGGCGTTGCTCTTCGCGTTCTGGCCGTCGGTGTTGTAGTCGTTGTAGCAGAGCTTGGCGTTCGGATCGGCCGCACGCGCGGTGCGGAACGCCTCCTCGATGAAACCGTCGCCGAGCTTGTCCTGGAACGGCGAACTGCGCCGGGCACCGCTGTTGCCGTCCTGGAACGCCTCGTTGACCACGTCCCAGGCCAGGATCTTGCCCTGGTAGTGCTGCATCACCTTGGTGATGTGGTTGTTCATCGCCGAGCGCAGCTCGGTGGCGCTCAAACCGCCCACCCAGCCGGGGAGTTGGGAGTGCCAGACCAGAGTGTGGCCGCGGATCTTCATACCCTTGCCCTGGGCGTGGCTCACGATCTGGTCGGCGCTGCCGAAGTTGAACGAGTTGCGGGAGCTTTCGACCGCGTCCCACTTCATCTCGTTCTCGGGTGTGACGGCGTTGAACTCGGTGTCCAGCGTGCCGGCGTACGCGGATTCGCCGAGGTGGTTGGCGGCCACGGCGGCGCCGAAGTAGCGGCCCTTGGCCGCCGCCGCGCCGCCGAGGGTGCTCGCGGCGCTGGCGGGACCGGACAGGGCCAGGACACCGGCCGCGGTGAGGAGGCCGACGACACCGAGGCTGAACGCCCTTCGGGCGCGTAACCGAGGACGGCGATCTCCGCGCTCCTGATGGGCCTGACGGGAATCGATGACCATTGCTGTCCCTTCTTCGGGGGCGGGTGCCAGTGGTGTGCCGATGGGCAACGATCGATGCGGAGTATGCTGCGGGGCTGACGCAACGTCAACGCTTCTTCCGGAATGATTCCGGTAGAAACTTCTGCCGCTTCTGGTGCCGTATCGCCTCTGATCTGCGATGTATGGCTGCGTACGTGTGGTCATCGACGGCGCAAAGGATCTCGCCCCATCTGGTTCCGAAAACTTTTCGGCATCGCGATGATGTGTTATCGGTCGTGCTGCCCGCCTCGGTCAGTGACTTCAGTCAGGTGACGGATACCGCCCATGACCCACTCCGACGAGGATTCTGCTGCGAATCGGACTTCTCACGAACAAGGCGAATATCCATGCAGCAGATAACCTTGGGCGATGTCACCGTCACACGCGTCGAGGAATACTACGGATCCGTCGACCTGACGCCCCGGACCTTCTTTCCGGAAAGTCCTGAGGAGGTCTGGAAGGACAATGCCTCCTGGCTGGTCCCGGACTTCTACGATCCCGGCACCGATAACGTGCGGTCCGCGATTCAGACCTGGGTCCTGCGCAGCGAGGGCAAGACCATTCTCGTCGACACCGGAGTGGGCAACCACAAGCACCGGCCCTACGCACCGGTGTGGAGCTATCTGGACACCGACTTCCTGGGGAATCTCGCCAGGGCCGGGGTGCGGCCTGAGGACGTCGACATCGTGGTCAACACCCATCTGCATGTCGACCACGTGGGCTGGAACACCCGTCTCGACGGTCGGCAGTGGGTGCCGACCTTCCCGAACGCCACGTATCTCATCCCCGAGCGCGACTTCGAGTTCTGGAATCCGGAGAACGAGCACAAGCCACTGCTGGGCAGGGGCAATCAGAACGTCTTCGAGGATTCCGTCGCCCCCGTCCGGGAAGCGGGCAAGGCGCTGCTGTGGGACGGCAGCCTCGATATCGACGCCAATCTCCGTCTGGAACTCGCCCCCGGACACACACCGGGATCCTCCATGCTCGCTCTCGATTCCCGGGGCGACCGCGCGCTGTTCGTCGGGGACCTGCTGCACAGCCCGGTGCAGATCGCGGATCCCGACACCAACAGCTGCTTCTGCGAGGACCCGGCCGAATCCCGCGCCACCCGCCGCCGGGTCCTCGGCCGGGCCGCCGATCAGCACGCCCTCGTCTTCCCGGCCCACCTGGGCGGCCACGGCGCCGCCGAGGTGCGGCGCGAGGGCGGCACGTTCGCCGTCAAGGAGTGGGCCGCCTTCGCACGCCTGTGACCGGCGGCCGGAGCGATACCGAGAAAGAGACACATCACGCATGACGAAACACACCACCGCCCCCGTCGTGATGACCTCCCACGGCGCGGTCCGCGGCCGCCAGGAGGAACACGCCACCGTCTTCCGGCACATCCCCTACGCCGCCCCGCCACGTGGCGCCGCCCGGTTCGCCCCGCCGACGCCGCACCCGCTGTGGGACGGTGTCCGGGACGCCACCGCCGCGGGCCCCACGGCACCGCAGCCGAGGCGCGACGCGTTCGGCCGGCTCGACATGTCCCCGTACTTCGGACCGGGCTGGGTCCCGGGCGAGGACTACCTCGCGCTGAACATCTGGACGCCCGACACCGCGCGCGACGACCTGCCCGTGATGGTGTTCGTGCACGGCGGCGGCTTCGTGGCCGGGTCCACCCGGTCCGAGCTCTACGACGGCACCGCCTTCGCCCGGGACGGCGTCGTCCTGGTCACCCTCGACTACCGGCTCGGGATACCCGGTTTTCTGCACCTCCCCGACGCCCCCGACAACCGCGGCCTGCTGGATGTGATCGCGGCGCTGCGCTGGGTCGGGGAGAACATCGCGGCCTTCGGGGGCGACTCGTCCCGGGTGACGCTCTTCGGCCAGTCGGCGGGCGCCACCATCGTGGGCGGGGTGGTGGCCGACCCACGGGCCGAAGGGCTCTTCCAGCGGGCGATCGTCCAGAGCGGCAGCGGCCTGGGGGCGTTCAGCCGCGCCCAGGCGAGCCGGGTCACCCAGGCCCTCGCCCGCGCCCTGGGGACCGCCGCGACCGCGGAGGCGCTGGCGTCGGTCCCCGACGAGCGCTTCGTCGAGGTCATGCCGCGACTCGCCGGGATCGATCTCACGGTCGACGGGCGCTTCGATCCGCTGGTCGGCCTGAGCGCGTTCAGCCTCGTCCTGGACCAGCAGCCGGCCGAGGCCGTGGCCACCGGACGTGGCGCGGGCGTCGATCTGCTACTCGGCACGACCGCCGAGGAGGGCAACCTCTATCTGGCCCCGTCGGGCCACCTCACGTCCTCGACCGAGGAGGACGTCCAGGCCACGGCGGCACGCTCGCACCCCGCCCCCGAGAAGCTCGTGGAGGTCTACCGCCGGGAGCGGCCCGGGGCGTCACCGGGCGAGCTGCGGGCCGCCATCATGACGGACGCCCTGTTCGGCGCGGGCACCCGGCGGCTCGCCACCGCCCATGCCCGGCACCCCTCGTCGCGTACCCACGTCTACGAGTTCGCCTGGCGGTCGGGGGCGCTGGACGGACGGCTCGGCGCCTCGCACGTCATGGAGCTGCCGTTCGTGTTCGACCGCACCGAGCTCGCGCGGCTGCACGGACCGGAGGCGCTCCTCGGCCCGACCGAGCCGCCCGCCGACCTCGCCTCCCGGGTCCACGCCACCTGGATCCGGTTCGCGAGGACGGGCGACCCCGGCTGGCCGCCGTACGACAGCGTGCGCAGGACCACCATGCGCATCGCCGAGACATGGACGCAGGTGGCGGACCCCGGCGCCCAGGTACGGCTGGCCTGGGAATAGCACCATCACGGGCCCGCCATCACGGGCCCGCCATCACGGACCCGCCACCACGGATCCGCCACGGACGACCCGCGCCCCATCCGCTCCCCGCGACGGATGGGGTTCCGCGGGTCCCGTGTGTTTTCAGTCCCGGCAAGGTCTTGACCAGAGGCGAAGTGGCTCCTACATTCCTCACACCCTCGAGGTAGATCGATTAACCACTCGTTAACCGCCTGGTTGGAGACCCCCGCAGTGCACTCACCGCTGACTCGGCGCGGCTTCCTCGCCGCCGGTTCCGGCCTCGCCGCCGCGACCGTCCTGCCCGGCCTTTCCGCCTGCTCCGCGCTCACCGGCGCGGACTCCGATCCCGATACGCTCGTCGTGCACAGCCAGCTGGGCACCACCGCCCCGGGATCCCCCACCTACCTCGCGGCCCTCGACCGGTTCCGCACGGAGCATCCGGGACTCAAGGTCAAGAACCTCATCAACGGCGACGACCTCGCGCAGGTCTACGAGACCTCGCGGCTGGCCCGCAAGGAGCCGGACGTCGTCATGGTCAACCTCTACGACAAGACGCTGGCGTGGACGGACGTCGGCGCCACGGTCGACGTCAAGGGCTATCTGGACGACTGGGGGCTGCGGGAGCGCGTGCTCCCGCAGGCGCTCGCCGAGTGGACCGACGCCAAGGGCAGGGTGCGCGCCTTCCCCTACTTCGCCACCAACTGGCCGATCGCCTACAACCGGGCCCTGCTGGACCGCGCGGGCGTGGACGCGATACCCACCACGGGCGACGAACTGATCGCCGCGGCCCGCAAGCTGCGCGCCAAGGGGATCGCGCCCGTGACCGTCGGTGGCAACGACTGGACCGGGCAGAAGCTGCTCGCCCAGATCATCCAGACCTTCCTCACCGAGGACGAGGCCCGGCACGCCTACACCACGGGGGACTTCGGCAGCAGAGGCGCCCGGGAGGGCATCGAGTACTTCGTGACCCTGCGCGACGCGGGCGTCTTCGCCGACAAGGCCCAGGGCCTCACCTCGGACTCGATGACCACGCAGTTCAACACGCAGGCCGCGGCGATCGAGTCGGCGATGTCCTCGGCGCTGGCCAAGGTGCCGCCGAAGGTGGCGCGGCACACCGAGGTCGGCGGATGGCCGCTGGCCGACGGCGCCGTGCACGAGAAGCCCACCATCCTGCGCACCTACACCCTGATCGGGTTCTGGATCAGCCCGAACGGCACCAAGAAGATCGACGCCGTCGAGAAGTTCCTGCGCTTCATGTACCGGCCCGACACCGTCGCCCGGTTCATCAAGGAGAGCGGCCGCGACATGGCGCTGCGCTCCGACACCGTAAGCACCGACTTCCCGCTGGTCGCCGCCGCGCAGCGGCTGGGCTCGACGGTGAGCCAGGCGCTGCTGCCCGATGTGTACGTCCCGCCCGCCGCGGCCCAGCCGCTGATCACCGCGACCAGCACCTCCTTCACCCGCGGCACCAGCGCCGCGAAGGTCCGCGCCGCGCTCGAGACCGCGTACCGCTCCGCGTGAACCGCCCGCCCGTTCGCTCATATCCCGAGCCCGACTCCACGGGAGCCACCTCATGACGACGCTGACGTCGCCCCCGGGCGGGGCCGCGATCCGCCACCCCGCACCGCCCGCCACCACAGGCCGTACCGGCACACCCAGACAGGGCGGCACGATCCTGGCCGTCCCGGCGCTGGTCTGGTACGCGGTCTTCATGATCGGCCCGGTGGTCGCCATCTTCGTGATCGCCGCCCTGCACTGGCCGGGCATGCTCCAGCCGGTGTCGTTCGCCGGGCTCGGCAACGTCCGCACGGTCCTGGACGACCCCGTCTTCTGGGACGCGGTGCGCAACACCGCCGTCCAGCTGGCGGTGGCACTGCCGATCATGATCGTGTGCGCCTACATGCTGGGCTACTACGTGGCGCAGAAGCCGCCCGGACACCGGGTGATCCGGTATCTGCTGTTCATCCCCGGCCTGATCTCCACCCCCGCCAAGGCCATGGTGTTCTACGCGGCGCTGTCCCCGGACGGACTGGCCAACGGCGCGCTCGAGTCGGTGGGGCTCGGTTCGCTCACCGACGCCTGGCTCGCCTCGCCGTCCACGGCCCTGGCCTGTCTGATCGCCCTGGACGTGTGGAGCGGGATCGGCTTCACCGCCGTCCTGTTCGCCGCCCGGCTCGACGGTGTCCCCGACGACCTCGGCGAGGCGGCCCAGCTGGACGGGGCCGGGCACTGGCGGACCATGTGGCGCATCCACTTCCCCGTGATCCGCGACTATGTCGGCGTCGTCACCATGCTCCAGTTCCTGTGGACCCTCTTCGGCTCCGCGCAGCATGTGCTGCTGCTCACCCAGGGCGGTCCCGGCAGCTCGTCCACGACGCTGTCGTTCCTCGTCTACCAGAAGGCGTTCATCGCCGCCGACCTCGGCTACAGCCAGACCGTCGGCGTCATCCTCTTCCTGGCCGGGCTCGTCGGGCTGCTCGCCATCCGCCGCGCGTTCCGCCAGAACTACTGACCTTGAGGCGGCTCATCATGAAACTCGGCAAGCGCTGGCTGCCCGCACACATCCTGGTGTGGACCTACGCGGTACTGCTGATCGTGCCGCTCTACTACTTCCTCGCCTCCGCGTTCAAGAGCAACGAGGAGATCTTCGCTCATCCCTTCGCACTGCCCGAGTCGCTCGGCTTCGGCAACTTCCGCACTGCCTACGACAGCGCCGACCTGGGCACGGCCGTCGTCAACTCCGCACTGGTGACGGTCCTCGCCCTGGCGCTGACCCTGCTGCTGGCGCTGCCCGCGGCGTTCGCGCTCGCCCGCTCCACGGGACGGCTGGCCTCGGCGATGGAGAAGGTCTTCTCGCTGGGCTTCCTGATCCCCACGTTCGCGGCGCTCTTCCCCACCTTCCTGCTCGCCGCCGCCACCGGGCTGTTCCACACCCGGCTGTTCATGGTCTTCTTCCTGCCCGCGACGGCGATGCCGCTGTCGGTGGTGATCCTGGTGCAGTTCATGCGGACCATCCCCAGGGAGATGGAGGAGGCCGCCCGGATGGACGGGGCGTCCACGTACACGGTGCTGCGCCACATCTACATACCGATGTGCCTGCCCGGCATCGCCACCGTGCTGCTGCTGAACTTCCTCACCTTCTGGAACGAGTACCTGTACTCGCTGGTCATCATCGGGCCCGACCCCGAGCAGCGCACCGTGCAGGTGGCCCTGCCCACCCTGAAGGCCATCACCGGCACCGACTACGGTGTCCTCACCGCCGGTACCGTCCTGACCCTGATCCCCGTATGGGTCGTCTACACGGTGCTCCAGAAGCGCATGCAGCAGGCACTCATCAACGGGGCGGTCAAGGCGTGAGCACGACCGCCGCGAAACCGGGACGGCGCCCCACCATCAAACAGGTGGCGGCCGCCGCCGGGGTGTCCACCGCCGCCGTGTCCCAGGCGTTCAACGACAAGGGCCGGCTGTCGGAGGCCACCCGGCAGCGCATCCTGGACACCGCGACGGAGCTCGGCTGGTCGCCCAGCGCGTCCGCCGCCGCCCTGCGCAGCGCACGCACCCGCACCCTCGCCCTCGTGGTCCGGCGCCCCACCGACGTACTCGGCGCGGACCCGCACTTCAGCGAGCTGATCACCGGTATCGAGGGCGAACTGGCGCCCCGCGGCTACGGTCTGCTGCTGCACCTGGTGGCCGGGGCCCAGGAGGAGAACGCCCTCTACAAGCGGCTCGCGGCCGAGGGCCGCGTCGACGGCGCCGTCCTGACCGACGCCCGCGCCGACGACCCGCGCCCCGCCCTGCTGGCCCGCCTCGGCCTGCCCGCCGTGCTGCTCGGTCCCCCCGACCGCGCCGCCGCCGTGCCACGCGTCGGCCTCGGCCACCAGGACGCCGCCGTCGAGGAGGTCGTCCGCCACCTGCTCGGGCTCGGACACCGGCGGATCGCCTATGTGGCGGGCCCCGCCGATCTGAAGCACACCCGGCTGCGCGGCGGTGTCTTCGAAACCGCCCTCCGGCAGGCGGGGCTGCGGCCCTACGCGGTCCTGCACACCGACTTCACCGAAGTGTCCGCCGTCGGCGCCACCCAGGCCCTGCTGGACGCCGCCGACCGCGCCACCGCGATCGTCTACGCCAACGACTCGATGGCGATGTGCGGCATCGGCGCCGCCCAGCGCGCCGGGCTGCGCGTCCCCGACGATCTGTCGGTCGTCGGCTACGACAACCTGCCGCTCGGCCGCTGGCTGCACCCCCGGCTGACCACGGTCGACCAGCAGGTGCAGCGGGTCGGCGCGGCCGCCGCCCGGCTGCTCCTCGCGCGCTGCGGCGAGAACGTCGAGGAGACGGCGCTCGACGACCGGCCGCGGCTGGTCGTCCGCGAGTCCACCGGACCCGCCCCCGGCTGACACCCCGACCCGACCCCGACCCCGACCCCGGCCCCGCGCCGGGCCACCCCCCACCCCGTACCACCGACATCCGAGAAGGACCATGCGACGCCACAGCGCCCAGCTCACCCACCACCCCGCCGTCCTGCCCTGGCTCGGCGCCAACTTCTGGTCCCGCACCGGCGGGCCCCTGATGTGGCGCGACTACGACCCGACGACGGTCCGCGCGGAACTGCGGGTGCTGCGCGAGCACGGCCTGACGATGACCCGGTCGTTCTTCTACTGGCCCGACTTCCACCCTGAGCCCCACCGCGTGGACGAGACGCTGTGCGAGCGCTTCCGCGACTTCCTCGACGCCCACATTGAGACGGGCATGGGCACGGTGCCCACCTTCATCGTCGGCCACATGTCGGGCGAGAACTGGGACCCCGCCTGGCGCGGTGGCCGCGACCTCTACGAGGACGTGTGGATGGTCGGCCGCCAGGCGTGGTTCGTGTCCCAGATGACCCGCCGCTTCAAGGACCACCCGGCGGTCACCGGCTGGCTCATCACCAATGAGATGCCCGGCTACGGCCGCGTCTACCAGGTGGATCCGCCCTCCTCCGAGGTGGTGACCGCCTGGGCGCAGGCCATGTGCAACGCCGTACGGGCGGCCGGCGGCACCCAGCCCGTCTCCCTCGGCGACGGCGCGTGGGGCATCGAGGTCACCGGCCGCGACAACGGCTTCTCGCTGCGCGACACCGCCGAGTACGTGGACTTCGTGGGCCCGCACGTCTACCGCTCGGACACCGACCGGCCCCGTCAGCACCTGCGCGCCGCCTTCGAGTGCGAACTGGCGTCGGTCACCGGACAGCCCGTCGTCCTGGAGGAGTTCGGGCTCTCCACGGACACCGTGTCCGACCGGAACGCGGCGGTCTACTACCGGCAGACCCTCCACAACTCGCTGCTCGGCGGCGCCACGGGCTGGATCGCCTGGAACAACACCGACTACGACGACCTGTGGGACCGCTCGCCGTACGACCACCACCCCTTCGAGATGCACTTCGGCATCACCGACCACACCGGCGCCCCCAAGGCCCCGCTGCTCGAACTCGCCGCGTTCGCCGAGGTGTTGCGGGCAGTGGACTTCGCACACTGCCGACGCGCCGACGCGGACGCGGCCCTGGTCGTGCCCGCCTTCCTGGAGCGCGGCTACCCCTACAGCAGGCCCGCCGACCGGCCGCTGATCTTCACATCGCTGCACCAGAGCTATGTGGCCACGCGCGCCGCGGACCTGCCGGTGGGCTTGACCCGGGAGGCCGACGGGCTGCCCGGCGACGCGGCCCTGTATCTGCTCCCCGCCACCCGCCAGCTCACCACGCGCACCCGGCGTGAGCTCGAACGCCGCGCCCACGCGGGCGCCACCGTCTACCTCTCGTTCTGCTCCGGCGAGCACCCGGGGACCCGCGGCCCGTGGTTCGACGACCTGGACGGGCTGTTCGGCGTCGAACTACAGCTCTCCTACGGCGTGGCCGAGCCCATCGAGGACGACGTCCTGGAGATGACGTTCACCGAGGACTTCGGCGGGCTGACGGCCGGGACCTCGCTGCGCTTCCCCGTGGCGGGCAACGAGGACAGCCGGGCGTATCTGCCGGTGGTGCCGCGTGACGCCCGGGTGGTGGCCGTCGATGCTCACGGGCGGCCCGCCCTCCTGATGCGCGACACCGGGCGCGGCCGCACCGTTCTGGCCACCTACCCCCTGGAGCACATGGCCGCCCGCACCGCCCGCGCCAACCCCGAGGAGACCCACCGGCTGTACGCGGCGCTCGCCGACGTGGCCGGGGTCCACCGCCCGGTGACGGTCGACAGCCCCCACGTCGGCGCGGACCTCCTCGTCCACGACGACGGGCGCCGCTTCGTATGGCTGGTCAGCCAGAGCCCCGAGGAGGTCACCGTCCGCCCCGACACCGGGGGAACGCTGCACGACCTGGTGTCCGGCGCGGCGACGGCGGACGTGACACTCGGCCCGTACGGTGTGCGCGTCCTGGAGCTGACATGACCGGCCGGCTCTACCGCGACCCGACCGCGCCCGTGGCGGAGCGGGTCCGCGATCTGCTGGGGCGCATGACGCTCACCGAGAAGGTCGGCCAGGTCAACCAGCGGATGTACGGCTGGCATGCCTACGAGCGCACCGACAGCGGCCACCGGCTCACCGACGCCTTCCGCGCCGAGGTCGCCGCGTACGACGGGATGGGCGCCCTGTACGGGCTCCAGCGGGCCGACGCCTGGTCCGGCGTCGGCTTCGCGGACGGCATCACGGCGGCGGACGGGGCGCGGGTCGCCGACGCCGTACAGCGGCACGTCGTGGAGAACACCCGTCTCGGCATACCCGTGCTGCTCGTCGAGGAGGTTCCGCACGGCCACCAGGCCCTGGACGGCACCGTGCTGCCGGTCAACCTCGCCGTGGGCGCCACCTGGGACCCCGGGCTCTACGAGGCCGCGGCGGCCGCCGTCGGCGCGCAGATGCGGGCACGCGGTGGCCACGTGGCGCTGGTCTCCGCCCTCGACCTGGTGCGCGACCCGCGCTGGGGCCGTGCGGAGGAGTGCTTCGGCGAGGACCCGTATCTGGCGGCCCGGCTCACCGAGGCGCTGGTGCGGGGGATGCGCACGGCGGACGTGGCCGTGGTGCTCAAGCACTTCGCCGGACAGGGGGCCACGGTCGGCGGACGCAACAGCGCGGCCACCGAACTGGGCGCCCGTGAGCTGCACGAGATCCATCTGGCGGCGGCCCGGGCCGGGATACGCGCCGGTGCGGCCGGGGTGATGGCGGCCTACAACGAATTCGACGGCCTGCCCTGCGTCGCCAGTCGGCCGCTGCTGACCGAACTCCTCAGGGACTGGCTGGAGTTGGACGGCATCGTGACGGCGGACGGTGGCGCCATCGACCGTCTGGTCCGGCTCACGGGCGACCCGGTGGCCGCGGGCGCCCTGGCCCTGAACGCCGGATGCGACCTCGGCCTCTGGGACGCCTGCTTCCCGCGGCTGGCCGAGGCGGTGGCCCAGGGGCTCGTCGCGGAGCGGACCCTGGACACCGCCGTGGCCCGGGTGCTGGCGCTGAAGTTCCGCCTGGGCCTCTTCGAGCGGCCCTACGCCCCTGCCGTGGACCGGCCCTCCGACCCCCATGAGCTGAGCGAGCGCATCGCCCGCGCGTCCATCACCCTGCTCGCCCACGACGGGGGAGTCCTGCCGCTGGCACCCTCAGCCCGCCGGATCGCCGTCCTCGGCCCGAACGCCGACTCCATCGCCCAGCAGATCGGCGACTACACCGCGCCACAGCGCCCCGGTTCCGACCACGTCACGGTCCTGGACGGCATCCGGTCGGCCGCCCCGCCGGACACCGAGGTCACTTACGCGCCCGGGTGCGAGCTGGTCGGCGGCGACCTCTCCGGGGTCCCCGAGGCGGTCGCGCTGGCTGCGGCGGCGGACATCGCGGTGCTCGTGCTGGGCGGATCCAGCGCCCGGTCCGGTGACACCACCTTCGACAGCAACGGCGCGGCCGTGGTGAGCTCCGCCAACCCCGCCGGTATGACCTGCGGCGAGGGTGTCGACCTGGCCGAACTGGGCCTGCCCGATGGGCAGTTGGCGCTGCTGGACGCGGTGGCCGCCACGGGTGTGCCGGTCGTCGTGGTCCTCGTCCAGGGCCGTCCGCACGCCCTGCCCGACCTCTCGGAGAAGGCCGCGGCGGTGCTGAGCGCCTGGTACCCGGGCCCGTGGGGCGGGCGGGCCGTCGCCGACGTACTGTTCGGCGCGGCCGGGCCCGAGGGGCGGCTGCCGGTGTCCATCCCCAGGTCGGCCGCGCAGCTGCCGGTGTTCTACAACGCCAAGGACCACCGGTACCGCGGCTATGTGGACCAGCCCGCCACCGCCCGCTACGCCTTCGGCCACGGCCTTTCGTACACCACGGTCGCGTACGCGCCACCACGGCTCTCCCGCGCCCGGGTGACCGCGGACGACCCGACGCTCAGCTGCCGGGTCACCGTGCGCAACACCGGTGAGCGGCCGGCGCGCGAGACGGTCCAGCTCTATGTGCGCCGGCTGTCGGGCGGCTCCTCGTGGCCCCGCGTACGCGAGCTCCGTGGCTTCGCCCGCCTCGACCTGCGGCCGGGGGAGGAGGCCGACGCCGTGTTCGCGATCGACGCCGACACCCTCGCCTCCGTCACCCGGGACCTGGGCCTCGCCGTGGAACCCGGTGAACTCCTGCTGGAGACCGGGCCCTCGTCCGGGGAAACGCAGGGGGCGCGGCTGGTGATCGAGCCACCGAGCTGATCGCACGCTGTCTGGACGGTGATGTGATGGGCCGTCAGTATGGTGCCCGGGCGCGCCGGGTCCGGCGGAGCCGCGTTCGGGCACCATCGCTACCCACGGGAGGCCTCATGCCGACCAGGAGAACACTCAGGTACCTGACGGGAATCGCCTCGATCCTCGCCCTGCTGGCCACGGCGCCGGGACCGGTCGCCACCGCCCAACCGCCCGCCGCGCAGGCGGCCCCCGCCACCTCCGCCACGGCCACCTCCGCCACGGCCACCTCCGCCCCCGCGGCCGACGCCTGGCAGCCGCCGCTGTCGACCCGCGGCCGGTACATCGTGGACGCCAAGGGTGACCGCTTCCGGCTCAAGTCGGCCAACTGGGACGGCGCGCAGGGCTCGTGGACGGGGAGCGGCAGTATTGACGACCCCGCCAACCACCACTCCGGGCAGAACTCCTCCGGTATCCCCCTCGGTCTGGACCGGGTGCCCCTGCCGACACTGCTCGCCGACTTCCACCGGCTGGGCATCAACAGCATCCGGCTGCCGTTCTCCAACGAGATGATCCACACCACGGCGGCCGTCCCGGACAGCGCCGTAGCCGCCAACACCCAACTGCGCGGAAGGACACCCCTCCAGATCTTCGACGCCGTGGTGTCCGCCCTCAGCCGGGACGGCTTCGCCGTCATCCTCAACAACCACACCAACACCACCCGCTGGTGCTGCGGCATCGACGGCAACGAGCGGTGGAACAGCGGCCAGTCCACGCAAGCATGGATCGACGACTGGGTCTTCATGGCCCGCCGTTACGCCGACGAACCACGTGTGGTGGGCGCCGACCTCTACAACGAGGTGCGCCGCGACGTCCTGGACGACCCCAACTGGGGCCTCGGCGACGCGCACGACTGGTACACCGCCGCGCAGCGCGCCGCCGACCGCATCCTCACCGAGGCCGACCCCGACCTCCTCATCGTGATCGAGGGCATCAACTGGACCGGGATTCCGGTGGACGGGCTGCCCCACGAGCGCCCCACCCTGGCCCCCGCGCGCACCCTCTCGCACACCCTCACCGGCGCCCACAAGCTGGTGTACTCGGCCCACTTCTACGGATACACCGGCCCGCGCCACAGCGGTGCCACCGGCGTCGGCGAGACACACGACCCCCGGTACCAGGACCTCAGCCGCGATGAGCTGTATCGAACCCTCACCGACCAGGCGTTCTTCATCGCCGAGGACAGCGGGAAGCACTACACGGCACCCGTGTGGATCAGCGAGTTCGGCATCGGATCGGCCGAGACGGGCACCGCGCCGCGCGCCTGGTTCACCCATATCACCGACTACTTCGCCGACCGTGACGCCGACTTCGCCTACTGGCCGCTCGTGGGCTGGGAAGGCCACGACGACTGGTCGCTGCTGCGCTACGACGCCACGGGCCGCAGATACGGAATCCTCGACCAGGGCGACTGGCGCGGCACGGCGTGGCGGCGGCTGATGACCGCGCCCGAACGCACCGGCCCCGTCGACCGCGTCCCGGCCTGGCGCATGCTCGTCACCGACCACGGCGACCATGTGCAGTCCCTGATCGAACGGGGCCGGGGCGACTGGGATCCGGGCGCCTACAAGGCGGCCTGCCCCGATGGGCTGCGGCTGATCGGCCTCAGCCACACCTCCGGGCGCGGGCTGTGCACCGACACCGGCGCCGACGACCCGCGCGCCCCCGGCACCGCCCATACGGTCGTCACGGACGAACGGTACGTGCCCGCCGGTGGCGACTGGGCCTCCGGCTACACCAAGTTCCAGTGCCCCTCGGACCAGTTCCTCATCGGCTACAGCCGCCGTGGCGGCCGGGTGTCCGCCGCGCTGTGCGCCCCGGCCCGGACCCCGTTGGGCACCACGGGACGTACGGTCTGGTTCGACCGCTCCGACAACCGGCCCGTCGACGCCGCGGGGGGCGACTTCGCCCACGGCGCCTACAAGGGCCAGTGCGCGGACGGCGAGTACGCCGCCGGTATCGCCTTCACCACGCGGGTGGGCGGCTCCGGCAGCCCGGACGCGCTGCTGTGCCGCCGCCTGTCCTGAGCTTGAGCTGTCGTCCGCACCCTTGCTGAAATCTGACGGTGCGTCATATCGTAAAGCGGTGCGCGCAGCCGTTGTCGCACGACACACGCTCAACGGATCAGGAGTTACGGGGTGGAGCCGCACACCACACCCGGGGCCGCGCCGAAAGTACGTGCCCGCGCGGTGACCCGCACCTTCGGGCACGGAACCCGGCAGGTGCACGCCCTCGGACCACTCGACATGGACATCCGGCACGGGGAGTTCTGCTGCATCGTCGGCCCGTCCGGATGCGGCAAGTCCACGTTCCTGCGCATCGTCGCCGGACTCGTCCGCCCCAGCGGTGGCGAGGTCGAGATTCGCGCGCGCCGCCGGCACCCGGCCGCGATGATCCCGCAGGACTACGGCATCTACGACTGGAAGACCGTGCTGGCCAACGTCCGCTTCGGCCTCGATGTGCGGCGGGTGCCGCGCAGGGCGGCCGACGCACGGGCCCGGGACTGGCTGGCCCGGCTCGGTCTCTCCGACTTCGCCGACGCCTACCCGGCCACCCTGTCGGGCGGGATGCGGCAGCGGGTGGCGATCGCCCGCGCGCTCGCGGTGGAGCCGGAGGTGCTGCTCCTGGACGAACCGTTCGCCGCGCTCGACGCCCAGTTGCGCACCATCCTCCAGGACGAGTTGCTCGCGGTGTGCCAGGCCACCCGCACGACCGCAGTGTTCGTCACCCACAGCCTGGAGGAGGCGATCGTGCTCGGGGACCGGGTGGTGGTGATGTCGGCCAGACCTGGCAGGGTGATCGCCGAACGGCACCCGCCGTTCGAACGCCCGCGCACCGGGGCGATGCGCCACGCTCCGCAGTTCGCCGCGTTGCGGTCCGAGCTGTGGGAACTCCTGCGCGACGAGGTACAGCGGGGCGGGGCCGGTGCCACCGCTCCGGCGGACCCGGTGGGGAAGCCCTCATGAAGGGCGAGAACACGGCGGCCTCGGTCCCGGCCGCGCGGCCCGGTGAACACCCCGGTGAACGCCCCGGTGAAGGCGAACGGGGCGGCGGGTCCGCCGAGACGACGCTGCTGGTGCGGCGCCCCGGCCCTGGGGAGCGCGATCCGGTCCGCGCCCACCGGCGCCGCCGTGCCATCGAACTCTCCCTCGCCCTCGCCGTGCCCGCCGCGCTGATCCTGCTGTGGCAGCTCGCCGCGGATCAGCGCTGGATCGACTCGCGTATCTACCCCGCGCCGTCCACGATCGCGGCGGACGGCTGGCAGCGCGCCGCCGACGGCAAACTGTGGCCGGACGTATGGGCCACGCTGAAGCGGGTGATCGCCGGTTACGCGCTCGGCACCGCCGCGGGCTATCTCTTCGGGCTGCTGATGGGCGCGCTGCGGATGGTCCGCGCGGCGCTGGAACCGTTGCTCGACGCCCTGTACGTCGTGCCCAAGCTCGCGCTGCTCCCCGTGTTCCTCAATATGTTCGGCCTCGGCGAGGGTCCCCAGATCGCGCTCGTCGCGACCACCGTCTTCTTCTTCGTGTGGATCTCCACGATGGCCGCCGTGATGGGCGTCGCCGAGGGCCACCGGGAGGCCGGGCAGGTATTCGGCGCCGGTCCCTGGCAGATGTTCCGCCATGTCCTGCTGCCCGCCTCACTGCCGCAGGTTCTCGTCGGCATGCGGGTCGCGGCCGGGGTGGCGGTCCTGGTCATCGTGGCCTCCGAGCAGATCGCCGCGAACGACGGCCTCGGCCACTTGATCTTCGACTCGCGGACGCTGTTCCAGAACGACGTGATGTTCGTCGGCATCGTCTGCGTGGCCGTGCTCGGCGTGGTCTTCTCCGAACTCGTCCGGTTCATCGGCCGCCGGCTCACCCCCTGGGCGCCGCGGGATCGCGGCCGGCCCCAGTCCTGACCCTCACCTCGGCTCCGACCCCCGGCCCCCGACCCTCGACCCCCGGCCCCCGGCTCCTGGAAGGCGGCACCCATGGCACGGACACCCTCCCTCGCCCGCGCCCTGCTCACCGGCGTGACCCTGCTGGGCGTCCTCGGCTCCCTCGCCGCCTGCGACGCGCAGACCTCGGAGTCGGCGGGTCCGGGCACGCGCGGCAAGCCCCGCCCGATCGCCCCGGTCGCGGGCTGCGCCAAGGGCTGGACCGACCCCTCCGACAGGTCCGCCGGCCGCGGGCCCGCCCGTTGCGCGCCCGGCGCGCCCGCGCCGAAGCCGCTGAAGAAGAAGACGAAGGTCGTCGTCTCCGCCTCCACGCTGACCGCCGAGTATCTGGCGCCCCTGCGGATCGGCGTGGCGAAGGGCGAGTTCAGCAAGGAGAACCTCGATGTCGAGGTGAAGCTGCTGCCCACCCCGGACGCGCTGCCACTGCTCGCCAAGGGCGATGTCGACGTCCAGTACGCGGCGCCGGAGGCCGCCGTGCTCAACGGCATCCGGCAGGGGTTCGACATTCGCTGGGTCGCCGGCAACTTCACGCCCGCGCCCGGCTCCAGGAGCGGATTCTGGGCCAGGCTGCGGCCGGGGGAGACGGCGGGCGGGGTCAGCCTCAAGGACCGTACGGTCGGCACCCTCATCGGCAAGGGCTCGGTCATCACGTACCCGATGGAGAAGGTGCTCTCCGCGCACAAGGCCGACATGGACAGCGTCCGCTTCCAGCAGCTCGGCCCGGCCGAGGTGCTCGCCTCGCTGAAGAACGGCGGAGTGGACGCGGCCTGGCTGCTCGACCCGGTGTGGCGCCAGGTGGACGGCGACGCGGGCTACGCCTTCCTCGGCGGTCAGCCGAGGGGCGAACCGCTCGGCGGGCTCCTGTTCGGCCCCGATCTGCTGACCGGGGACCCGGACGCGGGGGTGGCGTTCCTGCGCGCCTACATCCGCACCGTCAACACCTACTTCGCCGGGGACTACAAGAAGGACAAGGCGTTCCTCGACGACCTCGGCGACGTGCTCAAGACCGAGCCGGACACGCTGGCCGCCGTGCCGTCGCTGCGCATGGACTGGGAGATTCGCGCGGGCACCGTGGACCGCCTCCAGAAGGCGTACGCCACCGCCGGGGTGGTGGAGGGTGACCCGCTGCCCGAGGACAAGGTCGTGGACCGCTCGTTCTACGCGGAGGCGGTCGGCCACAAGCCCTAGGGTCCTTCTGACGGATCTCCGCGGCGTCGCGACGCCCGGCACGCTCCCCCAGCTACCGCTGGGAGGTGCCCCCTCTCGCCGCACCGCACGAAAACCCAAGTAGCTCCGCTACGAGGGCTTCCGCGCGGCACGCCGAGAGCACGCTCCCCCAGCTACCGCTGGGAGGTGCCCCCTGACGCCGCTCCTTCCTCCGCGGAGATCCGTCAGAAGGACCCTAGCGCGCCCACTCCCTGGACCATGGCTCCACTTCCTGGACCATGGAGCTCGGCCACGCTGTTCAGCCCGCCGAACGGCCGCTAGTGTTGCCTGCGCCGTAGCGGGCCGACTCTCGCTCCGTGCCGCGCGTCAGATGCCGTGTGGCTACCCCCCACACGGATCCCGCGGCCCGGCCGGAATGGCCCCGCTGTCGCACTAAGGACATCGAAATGCACTTTCCTGCCTCCGCGCCGTCCGAGCTGGAGTCCCTGGCGGTCGAACCGCTGATGACACGGGACTTCGAGATCCGGCCCGCCTCGGTCTACGCACGCCTGCGGGCCCGGTACGGGCCGGTGGCGCCCGTCGATCTGCACGGGGTGCCGGTCTGGCTGGTGCTCGGCTACCGCGAGGTGCGGGAGGTGCTGCGCGACGAGAGCGCGTGGAAGAAGGACATCCAGCACTGGCGGTGGCTGCGCGAGGGCCGGGTGCCGTCCGACTGGCCGCATCTGCCCGGCTACCAGGTCAGCCATCTGCTGGTCCAGGACGACCAGCGGCACAAGGCGACCCGCGCCGCCGTGGAGGAGGCACTCGCCCCCTTCCAGGACTCCGACGCGCCCCAGTCCTGGGAGCTGGCGAACGCGGTCTCCCGCCACGCCGACGAGCTCATCACCTTCTTCGCGGACGGCAGCGAGAGCGGATGGGTGGACCTGGGCGCGCAGTTCGCCCGGGCGCTGCCGCTGATGGCCGTCAACCGGTTGTTCGGCTTCCCGGTCGACCAGGGCGACGACGTGTTCATGGACTCGTGGCGCATGGTGGACGGCGGCCCGGACGCCGCGGCGGCCGTGGGCCGGCTGGTGGCCGCGACGACCGAACTCGCCGCGTACAAGCGGCAGCACCCGGGTGACGACCTGACCACGCGGCTGCTGGCCGTCGAGCCCCCGCTGACGGTGGAGCAGATCGGCCTGGAGCTGTACGCGATCATCGTCATCATGTCCGAGCTGGTCAGCCACGCCATCACCAACAGCGTGCTGGAGGTGCTGGCCGGGGAGGCCGGGACGCGGGCCGGACTGATGGCGGGGCCGGTCGAGGAGCTGGTCAACCGCGTGCACATCGCCTCGCCGCCGTGGGTCAACCTCACCTTCCGCTTCCCCGCGGCCGACACCGACCTGGGGGACTTCCGGCTCGCCGCGGGCGATGTGGTGGTGCCCTCGATCGCCGCCGCGCACGGCGACCCGATGTTCGCCACGCCCGGCAGCCAGGACGCGTCGGTGAGTTCGCGTGCCCATCTGGCCTGGGGCGCGGGGCCGCACCAGTGCCCGGGCCGGGGGCTCGCCGACATGATCGTCACCACGGCGGTGGGCAAGCTGTTCGAACGGTGCGACTTCGAACTGGGTCTGCCTGTGGACCAGTTGCCCTGGCGCTCGTCCACGTATGTACGCGGGATGAAGTCCTTCCCGGTCCGGTACCGGATGCGGACGCGGCAGGCCCCGACGCCCCCGACCGCCGAAGCCCCGGCACCGGCGCCGCTGCCGGAACCCGCCCCATCCGCCCCCACCGAACCGGAACGGCCGCGCTCCGCGCTCTGGCGCTTCCTGGCAAGCCTGCGCCGAGGCTAGGGCGTCCCCGGCGCCCCGCAACGCCTGCGGCGCGCCGCTCCCCTCCCCGCCCCTCCCCAAAACTGGGTCTCCGCCCCAGACCCCGAAACCGGGTCTCCGCCCCAGGCCCCCGGAGCGGGGCTCCGCACTGGGGCTTCGCCCCAGACCCCGTTTGCTCCAGGACCCCGTGCCGGGATTTTGCTCCAGACCCCGGAGCGGGGCGCTGCGCCAGGTCCCCGTGCGGGGGGCTGCCCCAGGAACCCTGTGCCAGGGCTCCGCTCCAGACCCCGGAGCGGGGCTTTGCTCCAGATCCCGTGCCGGGGCCTCGCCTCAGATCCCGGAGCGGGGCTTTGCTCTGGACCCTGTGCCGGGGCTCTGCCCCAGGCCCCGCGCCGGGGCTCCGCGCCAGGTCGGTCCCCCGTGCCGGGGCTCTGCGCCAGACCCCGGAGCGGGGCTTCGCTTCAGACCCCGTGCCGGGGCTTCGCTCCAGACCCCCGTGTCCGGACCCCGCCCAGACCCCGAAACTAGGGCTCCGCCCCAGACCCCGTGCCGGGGCTTCGCCCACGTCCCCGTGCCGGGGCTCCGGCCCAGATCCCGGAACGGGGCTTCGCCCCGGACCCCGTTTGCTCCAGGACCCCGTGCCGGGGTTTTGCCCCAGGCCCCGGAACGGGGCTCTGCGCCAGGAACCCTGTGCCGGGGCTCTGCGCCAGACCCCCGGGCCGGGCCCCAGCCGGGGCTCCGCTCCAGACCCTCGGAGCGGGGCTTCGCCTCAGGCCCCCGTGCCCGGACTCCGCCCAGACCCCCGGAGCGGGACTCCGCCCCAGACCCCATGCCGGGCTGCGCCAGGGCCCCGGGCCGGGGTTCCGCCCGCACTCCGGGGTCCAGGGGCGGAGCCCCTGGTAGTGGGAAGGGGCGGGGAGGGGAGAGATCCGCCGGGTGCCCCATAGGCGTTCGCGCCCGAGCTCGGCGCGTTAGCCCCTTGTGCTGGGTCGTCGGGCTGTAGTCCGCTGGCCCTCATGAGGAGCATGAGGGTCATGAGCGCCATGAGGAAGCCGAGCCTTGCTACGCTGGTTGCCGCCCTGGTGGCGGGCTCCCTCTGCGCGGGTGCACCGCGAACGCGGGCCGAGGTCGCCGATGGCGGCGGCGGCATTCCGTTGTCGGCGGCCGCTTCCCCAGCCGAACTCGGCTTCGATCTCGACACGGTGACCATCCCGGAACTCCAGGCGCGGATGGCGAACGGTTCGCTGACCTCCTCCGCCCTCACCACCGCCTATCTGCGGCGGATCAAGGCCATCGACCCCACGATCCACGCGGTGCTGCGCACCGACCCGACCGCCCTGCGGCAGGCGGCCGCCAGCGATGCCAGGCACCGGCGCGGCCAGACCCGGGGCCCGCTCGACGGCGTACCCGTCCTCCTCAAGGACAATGTGAACACCCGCGACCTGCCCACGACCGCCGGTTCGCTCGCGCTGGCCGGAAGCCCGCCGGACACGGACGCCGCCCTGGTGACACGGCTGCGCGACGCGGGCGCGGTGATCCTCGGCAAGACCAATCTGTCCGAGTGGGCCAACTTCCGTGCCGCGAAGCCGACTTCGGGATGGTCGGCCGTCGGCGGGCAGACCAACAACCCCTACGTACTGGACCGCAATCCCTGTGGCTCGTCCGCCGGTTCGGGCGCCGCGCTCGCCGCGTCGCTGGCGCAGGTGGCGATCGGCACCGAGACCGACGGCTCCATCGTGTGCCCGGCGGGGATGAACGGGGTGGTCGGCCACAAGCCCAGCATCGGCCGCGTCAGCCAGTCCGGAGTGGTCCCGATCTCCGCCGAGCAGGACACCGCGGGGCCGATGGCGCGCAATGTGATCGACACCGCGCTCACCTTCGCGGTGCTCAGCGGCACCACACGCCCCGGCGATCCCGCCGCCCTCCCAAAGGCGCCCGCGAAGACGCCCGCGAAGACGCCCGTGAAGACGCCCGCGAAGACGCCCGGTTTGCGCGGCAAGCGCATCGGACTGTGGCGGCTGCCCTCGCTCGGGCCCGAGGTGGACGCCGTGATGACCCGTACCGGGAAGCGACTGCGCACGGCGGGAGCCGAGGTCGTCGAGGTGACACCGCCGTACCAGGACCGGCTGGCCGAGCTGGAATTCCCCGCGCTGCTCAGCGAGTTCCACCGGGACATCGACGCCTACCTCGCCACCCGCGAGGGCCCGCGCGACCTCGCCGAGCTGATCGAATTCAACCGCGCCCACCCGGCGGAGCAGAGCTGCTTCGCGGGCCAGGAGCTGTTCGAGCGGGCACTTGCCGCACCGCCCACCACCGACCCCGAATACCGGGCCATGCGCGCCGAGTTGAAGGACCTCTCGCGGCGGTCCATCGACGAGACGATGGCCACCCACCACCTGGACGCCATCGCCTCGCCGACGAACCCGCCCGCCTGGACCACCGACTGCGCACGCGGCGACAACGATGTGATCCCGTCCTCGACCCCCGCGGCCGTGGCCGGATACCCGTCCCTCTCGGTGCCCGCCGGGTTCGTGGACGAGCTGCCCGTGGGCGTGCTCCTGATGGCCGGTGACCAGGAGGACACCGAGCTGCTGTCGCTGGGCGCCGCGGTGGAGCACCGGCTGCACGCCTGGCGAGCGCCGCGCTACCTGCCGTCAGCGGGAACCGACGCCTCCCGGTGAACGGTCTGAACGACCTCAACGGCCTGAACAGTCTGAACGGTCTGAACGGCCCCATCGGAACGTCTGCCGCAAAAGCCACAGGCACTCGCGCTAGTGTGCGCGCGTGAACCTTCATGTCGTCATAGGATTCGGGCCCGCGGGGGCGGCCACTGCTCGGCTGCTCGCCGAAAGGGGCCATACAGTACGCGTCATCACCAGGTCGGGCCGCAGCCCGGAACCCGGTATCGAGCACGTCGCGCTGGACGCGACGGACAGCGAGCGACTGACCGAGGCCGTGCGGGGCGCGGCCGCCCTCTACAGCTGTGGCGCACCGCCCTACCACCGCTGGGCCAGTGAATGGCCGCCCCTGGCCGCGTCGCTCCGCACGGCCGCCGAGGCCACCGGGGCGGTCCTGGTCATGCTGGGCAATCTCTACGGCTACGGCCCGGTGGACGGCCCCATGACCGAGGAACTGCCGCTCGCGGCCACCGGCACCAAGGGGCGGGTGCGCGCCACCGTGTGGGAGCAGGCGCGCGACCTCCATGAGCAGGGCCGTATCAAGGCGGTCGAGGTGCGGGCCTCGGACTTCTTCGGGCCCGGAGTGACCGACGGCGGGCACCTCGCCGCGCGGGTCGTGCCACCCGTGCTGCGCGGCAAGTCCGTCTCCTCGCTCGGGGACCCCGACACCCCGCACAGCTGGAGCTACATCCCCGACGTGGCCGCCGCCCTGGCCGAGGTGGCGGGCGAGGAGCGGGCCTGGGGACGCGCCTGGCACGTACCGACGGCGCCCGCGCTGTCCACCCGGGAGATGGTCGACCGCCTCGCCACCGAGGCGGGGACCGGGCCGGTCGCGGTGCGCAGGCTGCCGTCGGCCGTGCTGGGTCTCGCGTCGCTGTTCTCCCCGCTGCTCCGCGAGCTCAAGGAGGTCCGCTACCAGTTCGACCGGCCCTTCATCATGGACGCGAGCGCCTACGAAGCCGAGTTCGCGGTGCGCGCCACCCCCGTCGACGATCAGGTCAAGGCGACGGTGGAGTGGTGGCGCGAGCGACTGGCCACCGCCGGGCGACGGCCGTGACAGCGAAGGAATCCACCGTGGGCGCGAACGGAACGCGGCGCGATGACGTCGCGATCGTGGGAATGGCCTGCCGGTTCCCGGGGGCGCGGAACGTCAACCAGTACTGGCGGCTGCTCAATGAACCGCGGGCGCAGTTCGCCACCGTCCCGGACTCCAGATGGCGCACCGCCACCTTCCTCAGCGACAACTTACGTGACACATCGGCTACCTATACGGACACCATGGCGCTGCTGCCGGACGTGGGCCACTTCGACGCGGCGCACTACGGCATCCCGCCACGCCGGGCCAGATCGATGGATCCGCAAGGGCGGCTGCTGATCGACCTGACCCGTGAGGCCATCCAGGACGCCGGATGGGAGGCCGAGGGCTTCGACCGCGAGGAGACCTCGGTGATCACGGCGCTCACCGAGAGCGGCTATCGCGAGATCACCACCATGCGCATCCGGATGCGCCAGCTGACCGGCGGCGAGTTCGGGGCGCGGGCCACCGATCCCCGGTGGCCGGAGACGGTCCGCGCGGTGGACGGGCTGCACGGCTCGTCCGTCGCCGGACTCCTGCTCAACATGGGGCCGAACACCGTCAGTTCGGTCTTCGATCTGCACGGCGAGAGCTATGCGCTGGACTCGGCGTGCTCCGGTGGCCTCATGGCCGTGGCCAACGCCGTGTTCGCACTGCGCGCGGGCCGCTGCCGCATCGCCCTCGCGGGCGGCGCCCAGCTGATCCTCGCCCCCGACCTGCTGGTGGGGCTGTGCCGGATCGGCGCCATCTCGCGCACCGGCAGATGCCTGCCGTTCGGCGCGGAGGCCGATGGCTTCGTCCTGGGGGAGGGCGCCGGGGTCCTGGCGCTGCGCCCCCTGTCCGACGCGCTGGCCGCCGGCGACCGGGTCTACGCGGTGATACGGGGCGTGGGCACGGCCAACGACGGGACCGTACAGGGCGGAATGCACCCCCAGGCGGCCGGTCAGCTCAGGGCCCTGCGCCGGGCCTACCGCGACGCCGATCTGACCCCGGACGCGGTGGGCTACCTCGAGGCGCACGGCACCGGGACCACCGTGGGCGATCCGGTCGAGGTCGGTGTCCTGGGCGAACTGCGGGGCACGCGGGGCGCACCCGCCTTCCTCGGCGCGGTGAAGGCGGTGGTCGGACACGCGCTCAACGCCGCCGGGATGGCGGGGCTCGTCAAGACCGTGCTGGCCGTGCACCGGGGAGTGATACCGCCTCAGCCGGAGTTCGACCTCGCCGACCGCTCCGGGCTCGACGCCGCGCGGCTGATCGTCCCGACGAAGCCCACCGTATGGCCGGAGTCCGGGCAGCCGCGCCGCGCGGGGGTGAGCGCGTTCGGCTTCGGCGGCACCGGCGTCCATCTGGTGGTCGAGGAGTGCGCCACCGCACCGGCTCGCCCCGCACCGGACGAGGGGCCGCGACTGCTGGTGCTGAGCGCCCGCGACCGGGCCGGGCTGGTCCGTTACGCCCGGGAGCTGGCCGACACCCTCGACCAGGACCGGCCGCCGCTGGCCGGGGTGGCGGACACCCTGGCCCGCCGGGCTCCGCTCGCCGAACGCCTCGCCCTGGTGGCCGAGGACACCGCCGACGCCGTCACCAAGCTGACCGCCGCCGCCGACGCGGTGGCGGCCGGCCGCACCGGGCGGCTCGGGCCGGGGCAGCTGACCGGCACCGTGCCACCCGGGGCGGAGCCGGAGGCGGCCGTGCCGGGCTCGCTGTCCGCCGGTGAACGCCCGGCCGCGTCCGCTGGGGAACGCTCGGCCGCGTCCGCTGGGGAACGCTCGGCCGCGCTGGCCCGGCTCGCCGAGCGCGCGGTCACCGGCGCGGGGCTCCGCCCGGTGCTGGAGCACATACCTCCCTGCACCCTGCCACCGAGCCCGCTCGCCCCGCGCCACCACTGGGCGGTGGACGAGTCGGCACGCGCCCCGGCGGAGGCCCCGCCCGCCCCCGTGGCGGTGGGAGAGGGCCGGACCGGGCCGGTGGACGCGCGGGCCGGTGGCGGCTCCGCGGCGTCCATCGTGCTCGAAGAGCTCTCGCGGACCGGCGTCTTCCCGCTCGCCGATCTGACCGAGCGGATGGAGCTGGTGACCGACCTCGGCTTCGACTCCCTGATGCTCCAGGAGCTGGAGGTCAACATCGGCAAGCGGATACCGGGATTCCGCACCGAGGAGATCTTCGCCCCCGACCTCACCGTGGCACGGCTGGTCGGACTGGTCGATCCGCATCTCACCGGGGATCCCACCGGGGAGCCCGTCCTCGGTGGGCCACCGCCCCGGGAGACACGGGGGGACGGGGACGTGCACGTGGACGGGGACGAGAACGGCGACTGGGACGCGGCGACCGCGTGCCCCGATGACTTCCCCGAGGTGCGCCAGTTCGAGGAGCGCCTGAGCACGATCACCGGCAGCGGCGCGGGCTTCCCGTACTTCCGCGTCCACCAGGGCACCATCCGCGATACGACCATGATCGGCGACAGGCCGTATCTGTCCTTCGGCAGCTACAACTACCTGGGGCTCTCCGGCCATCCGGCGGTCAACGAGGCCGTGCACCAGGCGGTGGACCGGTACGGGACCTCGGTCTCGGCGAGCCGGGTGCTCTCCGGCGAACGGGAGCTGACCGTACGGCTGGAGCGGGCGCTGGCCGACTTCCTCGGCACCGCGGACTGCCTGGCGCTGGTGAGCGGCCACGCCACCAACGTCACCGCGATCGGGCACCTCGTCGGGGCGCGGGACCTGGTGGTGCACGACGCGCTCGCCCACGACAGCATCCTCCAGGGCTGCGCCCTGTCCGGCGCGGCGCGGCGCCCGTTCGCCCACAACGACATCGGCGCGCTGGAGGACACACTGCGGCGCAACCGGTCCCGGTTCAGACGGGTGCTGATCGTCGTGGAGGGCGCGTACAGCATGGACGGCGACCTGGTGGACCTGCCCGCCGTGATCGAGCTGAAGCGGGCTTACGGCGCCCTGCTGATGGTCGACGAGGCGCACAGCATCGGCACCGTGGGCGAACGCGGCCGTGGCGTCGGCGAGTTCTTCGGCGTCGACCGGGCCGATGTGGACCTGTGGATGGGCACCCTGTCCAAGACGTTCGCCAGCTGCGGGGGCTATCTCGGCGGCTCGGCCCGGATGGTGCGGTGGCTGCGGCACACGCTGCCGGGCTTCGTCTACAGCGTCGGCCTGACCCCGGCCAACGCGGCCGCGGCGCTGGCCGCCACCGAGCTGATCGTCGCCGAACCCCACCGGGTACGCGCCCTGCGGCGCAACGCGGAGCTCTTCCTCGGCCTGGCCGCCTCGGCCGGTCTGGCGACGGGCACCAGCGCCCACACCCCGATCGTGCCGTGTCTCCTCGGCGACTCGGCGCGAACCCTGCGCATCGCGGACCGGCTGTTCGACCGCGGTGTGATCGCCGATCCGATCTTCCACCCCGCCGTGGAGGAGGGGCTCGCCAGGCTGCGGTTCTTCGTCACCAGCGAGCACCGTGAGGACGACATCCGGCGCACCGTGGCGATCCTGGCCGAGGAGGTGGCGGCCACCGGGGGATGAGTGAGGCACCGTCGGATCAACCTCAGATCAGGGTGCGTTCGATCCGGCTGAGCATGGCGTCCTGCCCGGCTGCCCCGGCGGCTCCCGCCGTGGGCGCGCCATGCCGCTCCTCGGTGCCGCCCACCCGTTGGGAGAGCAGATAGGCGATGATCTCCGCTTCCTGCTCCTGGACGTCGTCGTAGGTCGCGCGCAGGAGCATGTCACGCACGAGGTCGGGGTCGAGGTTGGGGAAGAGGAGGCGGGCGCTCGCCTCGTCCAGCCAACCCGCCCCGCGATGGCAGCAGATGATGTGGCCCAGCTCGTGCAAGATGATGTGCTCCTGATGCGCGCTGGTCGTGTTGGCGTCATAGAAGATGAGGTCCTCGTCGCGGGCGGCGACCCACATGCCGCAGGGGTGCGTCGCCGGCATCGGCATCGGGACCAGCGTGATCGGACGGCCGCGGACCTCGCCGAGATGGCGGCAGAGATCGGCCACATCGGCCACCTCCGGGAGGTCGAGGTCGGCGATCCGCCGCGCACCGGCCTTCCGGAGCTTCTTGAGCTGACTGCGACGGTCGTGATCGGCCGACCGTCCCTTGCCCGCGCTCCTCACCCAGCCGCACCCCTCAATCCGAGTCCGAGGTGTCGGCGACCGGCGGCAGGCCCTGGAGCTGCCGGTACTGATCCATGATGGTCGTGATGGCCTCGAGGTTCTCCTTCTTCATCCCCGCCGCGCGCATCGCCACGGCGCGGACCCCGGCCTGGCGCAGCGCCTCGATGGCGGCGATCTCGCTGAGCACCGACTCGGCGACCTCGTCGTCGAAGAAGTAGGCCACCGACACGCCGAAGAAGCGTGCCAGGGCGGCCAGCAGATCCGGTGAGGGATTGGACCGCTTGCCCGTCCGCAACTGCGACAGATACACGCCCCCGACCTTCAGTTCGGGGTTGGCCCGCTTGAGCTCCTCCGCCACCTCGGCGTTGGTCCAGTGCTTGCCCTTGGGACGAACCGTCTTGAAGAGGTTGTCCAGACGCACTGCCAGCATGGGCCGGTCGTCAGTCTCGGACATGCGAATCTCCCTCCCTCACCTCCTCGCTTTGCCCCCGGCTAATCGTCAGTTTCGCAGATTAGCGGTCAGTTGACAATCGGGCGCAACTCCGCCACCGTGGACCTCGCCGATAGCTGCCAGCTAACTCCGCTCACGGGGGTGGCCGAGTTGGTTGCCAGCCCTGTCGGCCTGGTCCGGCCCGGTCTTCCGGGTCCGGACCCGGGCCGGACCGAGTGGGGCCACCCACTCGGCTCGGAAGAAGGAAAACGGGGGACACGGGGGAACACGGGGGAAGTCCCGCTCGGCCTGACGGGGGCAGACCGGGCGGGATCCACCCTCGGCGCGCAGGTGCCTACGGCCCCTCAGCGCGCTCGGTCCCTCGGCGCGCCGTGCCGGCCCTCAGCGCGCCTTGCCGAGCCGCCGGTAGGCGGAGGCCACCTTGGTGAGCCAGACGACCTCGGCCGTGAAGTTGTCCGTGTCGCGGTCCTCGAAGTCGCCGGTGTCCGCGTTGTCCTCGGGAATCGTGCCGGCGCGCTTGGCGTGCAGGGCCTGCCTGATCTGCGCCGCCTCGGCGAACGCCTGCCGGGACTCCTCGCTCCCCCTGGGGCCCGCCCCGCCGTCGCCGTTCCCGTCGCCGTTCGTGGTGCGGTCGATGTAGGGGCGCAACTCCCGCCATCCGTCCCGGATTTCGATGACCCTCCGGTGCAACCGGTAGTTGAGGTCGGAGACCGCGGCCCCGGGCGGCTCCAGGACGATGTCCGGCGAGGACTCGTACAGATCCCGCCACAGCGGATACAGCGCCCGGTAGGACCGGTAGCCGCGCGCCCACTCCAGCAGCCTGGTGGCCGACGGCCCCCAGGAGGAGATCGTCAGGGCCAGCGAGAGGGTGACGATGCCCAGCGCGCTGAAGACGGAGGCGGCCAGGGTCCAGGCGCCGATGTCGAGTCCGCACGCGGCCGTGAGGACGTTGACCACCCGGGCCAGGCAGTACAGGAAGAGGATCACCGCGGCGACGGAGAGCAGCCGCAGGGCCTGCCGCAGCGAGGTCTTGCTCGTCATCCGGGCGTAGGGCCCGCACTGGCGCAGGATGGTGACGCACGGAACCGCCTGGGAGACCATGAAGACCAGGAGGTAGGTGAGGACCAGCGGCTGGCCGCTGCCGGTGTTGAAGTCCTCGGCCGGCCGGCCGGGGCCGTCGGCGATCAGGAAGAGCGCCGTGAGGAGCGCGTTGAGGGCGATTCCGGTGATCAGCCAGTACCGGGCCTTGCGCCCCGACTCCTCGGCGTCGGCCGCCCAGCGCAGCAGGATGATCTGGGCGCTGACGCAGAAGGCGACCGCCGACAGGTGCATTACCAGGATCGCGAGGTTGCCGACGCCCAGGAAGCGCTCGCTCCCCATGGCGACGGCACCCATCGTGAAGGTGAGGCACTGCAACAGCAGGGTGACTAACAGCGTGCGGTAGGCGCTGTCCCGCCAGCCGCGTCTGACCTGGAACAGCCGGTAGACGAGGGCGGCGTACGACGACAGCGCCGCGATGACGAAGCAGAGAGTCTTGATGGTGTTCACGGCCCTTTCCCCCACAGGTGCCGCGGACGCGGCGAACGGTTCAGTCGGTGTTCTCGCCCAAGGGAACCACGAGTCCGATCCCCTCGGCCGCGACGGCGACGGCGTAGTCGAAGAACGCGGTCTCGTCCCGGACGCTGTCATGGGTGCGGCTGAAGACCTGGAACACCAGGAGCCCGATCAGGCTGCTCCACAGCACGATGCCGCGCTCGATGATGTCCGAGAACGGGGCCTCGGGCACCCCGCCGAACAGCTGCACCGCCTCCGGCAGCAGCAGCGGCGGCCCTGGCACCTCCCGCCGGGGCGCGGTGAGTTCACCGGCCTCAAGCGCCGACCGCACGATGCCGGCCAGCACCGCGGGGGTGCGCGAGGCGGGCGGGACGGTCTCCTGCGGGGCGTGGTAGTCCGGCACCGGCGAGCCGTAGACCAGCGTGAACTCGCCGGGGTTGGCGAAGGACCACCGGCGCAGCGCCCGCGTGACCGCGAGCAGCCGTGCGCCCGCCGACGCGCCCGCGTCCAGGGCGGCCCGGTCGGCCTCCTCCATCGCGGCGCCGGAGTCGTTGTAGGCGTCGATGAGCAGCGCGGTCAGCAGATCGTCCCGGTGCGGGAAGACGGCCTCCACCTCGCTGACGGAGAGGCCGCTCTCATGGGCGACGGCGGCCGGGGACAGCCCTCCGGCGCCCAGTTTCACCAGCAGTTGGCGTGCGGTGGTCCTGATTGCCGCCGACGCCCCGGAGTTGTCGTCGGCGGAATGTGTTAAGGAAACATCCATGGGCCAAACCGTACCGGTGCCACGGCAGTCCGCGCCTCGCCGACCCTGACCTGAACCCTGACCCCGGAGGGGTCTTCGCGGCTATGGTGAGCGGGATGTGAGCGGTTGTACGGGCTCGGCGGGGGACGCGCGCCGACGCCGCGAGGGAGGGGCTGCTGTGGACGGCGGCACGGTGGGGCTGCGGATCGCTTCGGCAGTGGTCGTGCCGGTGATCAAACGACTGCTGCTGCCGCCCGCGAGCGCGCCCGGCGCGGAGTACGGCGAACGGCCCGTACCGATCCGCCGGCTGCTCTCGTTCGCCAAGGAGCACCGCACCCTCACCGAGGACGATCTGCACAAGCTCGCCCGCGAGCTGGTCCGCCGCGCCGTGCGGGCCGCCGGGCCGCACGATCCGCCGATCGGCGCCGATGAGCACGACTCCGTGGGGCAGGCGCTGACCCGCACCCTGCACGCGCTCGGCGATCTCGACATGGACGACGTGCACGCCTTCGCGCTCGGCCCGGAGCGGCTGGCCGCCGAGCTGTCCCGGCGCGCGGGCCCCGACACCCGCAGGCTGCTCAGCGACGACGCGGCCCGCTTCCACGACCGGCTCCTGGAGACGGCCTGCGTCCACCTCATGCGCTTCTTCAGCCAGCGGCCCGGGTTCGCGGCCCGAGCCCAGATCGAGCAGAGCCGCGAGATCCGGGAGCAGAGCGAGAAATTGGACGCCATCCTGCGGCGGCTGCCCGACATCAGCCGCCAGGACGAACAGTTCGAGGAGGAGTACGCGGCCTACGTCGTCGAGTGCCACGGCAGGCTCACCATCTACGGCGTGGACCTGCGCGAACCGGACGGCCAGGACTGGCCGCTGGAGACCGCGTATCTGAGCCTCCAGGCCAGGCCCTACCGCGATGGCACCGACCGGGTGCCGGTGGTGAACGGCGAGCCCGGCGCCGACCGGGACACCGAGACCGAGCGGGCCCCGGGCCCGGCCGAGGCGGTCTTCGCCACCCAGGAGCGGGTGCTGCTGCGCGGGGTCGCCGGCACCGGCAAGACCACCCTCGTCCAGTGGCTCGCGCTCTCCACGGCGCAGCAGGAGCGGGTGCCGGGCGGGCTGTCCCAGCTGTTCGGGCGGGTCCCGTTCGTGCTGCCGCTGCGCACCCTGGCGCGCAAGGACTCCGAACTGCCGATGCCCGACGACTTCCTGCGCTGGATCGGCTGCCCGCTGGTGGGCACCGAGCCCGACGGCTGGGCCGCGCGGGTGCTGCGGCACGGGCGCGGAGTGCTCCTGATCGACGGGGCCGACGAGATCCCGAAGGACGACCGGACCCGCGTACGGGCCTGGCTGAGGAAGCTGCTCGCCGTCTTCCCCGGCAATCTGTGGCTGCTCACCTCCCGCCCCGCCGCCCTCGAACGGGGCTGGCTGGCCCGCGAGGGCTTCCAGGAGTTCACGCTCGCCGCGATGCGGCCCGCCGACATGAAGCAGTTCATCCGCCGCTGGCACACGGCCGCGGGGGCCTCGCAGGAGCTCGGCGACTCGCTCACACAGTCCCTGCGCAGCAGCCCCGAGCTGAGCCGCCTGGCGACCAACCCGCTGATGTGCGGCCTGATCTGCGCCCTGCACCGGGAGCGGCGCGGCTTCCTGCCCCAGGGCCGCGCCTCCCTGTACGAGGCGGCGCTTTCCATGCTCCTGGAGCGGCGCGACCTGGAGCGCGAGGTGTACGGGCGCAGCCGTAAGCCCGTCCTGGACCAGAAGTCGGCCACCGAGCCGCTCCAGAGGCTCGCGTACTGGCTGATCCGCAACGAGCGCACCCAGCTGGATCGCCCGGACGCGGTGAACGTGGTGCGGCGGCTTCAGCCGTCCGTGCCCCGTCTGGCGGAGGTGGGAACGGCGGAGGAGACCCTTCAGCACCTGCTGGAGCGCTCCGGTCTGCTGCGCGAACCCGCCCCGGGCGCGGTCAACTTCATTCACCGCACCTTCCAGGACTTCCTGGGCGCCAGGGCCGTGCTGGAGGAGCGCGATATGGGCATGCTGGTGAACAACGCACACCTGGACCAGTGGGAGGACGTGGTGCAGATGGCCGTCGCACAGGCTCGACACCAAGAGCGTGCCGACCTGCTGACCCGTTTGCGGGAGCGGGGCGACCGGGAGCAGGACGCGACGATCCAGGCGCGGTTACGGCTCCTCGCGCTCGCCTCCCTCGAACAGGCCACCCGCCTGGAGCCCACGGTCCGCGAGGCCATCGAGGACCGGGCCGCGCGGCTGCTTCCGCCGCGCAGTCTGCGGGAGGCCAGGTCACTCGCGCAGACCGGCCCGCTGCTGCTGGGCCTGCTGCCCGACGCCAAGGACCTGGAGGGCGACGAGGAGCTGGCCACGGTCCACGCGATCTGCCAGATCGGCGGGGACGCCGCCATCCCCAGGCTCCGCGAGTTCCTGGGCACCGGCCAGCCCGCGGTGCGCGCCCAGCTCCTCGCCCACTGGGACCGGTTCGACACCAAGGTGTACGCCGAGGAGATCGTACGGCCGCTCCTCGACACCGCGCCCGAGGAGATCGTCACGGTGCGCTCCCACGCCGAGCTGGAGGCCCTGCGCACCATGTCCGGCTATCAACGCGTCGGGCTGCACGGCGACTTCGCCCCCGAGGCGATCCGCGCCGCGCTCGATCCCCAGCATCTGCGCGAGCTGCGCCTGCGCAACACCCTCCAGCTGGAGGACCTCGATCTGCTCTCCGCCTATCCCGAGCTGGAGACCCTCGCCCTCCAGGGCTGCCGGAACGTGAAGGACCCCGCGCCGCTGACCCGGCTGCCCCGGCTGCGGCGGCTGGAGCTGCGGGACCTGCCGCAGTTCGAGCCGTTGCTGAAGCTGGCGGACTGCCCCCGGCTCGAAGGGCTTCTCATCGGGGCCGAGGTGCCCTGGCGCGGCCTGTCCGACCTGCCCCGCCCCGCCGAGCTGCGGCTGCTCTCACTGCCGTCGTCGGCGGCGCAGCTCGCGGGGATCGTGGAGTGCCGGGAGCTGGCGGAGCTGCGACTCCAGGACGCCAGCGAGCGGCTGACGCCGGACGAATGGGGCTCCCTCATCGCCGAGTTGCCCCAACTGCGCAAGCTGACGCTCTCGCCGCAACAGCTGAGCATGCTGCTGTTCGCGCCCCGCACCGAGATACCCCAGGTCACCCATCTGGATGTGTGGGCCAGGGCCGGTGTCGCGGTTCCGCTGCGGCGGATCGCCCGGCGGCTTCCGGGGCTTGAGGAGATCCATCTGTCGCAGGTGGCGGAGCTCGATCTGGCCTCCCTCGCCGGGCTGCGGCGGCTGCGCCGGGTGCGGCTGGTCTACCCGGGCGAGATCCGCGGCGCGGACTCGCTCCCCGAGAGCGTCGACCTCGACATCTATCCGCACCCCTGACCGGCACTCTCTCCGACGGTGCCGCGTTCACCTGGTGGGATGTTTACCAAAGGGGTAAATTCAGGATTGTAGGCGTAGTTGGTACGGATGTCAGCGGCTGATGTCTCGGGGGAGCGGTGCCGCCCGTCTCCGAGGTCACGGCTGCCGGGCAGCGGCGGACGACTGAGGCGGGTCGCAACGGGATGGGCGTATCGGAAGGGTCACCGCTCTATGGCCGGGACCCGGTGCTGCGCTCGCTCGTTCCCCGGCTGACCGGCCTGGCCTACGACGAGCGGTCCCGGACCGGCCGGGAGCACCAGGGCGATCTGCCCGTGGTGTTGCTCACGGGGTATCACGGCATGGGGCGCACCGCCGTCCTGGAAGAGCTGGCGGCGCGCTATCGGGACCGGCTGCCGCTGGCCCACGTCCGGGCCGTGGCCACCGAGTCCGCCACCTTCCCGCGCGCCCCGGCCGACGGCGGCACCCCCACCGCCGGCACCCTGGTGGAGATCCTCGCGGAGCTGGTGTGCGGGCTCGCCCCCGCGTTGCGCCGTCGCTTCCCCGTCCTGGTGCCCGGCCTGTTCGCCGTCTCCGGCTGGTACCACGGCAACGGCGAGCAGCGGGACGCCGCGTGTCTGCGGTTCGCCCGGCTGCTGCTCGCCTGCCGCCTCGCCGGCGGGGACGAGAACGCGCTGAGACACGCCTGGGCCACCGCCGTCGAAGGCCGTCTGGAGACCATCGACGCGGAGGCCGACGCGGAGTGGGGCCGGGACGCGGTCACCGCCGCCGTGGTGGCCGAGTACACCGACCGGCACCAGCCGGCCGCGGCACAGGAGTGGTACCGGGGGCGCTTCCCGCGGGGCGCGGACGGCCAGGATCCGCTGGTGCTGCTGGGGGAGTGGTTCCAGCGCGGCGGCGACTTCCGGCACGCGGCCGAGCAGAGCCTGATGGCCGCCTTCCTCCACGATGTCGCCTCCTCCTACGGCAGGCTCCAGCGGTGGAACCGCGAACCCTGGCCGCTCATCCTGCTCGACGACGCCCACTGCCCGTCCGGCCAGGACTTCCTCGACCTGCTCCTCGAACACCGGGCGCTGCCCGAGCGCCCCGACCACGAGGAGCTCGTCGTCGTGGCCACCCGCCTCGGCGGCCTACCCGAGGACGCCTCCGACGCCGTCCGCCGCGACCTGCCCGACCTGGTGAAGTCCTCCGGCTGGCGGCGCAGGGGCCTGTCCCCGTCCGCCGGGCTGCTCGCCGTCCCGCTCACCCCGCTGAGCCGGGACGACATCCTGCCCCTCCTGGTGCCCGGCCGGCCCGCCCGGCCGCTCCACCCCTATCTGGCCTCCGCCGTGCACTCCCTGACCGGCGGGCACCCCGCGGTGACCACCGTGCTGTGCGCGGCGGTCCTGGACGCCACCAAGCGGGGCCGCGGCGTGGACCCGCGCGACCTCCTCGAACTGAACGCGAAGGACGGCCGCCCGGTCACCGAGGCGCTCCTGGAGCGGCTGCTCCCTGACCGGCGCCAGCGCGACCGGCTGACCCTGCTCTCGCTCGCCCGCGACAGCACCGCGGCCGAGGCGCTGGCCGAGCATCTGCGGCTCCAGGGCCCGGACCAGCTGCCCGCCAACTCCGCCACCGACTACCTCGAAGAGCAGCAGTGGCAGCAGCTCACCCCGCCCGATCAGCCGCTGGTCACCGACGCGCTGCTGCGCACCCTGCTGGTGCACGAGGCGCGCCGCACCTCCTCGCGCGCCGAGGACGGCCGCAGCTGGCAGGACATCCACCGCTTCCTGCGGATGCACCACGCCCAGCGCGGTGAGAGCGGCGAGGCCGACGCGCTGCGGCACACCCTCGCGGCCGGAAACGCCGAAACGGTGGTGGCCATGCTGACGGAGGAGTTCCAGTCGGAGAAGGACGCCAATGCCGCCGCCCACTGGCTGCTGTGCCTCCAGTACGCGGCCACCGCGCCCACCCCACCGGCCGAGGAGTGGACCGACGAACGGATGCAGATCGCCCTCGGCGCGCACGACGGCCGGTACGCCGAGCTGCACGAGATCGAGCGCTGCGTCAACCGGCTGCTGCACGCCCTGTGGCATGTCTCCGAGCCGCACGCCGAGCCGGATCCCGATATGTGCAAGGCGGTCGGCGAGGAGCTGGCCTATCTCTCCCCGCGCCATCCGTCCTGGCACGCCGTCCTGGGCCAGGCGGCCCGCAACTGGCCCGCGGCGGCGCGGAAGAAGCGCCCCTTCCCTATCTCCGGTCAGTGAGGAAGCATGCTGCTCCGTCTGTTCCGCCGTCATCCTCGTGAGTGGGGGCCGCTCGAATGGCTGGCCGTCGTCGGAATCGGCGCCCTGGCCGCCGCCGCGATCACCATCGCCGTCACCATGGCGCAGGGCCCCGGCAGGTGCGGTGACGACCTGCGGGACATCGACGGGGACTGCGTGGGGGTCACCGAGGAGGCCTTCGAGGCGGACCCGGGCATCGAAAGCCTCATCGGGGCGGTGGCGGACGAGAACGCCCGGGTGAAGCGGGACTGGGAGGACCCGCCGAGCGGACCCAGGATCCCGTACGTACGGATCGCGCTGATGATGCCCTTCACCGCGGACGACCACAGCGCCATGACGGCGGACATGATCCGCCGCGGCATCGCGGGCGCCCTGGCCGCGCAGCGGCAGGCCAACCGCTTCGGCGGACCGCACTACCAGCTGCTGCTCGCCCCCGACGGCCGCAACCTCGACCAATGGGAGCCCGTCGTCGACCGTCTGGCCGAGCTGACCAAGGACACCCGGGCGCCGCTGGTCGGCGTGACGGGCATCCCCAGCAGCACACCGGAGACCCGTAAGGCGATCGCCGCGCTCAGCAGGCACAGCATCCCCACCGTCGGCCCGGTCATCACCGCGGCCAACATGAACTCCCCGTACTTCTTCAAGACCTCGCCCAACAACGACCAGTTCGCCCGCGCCCTCAAGCTCTACCTGGACCGGAAACCGGCCCGGCACAGAGGCTTCCTGGTCTGGGACAACCGCAGCGAGGACGTCTACTCCCAGAACCTGCGCAGCGTCTTCGAACGGCACTTCGGCGACGCGTACGACCTGACCAATCACAACTCGAACTTCACCGGCACCTCCGGAACCGACAAGGGCATCCCCCAGCGGTTCACCGACGCCGTCCAGAAGATCTGCAACGAGAAGTCCGACACCGTCTTCTTCGCGGGCCGCGACCAGGACCTGCCGGCCTTCATGGAGCGCATGGCGCAGGAGGGCAGCTGTGGGCGCACCACGACGCTGCGCATCCTGAAGGTCGGCATCGGCCTGGAGCCCACGCTCACCGGGGACGCGCCCCGCCGATGGCTGGACGAGGCACGCGCCACGATCGTCGACGCCTCCGCCGTCGACCCCGCCTGGTGGGCGGGGAAGGCCAAGCCCAAGAAGGCGCTCGGCCGCTTCCTCGACAGCTTCGAGGAGATCGGGGCCCAGCACAAGCTGGGCAAGAAGGCGCTCGACGACGGCTACGCCGTGATGTACCACGACGCCTTCACGCTGCTCGCGGGCGCCGTGGACCGCACCTTCGCCGAGATCAACGAGGGCGGCAAGAAGGCGCCGGAGGCGCTGAGCATCCCGACGAAGGACGATGTGTACAACACCCTCATCATCCCGAGCATCGCCGGTGACGGGTGCAGCTCCTGCCTGGTCGGCGCCGGAGGGACATACGGGTTCGAGGGCCCGGGCAAGAACGACCAATGGGCCGTGTGCAAGCCCGTGCCTGTGGTCGAGTTCCCGTCGAGCGCACGCTCCGGCGATCCGGGCGCGCCCGGCCTGTACCGCACCTACCGGAACGGATCCAAGAACGCCTGCCCCTCCTGACGCCGACCGCCGACCGCGCGCGGCGGTTCGCGGCGGTTCAGCCGGTCTTGCGCGCCACCCCGCCGTAGTAGCCGATCTCCCCGGGCCGGGTCGGCGGCGGGGCGTCCGGGCGCCAGAACGGGACCTCGGCCAGACCGGGCTCGACCAGGGTGAACCCGTCGAAGAACCGCTCGATCCGGTCCCGGGACCGCAGGCTCAAGGTGGCGGTGGCGGTCTCGTAGACGGCCGAGGCGGCGCTGCGGTCGGCGAAGTCGTCCGTGGCGTGGGAGAGCACCAGGAAGCTCCCGGCGGGCAGCGCGTCGCGCAGGGTGGCGACGACCCGCTCGGGCTGCTCCGCGTCGGTGAGGAAGTGCACGATGGCCACGAGGAGCAGCGCGACCGGCTGGTCGAAGTCGATGAGCTGACGGACCTCGGGGTGGTCCAGGACGGCCCGCGGGTCGCGCAGATCGGCGAGCGCGATGCTGGTCGCGGCCGAGCCGCGCAGCAGCACATTGGCGTACGTGTTGACGATCGGGTCGTTGTCGACGTACGCGACGCGCACGTCCGGCGCCGACTCGCGGGCGATCTCGTGCACATTGGGGGAGCTGGGCAGCCCGGTGCCGATGTCGAGGATCTGCCGGATTCCGCTGTCGACCACATGGCGCACGGCGCGGCGCAGGAAGTCGCGGTTGGCCCGTACGCCGCTCCACACCTCGGGCGCCGCGGCGGCGAGCCGGTCACCGGCCTCGCGGTCCACCTCGTAGTTGTTCTTGCCGCCCAGCAGGTAGTCGTAGATCCGGGCAGGATGCGGCCTGCTGGTATCGATCTCCTCGGCGCGGAAGCCGTTCTCCGTCAACGCAAGTCTCCTCTCGACGACCGTCACGGCCCCCGCCCGCGTTCGACTGGCGAACAGCTTGCCACACCAACGTCGGTGCCGGACGCCGGAGTTCTCCGCGCCCGGCCTTCCGGCGTCGGACGGCCGGTCAGCCCTCGGCGGCCGTTGCCGGCTCCGCCTTGGTCCCGGGGTCCGCGGTCGCCTCCGCCGCTGCCTCCGCTGCCGCCGCCGCGGCGGCGGCGCGGGCTTGGCCCTTGCGGCGCGACCGCCTGCCGTAGAGAGCCGTCCATGTGCCGAGGGAGCCCAGCACGGCGTAGATCAGCACCGGGCTCAGGACCACCATGGTGTCGGTTCTGAGGGTGTACGACAGCACGACCCGGACCGCGGACTCGACGCAGTAGGCCACGCCCCAGACGGTCGTCATCGTCATCATGGCCTTGCGGAAGCCGTCGACGTGCCACAGGCCGTTCCACCAGGCGGTGCTCGCCTCGGTGCCGTCGGTGGCGAACTTGCGCCCCAGGTAGAACATCAGGGGGCGCGGTGCCAGCAGCGTCGCCAGGCACAGCACACCGAACAGCCCGGTGACGCATGAGTCCTTGATCAGCAGTGCGCGGGCCGAGTGCGCGCCGACGGTCGACACCACGGCCGTGATCACGATGAACACCAGGGTGACAATGGCGAGTTCATCGAGACGGCGGCGCCAGGCGAGATGGACGGCGCCGTCGACCACCGGCCAGGCGCTGCTGATCAGCAGCGCGGCGAATTCGCTGTAGCCGTGGTCGCGCAGTGCGTTGTACGTGACGATCGGTGCGACGACATTGAGGCTGAGCGTGACGACCCAGCCGAGAATGGCGGCCTTCTTGGACCGGGCGGGCGCTTTGGGCCGCTCGCCGGTCTGCGGTGCCCCCGTATCCGGTGCGCTCTCGGCGCCTTGCGTGGTCGAGTCCTGAGTGAGCACGGTTCCCCTGTAAGTGTGCCTGGTGATGCTGTGCGTGGTGGTGCGAGAAAAGAGAAACGTAAATCAGGCATGTCGTAAGAGGACAGGGCTCGGACGCCAAATGTCGCCGGTGGTTTGAGAAGTCACAGTCCATTGCGCTGAGTGGCCCTGAGAAAAGCCCTTTGCGAACACCATCCGGTTAACGGCAGTTTCCGGTGTGTACGGTGTGCTGGAAAATCCGGCCGCTCCTGCTGATAGCAGGTCATTGCGGGGCTTCTCCTCACACCAGGCGTCCAGATGGCTCAACGGGCGACCGTCCCGACGAGCTCGGCGGTCGCGTCCCACAGCCGCCCGGCCATGGCCGGGTCGAGCCCGGCCTTGCCCGGACGGCGGATGGTCGGCGAGCCCCGGAAGCCGCCCGGGCCGTCCGGCCCGATGTAGGAGTTGCCGGGGACGTCCTGGGTGGCGGCGTAGAGCAGCGACAGTGCTCCGCGCTCCGGGTCGTTGGTGAGGAAGGTGAGCCGGTTGATGACGTTCGACCGGGAGTGGGACGCCAGCGCGGTGCGGGCGATCCCCGGGCTGGCGAGCACCGAGCGGACCGGGCTGCCCGCGGCGGTCAGCCGGCGCTGGAGCTCCAGCGAGAACAGGACGACGGCGAGCTTCGACGCCTGGTAGGCCCGCATCCCGTTGTGCTTGCGCGTCCGCCAGTCGAGGTCGGTCAGATCGATCCTGCTCTGCTTGTGCAGCTCGCTGGTGACGTGCACCACGCGGTCGGTGATGTGCTCGAGCAGCAGGGTGGTCAGCAGAAAGGGGCCGGTGTGGTTGGTGGTGGTCTGAAGGTCGAGGCCGTCGGCGGTGCGCGCGGCGGGGATGTCCATCACACCGGCGTTGTTGATCAGGATGTCGATGTCGCCGGACCAGGAGGCGCCGGACCAGGAGGCGGCGAAGGCGCGCACCGAGGTCAGATCGGACACGTCGAGCGGCCGGATGTCGAAGGTGCCTGGCAGGTCGGCGACGGCCCGGCGGGCCTTGTCGGTGTCGCGTACCCCCAGCACCACGCGGGCACCGGCCCGAGCCAGTTCACGCGCCGTGATCAGGCCGAGGCCACGGCCGGCGCCGGTGATCACCACCGTACGACCGGTCATCTCCGGGAGGTCGTTCGCTGTCCAACTGGCCGTCGTGCAACGGGTCATGGTCCTGGCTCCGCGGTTCGAGGTTGCGAGGTTGCGAGGTTCGGGGTTCGGGATTCGGGGTTTGGGGCGACCGGTGATCGCGACGACAGTGAACTCGCCGCACCACGGGCACCGGAAGGACATGCGGAACCACTGAATGGCAGGTCGTGGTTGAGCCGCGCCGCATGGTCAACGATGGGGACCATGGACCATACGTTTGACCGCTCGTCCCTGGGTGCCTTCCTGCGCACCCGGCGTACGGCGCTGCAACCGGAGGACGTCGGACTGCGCCGCGGCCAACGCCGACGCGCCCCGGGCCTGCGACGCGAGGAGGTGGCGGAGCTGTGCACCATGTCCGCCGACTACTTCGCCCGGCTGGAGCGGGGCGACGGGCCGCAGCCTTCGGAGCAGATGATCGCGGCCATCGCGCGCGGCCTGCGGCTGACCCCGGATGAACGCGATCATCTGTTCCTCCTCGCCGGGTATCGCACCGCCCGCCGCGACCTGCGGCTTCAGCATGTGAGCCCCGGGCTGATGCGGGTCATGGACGGCTTGGCCGGCACCACCGCTCAGGTCATGGGCCCGTTGGGCGAGACACTGGTGCAGACGCCGTCCGCGGTGGCACTGCTCGGCGACCAGACCCAGTACACCGGCAATGCCCGCAGCGCGACCTACCGTTGGTTCACCGATCCGGCCGCCCGTGAGCGGTACCACCCCGAGGAGCACGACCACAACAGCCGGACCAACGCCGCCCTGCTGCGCGCGTCCGCCACCCGGGACGGCCCCGGCTCCCCCGCGGCGGACCTGGTGGACGCCCTGCTGAGCGCCAGTGACGAGTTCGCCCGGTTGTGGGAGCGCCACGAGGTGGGCCTGCGGTGGAGCGAGACCAAGCGATTCGTCCATCCCCAGGTGGGACAGCTCGACCTCTACTGCCAACTCCTGCTCGAGCCTGACCAGGGCCAGTCGCTTCTCATCTTCACCGCCACGCCGGGCACGGAGAGCCGCGAGAAACTCGACCTGCTCACCGTGCTGGGCACCGACCAGTTCACCGGCGGTGGCCCGAGCCTGCTCGGCAGTCTGGTTGGAGCGGATGGCAGTCCACACCGAACCGCCGGCGGCGGGTGGTGACGGGCGCTCGGTTAACGCCTCGGAGCGGCGGTTCTCGGCCAGCTTTGGTCCGTACCTGTAAGTGATCTCTTCCGGAGACGAACCTGTGGGCGTCAACGTCCTTGATCCCCCGTCACGGAAGGATCTGCCTCATGTGGTACCGACGGATCAGACGGACCGCGGCGCGTGGTGCCAGAGCGCGCGGCGCCGGAGCGCGCGGCGTCCGCGCCCTCACGGCCGGATGCGTCCTCGCCGCCCTCGGGTTGGCGGCGGGCCCCGCTCCCGGCGCCCTCGCCGCCCCCGCGGAGCGCGTCCCAACCGCCGTGGCCGCCCCGGCTCCTGACGCCACGGCCCAGACCGTCACCCACACCGTCACCCTGGTCACCGGCGAGCGCGTGACGCTCGGCGCGGACGGGAGCGTCGTGGTGGCGCCACGGCCGGGAGCGGAGGCGGACTATGTCACCCGCCGCTTGGACAACGATGTCTTCGTCATTCCGCTGACCGCGCTGCCGTATCTGGGCCGCACCCTGGACCCCGCGCTGTTCAACGTCTCCGCCCTCGCCGAGGCCGGGGTGACCACCACCCCGGTACGGGTCGAGGCCAAGGGCGGCGCCACGGCGCCGCGTTCGGGTCCCGCCTTCGGCGCGGCGCTGGCGAAGCAGGTCGGCGCCGAGGCGGCGGAGGGCTCGGTCGGTGACCGCCCGCTGTTCGGTGGCGTCACCTCCGTCGTACCGGCGGTCGCCACGGCCGGTGGACGGGCCGCCGCACGTCCGGCCGCGGGGGCGGACCACGCGCGGGCCGACCACGCGCGGGCCGACCACTCGGTGGCGGACCAAACCGTGAAGGTCACCGTGCTCGGTATGGACGGCAAGCCCCTCCCGGGCACCACGCCGTTCGCCCTGGCCAACGTCGATGACGCCACCCGCTACAGCGAGCCGTCCCTCGATGCTGTCGACGGCGAGGCGAAGGCCGAGGTGCCCGCGGGCCGCTACAGCGCCATGGTCTCCGCCCCGACCTTCGACGGCGCGGGCGAGTCGACCGGCGTCCGCATGGCCACCGCCGAGTTCACCGTCCCCGACGGCGCCGCCGGGACCGATGTCGTGCTCGACCTGCGCAAGGCCACCGAGCGGGTCACCTTCTCGACCCCGCGCCCGGCCGAGGAGCACCAGCTGATCCTCCACTACCTGCGCGACGACACCAAGGGTGAGGTGGCGGTCAACGGCGGCGTCGGCGTCTCCAGCGGCGCGCCCGTCTACGTACAGCCCTCCAGCCGCCCCGTCACCACCGGCGATCTGCGCTTCAACGTCTACACCCACCGCAAGGCGCCCGCGGACGCGGCCACGCCCTACTCCTACGACCTCAAGCTGGCCAACCCCGCCGGTGTGATCGCGAAGAACCAGCACTACAAGGTGAGCGGACGCCAACTGGCCACCGTGCGGACCAACTACCACAGCGATACGCCGGGCCGCGCCCAGGAGGTCGCACGCCTGATGTATCTGCCGTACGAATCGAGCGGCGAGGCGCTGTCCGAGCCGTTCAAGACGCCGGCGCGGCGGATCGAGTACGTGGGCGGCTCGGCGGGCGCCTCCTACCACGACTGGCTCAAGGCCGGGGAGCGGCGCTTCGTGTCCGAGAAGCAGACCCTGCGGCCCGGCCGGACCACTACGGTCGACTGGCTGCGCGGCCCGCTCGCCCCGGGCTTCACCGAGCCCGCGCGGGGCGCCGCGGAGGACGAGGCGTGGTACTGCGCGGCGTGCCGCAAGGGCGACGCCCTCACCTTCTCCCCGGCCACGGTCATGGACTCCGCCGGCCACCACGCCCTCGCGTTCCCGTCCGACATCACCTCCTCGCACTTCGCGGTGGTCTCCGGCGACACGACCCTGTACGAGGGCGACGGCGTCTCCGGTGGCGTCCTGACCGTGCCGCCGGGGAAGGCCCCGTACACGGTGGTGTACGACCAGACCAGGACGAACGGCGAGTTCCACCAGTCGCTGACCACGCACACCGAGTGGACCTTCTCCTCGGGCCACTCGGGTGCCCAGACCGTGCCGGACAACTGGACCTGTGTCTCGGAGGCGGGCGAGTACGACGGGCCCGCCGAGTGCTCGGCGCTGCCGGTCGTCGTCCCGCACTACCGGCTCGACGCGGCGCTGGACGGCACCAGCCCGGCCGGTGACGACCACCTCGTCGTCGGCTTCGGGCACGCACCGGGCGCGGCGGCCGCGCCCGCGGTCACCAGGGCGAAGGTCGAGGTGTCCTTCGACGGCGGCGAGCGGTGGACGGCGGCGGCCGTCGCGGCGCTCGGCAAGGGCCGGTTCCGCGCGGACTGGACCACACCGGCCCCGGCGGCGGGCCGGGACGCCTCGCTACGCGTCACCGGGACGGACGCGGCGGGCAACAGCGTGACGCAGACGGTGAAGACCGCCTTCACGGTGACCCCGACCCACGCCTAGGACGCCTGCGGCGGGCGTTCCCCTCCCCACCCCTCCCCAAAACCGGGGCTCCGCCCCGGACCCCGGATGGGGGCTCCGCCCCGGGCCTGACCCCGGATCCGGGGCTCCGCCCCTTCCCGCAGCATCCATGCGGCTCCGCCGCGTGGTGGGGCTCCGCCCCAGGTCTCGGGGTCCAGGGGCGGAGCCCCTGGTTGTGGGAAGGGGCGGGGAGGGGAAAGGCCCGCCGGGCGGTCAGTCCACGTCGTCCTTTGCCCACCGCCCGGTCACCGTGCCGATGGCCGCCACCGCGCGCCGCATCCGTGGGTCGCTCGCGCGCACCGAGCGCGCGAACTCGATGTGCAGGAACGGCACATGGTCGGTGGCGGCCCTGCGGCCCTGGACATTGTCGCGCCCCTCCAGGGGGCAGCTGCGGACCCAGGCGCGGCAGACGGAGAAGTGCCGTGCGGTCAGTGCGGTCGCGAGGCGGCGGGCGTCCGGGCGGCCTGCCCGGCCCTTGCCGGTGGAGGCGACGACGTCCCGGCCCGGCGCGGAGTCGTCGGCGAAGCCGTGGATCTGGACGCCCGGCAGACCGCGCCGGGCGAGCTCGTCGCAGACCGCGTCGAAGACCGAGTCCGTGCGGTGGGCGGCGTCGGCGGCATCGTCGTCCCCGGCCCTGCGGTGGGCGCCCGCGAGCACCAGGACGCCGCCGGGGGAGTCCAGGAGTACGCGCGCGCCGAGCCGTTCGGTGTCCGCGTCGGAGACCGGGTGCGGCACCTGGACCGACCAGCGGACGGGCGCGGAGAGGTCCACATAGACCCGGGCCCAGCCGCGCGGGTCGGGGCCGTCCGCGGTGCGGTCGGACAGCTCGGCGTAGCGGCGGCCGGTGCCGGTGTCGGTGTCGGTGTCGGTGAGCGTACGGAGCCGGAAGCCGACGTCGGCGAGGAGCGGGCGGGCGCGGTCCGGGTGTCCGTCGAGGACCAGGCCCACCGCGTCCGCGACGTCCCGGCGTTCGGCGCGGCGCGGCTCCCGGTAGTCGGCGTCGGGGGCGAGCCCGGCCGTGAAGTCGGTGATCCTGCGCTCCAGCGGGACCTTGAGGGCCCGCACGCCGTCCGACGCGCGGCTGTTGTCGTCTCCACCCCACCAGGCGATCGTATTCGTGCTCAATCCCGCCACGAGCAGGCCGAACGCAACCGTGACGGCCGCCACGATGATCGCCCTCGCTCGTACCTTCGCCATGACCGCCTCATCGTAACCGCCCGCTTTACAAGGGCATATCGGGATGAGACGGGCGAAGGATGACGTCCCAGTGAACGACCGGCAAAGAATGCAAGAGCGCGTTTGCCCAGTCTTGGTCAGGACCAAACAGGTTTTCTCGTTTTTTCTTTAAGATGTGCAACCCTTTGATCCGTCTGGCTGTCTGACGGTCCGGATCGCACTCGAGTGCGCTCTGTGTGGTGTGAGTTGCATGAGAGGAGCCCATCCGTGGCCGCTTCGCGTTCGAAGCGGCGGCACAAGGTCCGCCGAAGGGCCGACATGTCGCTTGTGGGAGGTATTCGTCCCCCCATAGCCGTGCTGTCGGTTCTGCTTCTCTCCCTCGCGGGGATCACCGCCCTCACCCTGGGCAAACCGGACAACGCCCTGGTCCCCAAGGCGGTCCTGACCTCGCAGCAGTACGTCGCCGAGGACGGCGCCATCGCCCTGCGGGCGTCGCTCGACGAGTCGGTCACCGACCTCATCGGCACCGCGACCCTCTTCAACGAGGGCAAGCCGGTCTCCGCCGACACCGTCCTGGACAAGGTCGGCGAGGTCTACCAGAAGTGGCGTGGCACCGCCGTCATCGAGATCAAGTCGGGCAAGATGCTCGCCGCCCGCGGCGAGAACGTGCCGCTGACCGCGATCGATCTCAGCAAGCTCTCCCGCGGTGACGGGCTGGCCCCGCGCATGGTCCGCCTGGAGAACGGCCAGACCCGGCTGATCATCCCCGCCCTGCTGTCCTGGAAGGGCCGGCCGCAGCAACTGCTCGTCGCCTCGAGCACCCTCAGCTTCCCCGGCGTCGACCTCGGCCCGGGCCGCGCCATCGGCGTCGTCGACTCCACCGGCCGGCTGCTCTCCAGCCACGGCGCCCTGGACGGCGAGCGGGCCAGGAAGCAGCTCGCCTCCTTCGCCGAGACCGCCGCGCGCAAGGGCCGGCAGCACCCCATCAAGGCCAAGGAGCCCGGCGCGGGCGGCTACACCGGCGTCAGCGGCCACCTCACCGGGGGCGCCGCCGAGGACGTCCGCACCGTCGGTGGCTACGCCACGCTCACCCCGCCCCAGCCCGGTGAGCCCACCACCGCCAGCAGCCTCGGGCTGACCGTCGTCACCGAGGTCGACGTCTCCGCCAAGGTCTCCCAGATCACCCGCCCCGCCTTCGGCGTGGCCGCCGCCGGCGCCCTGCTGCTCATCGGCGGGCTCGCGGTGATGGTGCTGCTGGGCACCGTGCAGCGCCCGCTGATCCGGCTGTTCCTGGAGAGCCGCCGCCTCACCCGCGGCGACCTCGCCCGACCGGTGAGCGTGCCCAGGGCCGGCGAGGCGGCCCGGGTGGGCGCCGCCCTCGAGCGGCTGCGCCGCCAGCTCCAGGGCGAGCCCGCCGACGCCCCGGGCCCGGCCGTGCGCAAGGGCCTGGGCGCCCGCGCCCTGCTCGCCGTCTGCGCCGTCCTGCTGCTCGTCTGGTCGGTCCCGCTGATGCTGGTGCTCAACCGCGCCGACTCCTCCGTCAAGGTCCCGGTCCAGCTCGTCCACGACCAGAAGTCCCGCACCGTCACCCTCAGCGACCGGGTACGCCGCGCGCTCAACGAGGGCCACGCCGACCTCTCCGCGGTCGCCGCCCTGATCGGGGACCGCACCACGCCCGAGGACATGAAGAAGGTCCTGGAGCGCACCATGCAGGACCACGACCGCTACCAGTCGATATACGTCCTCGGCGCCGACGGCGAGATCCTCGCGCGGGCCGGTGACGGCCCCCACCACGAGGACGGAAAGGGCCCCTCGAAGCAGGCCATCGAGGTGACCGGCGAGGGCGGCAAGAAGCCCGTGGTCACCGCGACCGCCAAGGCGCCCAGCCGGGGCGGCGCCGCCGTCGTCGGCGAGTTCCGCATTGAGTTCGTCAACGCGCTGCTGGGCCGTCAGGGCATGGGCGAGGTCCGCGTCGTGGACGCCAAGGGCCGGGTCATCGGCGGCGACTCCGGCTACATCGCCTTCGAGAAGGCGCCCTCGCACATGAGCTCGCTGCTCGCCGCCAAGCAGGCCGGCGCCACCGTCCAGCGCGGCGGCACGGTACGGGTCGCGGCCGTCGCGCCGTTCAGCGGCGGCGGCGCGGCCAAGTCGCTCCAGTGGAGCCTGGCCAGCTGGCAGCCCGCCTCGGGCCTGGCGATCCCCGAGTACAGCCTCCAGAACCGGACCGTGCTGGCCGGGCTGCTGGGGCTGACCGCCGCGGCCGCCTGCCTGGGCTGGCTGCACATCGTCGTCGTACGGCCCCTGCGCGCCCTGGCCGGACAGGCCGAGGCGCTCGCCGCGGGCGACCGCAAGACCGTGCTGTTCCCACGCCACCACGACGAGGTCGGCGCCGTGGTCCGCAGCCTGGAGCTGATCCGGCAGCAGCTCCAGGGGCAGCCCCGCAAACGGGACGGCGGCAGCCGGACCCCCGCCGGCGTCGGAAGGAACTGAGGCCCCACCGTGCTCTTCCTCTACACCGTGCTCGTGGTGTGCGAGGCCGTTCTGCTGATCGCCGGCATCGTCGAACAGCGGCGGCACCAGACCAACCTCGACGTGATCCCCACCCGGGTCCTGGTCAACGGCATCCGCGGCAAGTCCTCCATCACCCGGCTGTGCGCGGGCGCCCTGCGTGGCGGCGGGCTGACCACCGTGGCCAAGACCACCGGTACGGCGGCCCGTTTCATCCACCCGGACGCCACCGAGGAGCCCGTCTACCGCAAGTTCGGCATCGCCAACGTGGTCGAGCAGATCGGCATCGTGCGCCGCGCCGCCGCCTACAACCCGGACGCGCTCGTCATCGAGTGCATGGCGGTCATGCCGGCGCTCCAGGAGATCAACCAGTCCAAGCTGATCCGCTCCACCATCGGCGTGCTGTGCAACGTCCGTGAGGACCACCTGGCCGAGATGGGCCCCACGCTGGACGACGTGGCGCGCTCGCTGTGCCGGTCCATGCCGGAGAACGGCATCTGCGTCACCGCCGAGCAGGACCGGTTCGACATCCTCCAGGAGGAGGCGGACGCCCGGAACTGCCAATTGATCTACGCCGACCCCAAGACGGTCAGCGACGAGGAGCTGCGCGGCTTCAGCTGGTTCACCTTCAAGGAGAACGTGGCCATCGCGCTCACCGTCGCGGAGCTGGTGGGCGTCGACCGCGCGACCGCCCTCCAGGGCATGTACGACGCCCCGCCGGACCCCGGCGTCCTCTCCGTCGAGCGCTACGCCACCGAGGACGGCAAGAAGCTGCGCTTCGCCAACGTCTTCGCGGCCAACGACCCCGAGTCGACGCTGATGAACATCAACCAGCTGCTCGACCTCGGCGCCATCCACCGCCCGCTCAATGTGGTCATCAACTGCCGCCCCGACCGGGTCGAGCGCAACGGCCAGATGGGCGAGATCATCCCCGACCTCGACCCCGAGCAGGTCTTCGTCATCGGCCACCCGGCCAAGTCCGCCATCGACGCCATCCCGGCCCAGTACCGGGACCGCGCGGTCGACCTCGGCGGCGACCGCCGGGATCCCGAGGAGTTCATGGCCGAGCTGCTCGGCCGCCTCGGCCCCGACTCCTCCCTGGTCGCCATCGGCAACATCCACGGCCAGGGCGAGATCCTCCTGGAGCACCTCGCCGAGCTGCCGCCCGACGAGAGCGCCGATGACACCCCGGCGGCACCGGCGGAGTCGGCGCCCGGCGAGCGCCATGTCGAGTACGTGGACACGGTCCAGCTGTACGCGCCCCGCCTGGACCCGTACCAGGGCTACCCGGAGGCGTACGAGACCCGGTACGCCCCGGTGCACGTACCCGCTCAGCGCACCCCCGAGCGGCCGTACCCGCGGACGGCACCCGACCAGGGCTCCCGGGAGCCCTGGCCCGCCGTCGTACCGGCTCCGGACGCCCCGCGGCACCCCGACGCCCCGCAGCCCCGCGGCCTGTTCGAGCCGCGCGTCCCGCCCGCCCCGCCCGCCGACGACTCCCAGCAGTGGCAGAACCCAGGAGAGCAGCACCGTTGATCCCCTCCGTCCTCACCCCTGAGATCGCCGCCATCGGCATCGCGATCGGGCTGCTCTTCTCGCTGGTCTGCTACCTGACCACCAACCTCTCGCCCGGCGGCATGATCACCCCGGGCTGGCTGGCGCTGACCCTCGTCGAGGATCTCCAGCGGGCCGCGATGGTCGTCGGCGTCACGGTGCTCACCTATGTGGGCACGCTGCTGATGCAGAAGTACGTGATCCTCTACGGTAAGCGGCTCTTCGCCGCGGTCGTGCTGCTCGGCGTGACCCTCCAGGCGACCGTGATGATCATCCTGTCGATCGAGTTCCCGCTGATGTACGCGAACCAGACCCTCGGCTTCATCGTCCCGGGCCTGATCGCCTACCAGCTGGTCCGCCAGCCGCGGGGGGCCACCCTGCTGTCCACCGGGTCGGTGACGCTGATGGCCTATGTCGTCCTCACCGCCGGAATCCTCCTCGGCGTCATGCCGTCCGCCTGACCCACCACCGGAGCCGATCCCATGCCACCGAAGAAGAAACGCCCCGTACTGCACGCCGTCACCGTGCTCGCGCTGCTCGGCGCCAGCGGCTATCTGACCGTGGAGCTCAGGAAGGACGAGCAGGACAAGACGCCCGCTACCCAGGCCGTCGTCGACGAGCCGAACCTGGAGAACGGCACCGGCCAGCAGAGCGGCAAGCAGACCTGGGAGCGGCTGAAGAACCCCGCCCGCACCATCCTGCGCGGCGACAACGGCCAGATTCTCGCCACCTTCACCGACCACGCCCGCACCGCCACCCTGCGCGGCCCCTCCCGCACCTTCAGCGAGCCCGCCAACACCAAGTCCAAGGTGATCACCGAGGACTGGGTGCGGCTGATGCCGGAGCCGTGGGCCGAGGGCGCCGAGAAGGAGCAGTGGTTCAAGGACTGGTTCAAGGAGAACTACGGCAGCAAGAAGGAGGACCTCTTCGCGATCGCCTTCCAGTACGTGACCGGTGCGCCGGTCAAGAAGGACGCCCAGGGCATCCCGTACGCGGGCGACGCGGTCTTCGGGCCGTTCAAACCGGACGGCGTGGACCGTCTCGAGCAGAACGACTTCTACGACTACCTGGGCATTTCCTACACCTTCCGCAACGGCACCACGTTGGCCGCGCGCAAGGAGCGCTACCGGGCACTGGACTGCTCCGGCTTCATCCGCATGGTCATGGGCTACCGGGCCCGCTACCCCCTGATGGCGAGCAACACCCTCGGCGACGGCCTGCCGCGCACCGCCAACGGCATGGCACGCTCCAAGGTCGGCGTCGATGTGATCAAGATCCAGGGCCCTGGCCCCTGGTACACCCGGCCCACCAACATCGATGTCCTCCAACCCGGTGACCTGCTGTTCTTCAAGATGGATCACCGCACCGGCGACCATATGGACCATGTCGCCCTCTACCTGGGCCTGGACACCGACGGCCACCGCGTGTTCGTCTCCAGCCGCAAGGAGCAGAACGGCCCCACCATCGGCGACAACGGCGGTGTCTCCCGCATCGACGGCAACGGCTTCTACGCCGGGCTCTTCCGCAGCGCCAAGCGCCTCTGAGGGGCTAGTGGGAAAATCGGGCTGAATCAGGGCAAAAATTTTACGCGCGGCGCTAGACTTTAACGGCTCGTTTCCTTGTAGCGTTCGCGTTAGTGCGGGTAGGTTCTGCGGCATGACCGCATCCCAGACTCCGACCACTGCCGAGGAGCTGCGCGGTGCCGGCCTGCGGGTGACGGCCGCCCGGGTCGCCTTGCTGGAGACCGTCCGGGACGGTGATCACCTCGGGGTCGAGGCGATCGCCTCCGGGGTGCGCGACCGTGTCGGCCACATCTCCCTCCAGGCCGTGTACGAGGCCCTTCACGCGATGACCGCGGCGGGCCTCGTACGCCGCATCGAACCGGCCGGCAACCCGGCCCGGTTCGAAGGACGCGTCGGGGACAACCACCACCACGTCGTATGCCGGGCGTGTGGTGCCGTCGCCGATGTCGACTGCGCCGCTGGTGAGGCACCCTGCCTGACCGCGTCCGATGACCACGGCTTCGCCGTCGACGAGGCCGAGGTCATCTACTGGGGCCAGTGCCCCGACTGTTCCACCGCCACTAGTTCCTGAGCACCATGATCCGCCCTAGCGTGGAAGGATTTCCATGTCCGAGAACCATGAGGCAATCGTCGTAGACCCGAAGACAGAGGAAGCGGGAGGCTGCCCGGTCGCGCACGGGCGCGCTCCCCACCCCACGCAGGGCGGCGGCAACCGTCAGTGGTGGCCGGACCGGCTCAATCTGAAGATCCTCGCCAAGAACCCCCCGGCGGCGAACCCGCTGGGTGAGGAGTTCGACTACGCCGAGGCGTTCCAGGCCCTCGACCTCGCGGCGGTGAAGCGGGACATCGCCGAGGTGCTGACCACCTCGCAGGACTGGTGGCCGGCCGACTTCGGCAACTACGGCCCGCTGATGATCCGTATGGCCTGGCACAGCGCCGGCACCTACCGCATCAGCGACGGCCGCGGCGGCGCCGGTGCCGGTCAGCAGCGCTTCGCCCCGCTCAACAGCTGGCCGGACAACGCCAGCCTCGACAAGGCCCGCCGGCTCCTGTGGCCGGTCAAGAAGAAGTACGGCCAGTCCATCTCCTGGGCCGACCTCATGGTCCTCACCGGCAATGTCGCCTTGGAGACGATGGGCTTTGAAACCTTCGGCTTCGGCGGCGGCCGTGCCGACGTCTGGGAGGCCGAGGAGGACGTCTACTGGGGCCCGGAGACCACCTGGCTCGGCGATGAGCGCTACACCGGCGACCGCGAGCTGGAGAACCCGCTCGGCGCGGTCCAGATGGGTCTGATCTACGTCAACCCGGAGGGCCCCAACGGCAACCCGGACCCGATCGCCGCGGCCCGCGACATCCGTGAGACCTTCCGCCGGATGGCGATGAACGACGAGGAGACCGTCGCCCTCATCGCCGGTGGCCACACCTTCGGCAAGACCCACGGCGCGGGCCCCGCGGACGCCGTCGGCCCGGACCCGGAGGCCGCTCCGATGGAGCAGCTGGGCCTCGGCTGGAAGAGCACCCACGGCACCGGCGCGGGCAAGGACGCCATCACCAGTGGCCTCGAGGTCACCTGGACCACCACCCCCACCCAGTGGAGCAACGGGTTCTTCAAGAACCTCTTCGAGTACGAGTACGAGCTCACCAAGAGCCCGGCCGGCGCCAACCAGTGGGTGGCCAAGGACGCCCCGGAGATCGTCCCGGACGCCTTCGACCCGAACAAGAAGCGGCGCCCGACGATGCTCACCACGGACCTCTCGCTGAAGCTGGACCCGATCTACGGGCCGATCTCCCGCCGGTTCTACGAGAACCCGCAGGAGTTCGCGGACGCCTTCGCCCGCGCCTGGTACAAGCTGACCCACCGCGACATGGGCCCGAAGTCGCTGTACCTCGGCCCGGAGGTCCCGGAGGAGACCCTGCTGTGGCAGGACCCGCTGCCCGAGGCCGAGGGTGAGGCCATCGACGCCGCCGACGTCACGGCGCTCAAGGCCAAGATCCTCGACTCCGGTCTGACCGTCTCGCAGCTGGTCGGCACCGCGTGGGCGTCCGCCGCCTCCTTCCGCGGCAGCGACAAGCGCGGTGGCGCCAACGGCGCCCGGATCCGCCTGGAGCCGCAGCGCGGCTGGGAGGTCAACAACCCGGACGAGCTCGCGCAGGTCCTGCACACCCTGGAGGCCATCCAGGGCGAGTTCAACTCCGGAGCCAAGAAGGTCTCCCTGGCCGACCTGATCGTCCTCGGTGGCTCCGCCGCCGTGGAGAAGGCCGCCAAGGACGCCGGTGTCGACGTCGAGGTGGCCTTCGCCCCGGGCCGTGTCGACGCGGGCGACGAGCACACCGACGCCGAGTCGTTCGCCGCGCTGGAGCCGACGTACGACGGGTTCCGCAACTACGTCGGCAAGGGCAACCGCCTCCCCGCCGAGTACCTGCTGCTGGACCGGGCGAACCTGCTCACCCTGAGCGCCCCCGAGATGACCGTCCTGGTCGGCGGGTTGCGCGTGCTGGGCGCGAACCACAACGGGTCCAAGCACGGCGTCTTCACCGAGACCCCGGGCAAGCTCACCAACGACTTCTTCGTCAACCTGCTCGACCTGGGCACGACCTGGAAGTCCACGTCCGAGGACCAGACCACGTTCGAGGGCCGTGACGCCTCGGGCGCGGTCAAGTGGACCGGCACCCGTGCCGACCTCGTCTTCGGCTCCAACTCCGAGCTGCGCGCCCTCGCGGAGGTCTACGCGAGCGACGACGCCAAGGAGAAGTTCGTGCACGACTTCGTCGCGGCGTGGGTCAAGGTCATGAACCTGGACCGGTTCGACCTCGTCTGATCCGCTCCGAGCACCCCGTCCAGGCCGGTCCGTACGGACCGGCCTGGACGTCTTTTGGCCCAAAGGCCCGCCCCGGCAGGGCCGATGGACACGCTTTGCCATCTCTTTACAACGCGCCGCGCCGCTGCCTCGTCTCTCCGCTCGATCCGTAACCCAGCCCGCCGAACGGCCGGGCGGACCGACGAAAGAGAGCGACTCCATGCGCCGCACTGTCCTCAGCGCGATGACACTCGCGTGCACCGCCGTACTGGCGACCACCGTGCCCGCGTTCGCCGACGACGCGACCACCCCCGCCCCCCGCCGCACCGCCGCGGCCTCCGCAAGCCCGGTCCCGAGCCAGGCACCGGCCCGCACGCCCTCCTCCGCCGCCCCGGCCCCGAGGGAGGAACCGGCCCAGAAGCGGGACCGCGGCCAGGTCGCCGTCGTGCCGAAGGGCGCGCCGAACACCGGAGTGACGGCCGAGTCCTCCGGGCCGTCCGGGACCGAGGGCGCGCTGATCGGCGGGGGCGCCGCCGCGGTGCTCGCCGCGGGCGGCGCGGCGGTCCTGGTCGTCCGGCGCCGGCGGGCGACCGGGGCATGACCCCGTTCTCCAGGCGCGCCTTCGCCACCGCGGCGATGGTCTCGCTGCTCGCGGGCTGCGGCGGCCACCCGGCCCGGCGGACCACGGCCGCACCGCACTCCGGGAGGAGGCCGCCGCCGACCCCCGTGCGGGCGGCGCGGCCCCTTGGGCGTTCGGTCCCGGTCGGGCTGCGGATCCCGGCCATCGGCGTCGACACCCCGGTCATCCGGCTGGGGCTGGCGCCGGACGGAAGCGTGGCGGTCCCGCCGGTCACGGCCCACGACCGCGCGGGCTGGTACCGGCACTCGCCGACACCGGGGCAGCTCGGCCCGTCGGTCGTCCTCGGCCATGTCACGGTCGGCGCCTACGGCGACGGGGTCTTCCGTCACCTGGCGCGGCTGCGCCGGGGCGACCGGATCGAGGCGCGCCTGGAGAACGGCACGGCGGCACGGTTCGCCGTCAGCGCCGTACGGACCGTCGCCAAGGCGGACTTCCCGGCGGACGAGGTCTACGGGAACGTGGACCGCCCGGAGTTGCGGCTGATCACTTGTGGCGGCCCGCGCTCCGGCGACGGCTACCTCGACAACGTGATCGTCTTCGCCACGCTGACATCCGCTTCGCCACGCTGACGTCGGCAGGACCCTGACCCACCCCCGGATCCCGGGCCCACGGAACCCACACCGGCGGCCCGGGATCCTTCTCCACGAATGCCATCACGACCATGGAGTGCGTTGAAACGGTCCCGTGACAGGGCGGCGTCCGAGCTGTTCGCCGCCCTCTACCCGCGCCTGGCCGGCTGGTGCCGCCGTCTCGTCGACGACGACGAGACGGCCCATGAGATCGCTTCCGAGGCGTTCACCCGGCTCTGGGCCCGCTGGACGTCCGTGGAGGAGCCCCGTGGCTTCCTCTACGTCACCGCGGCCAATCTCGTCCGGGACCACTGGCGCAAGGTGGAGCGCGAGCGCAGGGCCATGCGCCGTGCCACCACGGAAGCCGCCGTCCGCCCGCACACCGAACAGTCCGACCCGTCGGTGCGCCTGCTCGTGCAGTCGCTGCCGGAACGGCTGCGCGTCCCGATCCTGCTGCACTACTACGCTGACATGCCGATCCGGGAGGTGTCCGTACTGACCGGGCGCAAGGAAGGAACCGTCAAGGCCGACCTCCACGCGGCCCGGGAACTGCTCCGCGTCCACCTGAGGAGAAGCCTTGACCCCACGCTTTGAGGACGGCCCGGGGCACAACGGCCCGGAGCCGGAGCACATCGGCCCCGAACGGGACCCCGACGACCCCCTCGCGGTGATCCTGCGGCCCCCCTCCGACTACCTCGGCCCGCCGCCCGGGCGGTACGAGGCGATCCGCCGTGCCGCGACCCGCCGCAAGCTGCTCCGCACCGCGGCCGGGGTCGGGGCGTCCTGCGCCGTGGCCGCCCTCATCGCGCTGCCGCTCCGCGCGGCGTCGCCCGAGCCACCCGCGCGCCCGACGGTCCCGCTCGCCCCGCCCCCCGCGACCGGCCGTACGACGCCCCCGCTCCCGTCGGCCTCCGGCGACCCCTCGGCGTCGCCCATCCCCTCGGCGCCGTCCGAGTCCGCCGGTCAGCGCCCCGGCCGCGGGCCCGGGAGCGAGACGTCAAGACCCCGGGACGGCGCGAAGGTGCCCACCCGCGGCCGGTCGGCGGCGCCGAGCTCCTCGGAGCGGGTCGTGCCGTCGGGGGTCCGGAGGGACACCGAGACCACCCCGGGAACGGCCCGTCGGCCGTAGGCGGCCCCGGCCGCCCACGGCCCTGCCGCTTAAGCCTTCGAACCGATGCCGGTCAGCGACCGCACCTCCATCTCCGCCTGCTTCTTGGGGTCCGCGGGCTCCTTGCTGAAGACCGTGCCGAGGAAGCCGCAGAGGAAGGAGAGCGGAATGGACACCAGGCCGGGGTTGGTGAGCGGGAACCAGTGGAAGTCCACACCCTTGATGATGGACGTGGAACTGCCCGAGATGGCCGGGGAGAAGATGATGAGCACCAGGCCGGACACCAGCCCGCCGTAGATGCTCCACAGCGTCCCGGTCGTGTTGAAACGCTTCCAGAACAGCGTGTAGAGGATCGTCGGCAGATTGGCGGACGCGGCGAGCGCCAGGGCCAGCGACACCAGGAACGCGACGTTCTGGCCGTTGGTCAGGATGCCGCCGAGGATGGCCAGGAAGCCGATCACGAGCGCCGTCAGACGGGCGACCCGGATCTCGGACCGCGGATCGGCCTTTCCGCTCCGGATCACATTGGCGTACACGTCATGGGCGAACGAGGCCGAGGCGGCCAGGGTCAGCCCGGCCACCACCGCCAGGATCGTCGCGAAGGCCACCGCGGAGACGATGCCCAGGAGCATCGCACCGCCGATCTCGAAGGCGAGCAGGGGAGCGGCGGAGTTCTCGCCGCCGGGCGCGTTCACGATCTTGTCCGAACCGACCAGCGCGGTCGCGCCGTACCCGACGAGCAGGATCGACAGATAGAAGATGAACATCGACCAGGAGCACCACACCACCGAGCGCCGGGCCTCCTTGGCGTCCGGCACGGTGTAGAAGCGCATCAGCACGTGCGGCAGGCTGGAGATGCCGAGGACCAGCGCCAGGGAGAGCGAGACGAAGTCGAGCTGGTCCATCGCATTGCTGCCGTACCAGCCGCCCGGGTTGAGCAGGTCGCCGCCCAGCGGGCTGTTCTGGGACGCCTGGTCGAGGATCGCCGAGAGGCTGAACCCGAACTTGCCGAGCAGGAACACGCTCATGAAGGTCACGCAGATCAGCAGCAGGCCCGCCTTGATGATCTGCACCCAGGTGGTGCCCTTCATGCCGCCCACCAGGACGTAGAAGACCATCACGAGGCCGACGCCGGTGATGATGAGGGCCTGCCCGCCCTTGCTGTGCACATTAAGCAGCAGGGCGATCAGACCACCCGCGCCGGCCATCTGGGCGAGCATGTAGAAGAAGGTGATCACCAGGGTGGCGTTGGCCGCCGCGGCGCGCACCGGGCGCTGCTTCATGCGGTAGGCCATCACATCGCCGACCGTGAACCGCCCGGTGTTGCGGAGCCGTTCACCGACCAGCAGCAGGGCGACCAGCCAGGCCACCAGCCACCCCACGGAGTAGAGGAACCCGTCGTAGCCGTGGACGGCGATCGCTCCCGAGATGCCGAGGAAGGAGGCGGCGGAGAGGAAGTCGCCGGAGAGGGCGATGCCGTTCTGGACGCCGCTGAAGGCGCTGCCCGCGGCGTAGTAGTCGGAGGTGGTCGAATTTCTGTTGGTGGCCTTGTAGACGATGAACAGCGTGATGACGACGAAAGCGAAGAAGACGCTCAGGTTGATCATCGGGCTGCCGGTCGTGCGGGCTGCGATCTGCACTGTCATTCCTTGCCGACTCCCGCCAGCTCGTGGATCGTGTCCACCTGGGGATCAAGTTTCTTGCGCGCGAAGCGCCGGTATGTCAGGACGATCACCATGGTCGTCACGAACTGAAGCAGACCGAAAACGGTGCCGGTGTTGACCGCGCCGAACAGCTTGCGGCTCATGAAGTCGTGGTCGTAGGCCGAGAAGAGAACGAAGGTCATATACCAGCACAAGAAGAACGCGCTCATCGGGAAGATGAACCAGAGCAGTCTTTTGCGCAGGAGTTTGAACTCCGGGCTCTGCTGGATCGCCTCGAAGTCGGGCTCCCCGATGTCGTCACCGCGATCGGCGAACCCCGTTCCGGTGGCCCGCTCGGATGGCGAGGAAGCGGGCGGTCGCACCGATTTATTCATGGTTTTCTCCGGGGTTTTTCTGACGAAAACGTCGGTTCGGGGGTGCCCGCGCTCGGGCGTCAGGGGAGGGCAACCGGCGGGCCCTTGACGCGGCAAGTGTAGTAAGGCGCCGGACGCAGTCAACGTGGCACCCTGCTCCTCACCGGGGCAGATTGGCACATGTCAGGGTGTGCATCCGGCTTCGGTGCCATCTCGAATATGGTGGGAGAGGTCGCTGAACCAGTACTTTGTCTCACCTTCCCGTGTTGTCCATTTTGACGTGGTGTCAGGTTGACAACGGGTGTCCAGGGTTGCGCCTTGAGGACATTTCGGCACCCGGCGTTGTGTCCCAAGTGTCGCCACTGGTAGAACCTCACCGGGTAGAACGTCCCATCGTGCGCGAGCATGAGTGCGGTGAGCATGTCGTCTGGGCAGCGCGTCTGCCATGGGCATATGACGGCAGCTCCCGGCTCGCCACTCCCTCCCCCGAGGTGTTTGGATGGGTCAAGGAATGCAGTCTGCGGGGGTGTTCCCAAGAAGCCGGAGGTAGGTTGATCTGTGGGTTTCCTCGACCGCTCTCGCATCGTCGCAGGCCCGGGCTGGAATCGTTGGCTGATTCCGCCGGCAGCGCTTGCGATCCACTTCTCCATCGGCCAGGCGTATGCCTGGAGTGTCTTTAAGATACCCCTGGAAGATTCCCTAGACATCTCGGGAACGGCTAGCGCCCTTCCGTTCCAGATCGGCATTCTGGTACTCGGGCTCTCCGCCGCGTTCGGGGGAACGCTGGTAGAGCGAAAAGGGCCGCGCTGGGCCATGTTCGTGGCGCTCGTGGCCTTCTCGACCGGCTTCCTCATCGCCGCGCTCGGCGTCGCCACCCGCAATTACTGGCTGGTCGTTCTCGGCTACGGCGGCATCGGCGGAGTCGGCCTCGGTATCGGGTACATCGCACCCGTGTCCACCTTGATGAAGTGGTTCCCGGACCGGCCGGGCATGGCCACCGGTACGGCGATCATGGGTTTCGGCGGTGGCGCGCTGATCGCCTCTCCCTGGTCGACGGAGATGCTCAAGGCGTTCGGCAGTGACACCAGCGGCATCGCCAAGACGTTCCTGGTGCACGGCCTGGCCTACGCCGTGTTCATGTCGCTGGGCGTGGTGCTGGTGAGGGTGCCGCCCGAGGGCTGGCGGCCGGCCGGCTGGACACCCCGCGTCGACGCGGGCAAGCGGCTTGTCACCACCGCGAACGTATCGGCCAGGAACGCGGTGCGGACGCCGCAGTTCTGGCTGCTCTGGGTCGTGCTGTGCATGAACGTTACTGCGGGTATCGGGATCCTGGAGAAGGCCGCCCCGATGATCCAGGACTTCTTCCACGACACCGAGAGTCCGGTGAGCGCGAGCGCCGCCACCGGGTTTGTCGCGCTGCTGTCCCTGGCCAACATGGCCGGTCGCTTCGTATGGTCCTCGGTCTCCGACGTGGTCGGCCGGAAGAACATCTACCGGCTGTACCTGGGCGCCGGAGCCCTGCTCTACCTCACCATCATGCTCGAGAAGGACAGCAGCACCGCGCTGTTCGTCGCCTCGACGATGGTGATCCTGTCGTTCTACGGCGGCGGCTTCGCCACCGTTCCGGCCTATCTCAAGGACCTGTTCGGCACCTACCAGGTCGGCGCGATCCACGGCCGGCTGCTGACCGCGTGGTCGGTCGCCGGAGTCGCCGGACCTCTCATCGTGGATTCCATCGCGGATTCCGCGCATGAGGACGGGCGTTCCGGCCCGGCTCTCTACACCTTCTCGTTCTCGCTGATGATGGGTCTGCTCGTCATCGGCTTCATCGCGAACGAGCTGGTACGTCCGGTGAATCCGAAGTTCCATGAGCCGGAGCCGGCGGTCCGGGAGGAGTCGGCACCCCCGGAGGAAACCCCCGATCCCATTCCGGCAGAGAGGCGGTAGACCGGTGACTGACGCAGACGTCCCTTCGTCGAACGCGACCAAGGCGGGTTCCCCCGTGGTGATGGTCGTGGCATGGCTGTGGGTGACGGTGCCGTTTCTGTACGGCCTCTATCAACTGGCGGAGAAAAGCAGCAAGTTGTTCGAGTAAAGGCAGGCGCGCCGGCTCATCGCCGAAGCGATGGGGCGGCGCGCCGCCGGGCGTTCGACTTTCCCCATCCGGGGAAATCCCAGGAGAAACGGCATCGTGATACATCCCTGTGGGCAAGCCGGTCCGAGCGCGGAGCACGCCTCATGACCCCGGGCAGGCATGCGGCCGCGCGTGACCGCTCGGCGTCGTGGTGGGCCGGCGTCGTGGAGTGGCGCAACTGGCGGCTGCCGGTGAAGCTGGGCGCCGTTCTGGTGGTGCCCGCTCTGCTCGCCGTGGTCTTGGGCGTCGTGCAGATCCAGCGCGACGTCGAGCGCGCCAACACGTACGCGGACGTGCAGCGGCTGGTCAAGCTGCGCGCCGGGCTGAGGCCGTTGATCGGCGATCTACAGACGGAGCGCACCCTGTCGGCCGAGCGGCTGGGCGGCGGTGGAGCCGCCGATCCGGCCATGCTCCGGCAGCAGACCCGGCGCGTGGACCGCGCTCAGGCCGCCGTCATCCGCACCACGCAGCGCACCCACGGTCTGAAGGGGGCCTCGGCCAACCGCTACCGCGACGCGTCCAAGCTCCTGGACGGACTGCCCGACCTGCGCCAGCGGGTGACCTCCAAGGACCTGGGCTCATGGACCGCCGTGACCGAGTACAGCAAGGTCATCAACAGCCTGCTCGACCTGGACCAGGCGCTGGGCAGCGGATTCGGTGACGCCCAGCTGTCCGGACCGGCCAGCGCGCTGTACGACCTGGAGATGGTCCAGGAGCAGGTCCACCTCCAGCATGTGATCGTCATGGCGGCGCCCGAGCCCGGCAGGCTGGAGGACCCCAAACTCATCAGGGCGCTCCAGGAGTCCGACATCCGCATGCGGGACAAGCTGAGCGACTTCCGCGCCGTGGCCACCGCGGCGGACCAGCGCGCCTACGACCGCACGGTCACCGGCCCGGAGGTCGAACGGCGCGCCAAGCTGCTGGACGCCGTGCTGTCCCAGGCGGGCTCGCCGAACGCCGGGCAGAACTCCGCCGACGCCCCGCCGTTCTCCGACCGCACCTGGCACCGCAGTTCGGAGGCGCACGGAAGCCTCATCAACACGGTGGAGAAGCGGCTGGCCGAACGGCTCCGCGCGACCTCCGCCAAGCTCCAGGACGAGACCAGCGACCGGGCCGGTGCGGAGTCGGTACTGCTCTTCGCCGTGCTCCTGCTCGCCTTCGCCATCGGCATCGCCATCGCCCGCCATCTGCTGCGGTCGCTGACCGTGCTGCGCTCCACCGCGCTCGACGTGGCCGAGCACCGGCTCCCGGAGGCGGTGTCCAGCATCCGCGAGGGCGAGGCGTCCAGCACCTCGATCAGCGCCGTACCGGTCCACACCACCGAGGAGTTCGGGCAGCTCGCGAGGGCGTTCGACGCGGTGCACGGCCAGGCCGTGCGGCTGGCCGCCGAACAGGCCGCGCTCCGCGGCGACCTGCGCGACACCCTGGTCAACCTCTCCCGGCGCAGCCAGAGCCTGGTGGACCGGCTGCTGCGCCTGATGGAACAGCTCGAATCGCATGAAGAGGACCCGGACCAGCTGGCCAACCTCTTCAAGCTGGACCACCTGGCCACCCGAATGCGCCGCAACAACGAGAACCTGATGGTCCTGTGCGGCAGCACCCCCGTCCGCCCCTCCGAGCAGCGGGTGCAGCTGGACAGTGTGCTGCGCGCCGCGGTCTCCGAGATCGAGCACTACCGCCGGGTGGTGGTGGAGCCCGTTCCCACCGCAGAGGTGATCGGGTACGCTGCCGGTGACCTGGCGCGAATGATCGCTGAGCTGCTGGACAACGCCACCGCGTTCTCCCCGCCGGAGACCCGGGTGACCGTCAGCAATACACTACGGCTGGACGGTTCCGCACTGATCGAGGTCCGCGACGAGGGATTTGGGATGAGCGGTGCCGAATTGGCCAAGGCTCATCGGCGCGTAGCGGGGGACGCATCCGTGGAGGTACCTACGTCCCGGCAGATGGGCCTGACCGTCGTCGGTCGGCTGGCCCGTCGTCACGGCGTCACCGTGGAGCTGATCTCGGAGCGGGACACCGGTGGCGGGCTGCGCGCGGGTGTGCTCGTACCGGCCAGGCTGATGCTCGGTGACAGGCCCGCCATCGGGGGCCGGGAGAGCTCGCTGCCGGTCCGGAAGACCTCCGCCAGGACGTCCGAGCCGGCGCGGCCGCACCGTGAGCTCGGTGGCGCCCCGGCGGCGCCCCTGCCGCGCCGCGTGCCCGACGCCCCCCGCTCGCTGCGCGCCGGTGATGCCCCGGCCGCGTCCGAGCACGCGGGCCGCTCCCTGCCGACCCGCCCCGGCTCCTCGCGGGCGTTCACGGATCCCCAGCAGACCGGCGGACTGCCGCGCCGGAACCCCGTAAAGCCAGGCCACCCGGCCAAGCCAGGTCACCCCACCAAGCCGGGTCGTCCCACCCCGGTCGGCGAGGGTGCCCCGGTCGGCGACGGAGTACCGGCTGGCGACGGAGTACCGGCCGGCGATGGCGCACCGGAGAAGAACGGCGCCCTGCCCGGCGATGCCGGAGCGCCCGTGGACCGCCGTACCGCACAGCCGCCGGGGCAGCCCATGGTGCCCCCGCAGCGTTCGCGTCCGACCGCCCCGGACGACGCCGCCTCGCCATGGTTCACGTCGCCCGAGACGGCGCCGGCGGGCTCCCACGACGAGGAGCCGCCCGACGAGAGCCGGCCGGACCCCGCGGACGAGCCCCGCCAGATCGTCCACGAGCGGCCCGGTGCCGCGGAGGCGGGCGGCGTCACCCAGGCCGGGCTGCCCCGGCGGGTGCCGCGCCAGGGTCAGGCGGCGGACCGGGAGAAGCCGCGCGCCACCGGAGAGCGGTCCGCGCCGCGCGCCACCGCGGACGAGGCCGCCGCGCGGCGGAACGCCGGTCGCACCCATTCGTTCCTCAGCAATTACCAGTCGGGCATCCGGCGGGCTCAGCCCGACGGACGCGACGAGACATAAGGTCTCAGCGAAGATGGACAGGAAGAACCCATGACCTCACCCCAGCTGCGGGAGGTGAGCCAGTTCGGATGGCTGGTCACCAACTTCACCGAGCGTGTGCCCAATGTGGCGTGCGCCGTGGTGGTCTCGGCCGACGGGCTGTTGCTCACCGCGTCGGAAGGGCTGGCGGCCGATCGGGCCGAGCAGGTCGCCACCATCGCCGCCGGGGCCATCAGTCTGATCCAGGGCGCTGCCGAGTGCATGGACACCGGTGATGTGCGGTCCTCCGTGATCCAGATGGAGCTCGGGAACATGCTCCTGATGTCGATCAAGGACGGCTCGTGCCTCGTGGTGCTGGCGGCGCCGGACTGCGAAATCGGTCAGGTGGCGTACGAGATGACGGTACTGGTCGATCAGGTCGGCGAGATGCTGACTCCGGAACTCCGCGCCGAGCTCCAGGAATTGCATCTTCGGGGCATCAAGCGGACAGCAGCCCAATAGGCCGGACGGGGAGAAGATGAGCACCGGTGAAGGCCCTTCTGGGCAGGGACCTGGGAGAGAACAGGGGGCGGAGGACGAACAGACCTTCGCCGACGTGCTCAACGCCTTCAGCTTCGGCAAAGGGCGACGCGGGCGGAAGCCACGCCGGTCCGACGGGGCGCCGGAGGGCGCCCGGTCCGGCCGCCGGGGCGGGCACGCCCGGCCCGAGGAGCCCGGGGAAACCTCCCCTCGGGGGGCGTCGGAGCCGGAGCGGTCGAGCGTCTGGGACGCGGAGCACGACGGGAGCCAGGGCCCGGCCTCGCTGGTCCGCGCCTACTCGTGGACGGGCGGCCGGACCAGGTCCGACCATCACTTCGAGGTCGAGACCCTGGTGACCACCACCGAGCTGGGCCACCGCTCGATGGACACCCTCCACGCGGACCACCGCCCGGTGATCGCGCTGTGCCAGGAGCCGCGGTCGGTGGCCGAGGTGGCGGCCATGCTCTCGGTGCCGCTGGGGGTGGCCAAGGTCCTGCTCGGCGACATGGCCGAGCACGGCCTGATCACCGTCCACCGGACGGCTTCCACGGAGGGCGACGTACCGGACGTCTCCCTGATGGAGCGCGTGCTGGTGGGCCTTCGGCGGATCTAGGGGGTGTCCGGCGGATTCTTGGCGCCCGCGGCGGGTCTTTCCCCTCCCCGCCCCTTCCCTCAACTGGGGCTCCGCCCCAGACCCCGGGGTCCAGGGGCGAAGCCCCTGCCACGAGGTGGAGCCGCATATCGGTGCTGTGGGAAGGGGCGGGGAGGGGAAAGGCCCGCCGGACACCCGTGGCGGCTTCGCCGCGCGGGAAGCGACAGGTCCCCGCGCGGCGATATGCCCGTTTCTGGGTGCGATGCCCATCGAAGAACGTCCACTCGCTGATTGCTTGTGCGCGTTCAAAGCCAACACTGAGCAGTTTCACGCTCTTGACGTGATTCGGTCTGATCGGTTTACTCCCTGGCACGCCGATGTCGAATCCTCGGCGGCAGAGGTACGCCCAGCCGGTATGCGGCTCCGCCGTGAGTCCGGCCCGAGTCGCCAGGTCGCTGTCCGTGACCGAGGCGGGGCCGTGCCCTCGGATCATGGAGCTCTCAGCGATGAGCCTGAACCGTTCGCGTATCCCTCCTCCTGTGCGCGGCGGTCCGTCCCGGCGTGGGCTGCTGCGTGGCGGCGGGGCGCTGGCGCTCACCGGCGCCATGGGTGCCGCCGTGGCGGGATGCGGGACGGGCCTGGGGGTGGATTCCCACGGAACCGTGCACATCGAGGTGTGGCACGGGCAGACCAGCACCGCCCTGCGAGCGGTCAAGCGGCTCGTGGCCGACTTCCACCGCGGCCACCCGAAGATACGGATCGACCTGAGCGGCGGCGTGCTCGCGGACGACATGCTCCAGAAGGTGATGGCCGGTCTCGTCGCCGGATCACCGCCCGATGTCGCCTACATCTTCGGCTCCGACCTGGCCAGCGTCGCCAGAAGCCCCCAGCTGACCGATCTGACGACGGTCGTGGAATCGGGGCAGGTGCCGTGGAAGCAGTACTGGCCCGCCGCCCGGGAGGGCGTCACGGTCGACGGTGTGGTCCGTGCGGTGCCCGCGGTGCTGGACTCGCTCGCCGTGGTGTGCAACAAGGCCCTCTTCCGCCGGGCCGGTCTTGAGCTGCCCGGCCCCGGCTGGACGTGGCCGGAGTTCATCGAGACGGCCAGGAAGCTGACCGACCGCGGCAGGGGCACGTTCGGCACCGGCTGGCCCGCGGCGGGCGACGAGGACACGGTATGGCGGATGTGGCCCATGATCTGGGACCTGGGCGGCGAGGTCATCGCCGAGGGCAAGCGGGAGATCGGATTCGCCGGTGAACCCGGGGTCCGGTCCCTCGAGGTGCTCGCGGCACTCGCGAAGGACAGGAGTGTCTACGTCGATCCCAAACCCGGTGGCGAGCAGATGTACCAGGCGTTCGCCGCCGGCCGGGTGGGCATGGTCGCCACCGGCCCATGGCAACTGCCCGACATCCGCCAGGCGAAGATCGACTATCAGGTCGTCCCGCTGCCGAGTTTCCACGGCAAATCGGTGACCATCTCCGGCCCGGACACCTGGAGCGTGTTCGACAACGGCTCCGCGCGGCTGACGGCGGCCCGTACGTTCGTCGGCTGGCTCATGGAGCCCGAGCAGGGGTATCTGTGGGACACCCAGGTCGGCAGCCTGCCGCAGAGCCGGCCGGCCGAGCGCCGTCCGCAGTGGCGGGCGTACGCGGCCGAGGTGCCCGGTCTGCCGGTGTTCACCGAGGTGCTGGAGACCGCCCGGGTACGGCCCGTCGACCGGGCCTACCCCAAGATCTCCATGCCGTTCGGCGAGGCCATCACCGCCGTCCTGCTCGGCAGGAGCACACCGGAGAAGGCCCTGCGGCGATGCGCCGACGAGGCCGACGCGGCCATCGCGAAGGTGCGTTGAGGAGCTCCCATGTCCCGTCTGCCCACCCCCATCACCCGTCCGGCGCCCCGCACACCGGCCCGTCCCGCACGCCGCACCGGCCGCCGGGAGCCCGCACGCCGCACCGGCCGCCGGGAGGCCGCGACCGCCTGGGCGTTCGTCCTCCCCTCCGTCCTGGTCATCCTGGGCCTGAGCGTCATCCCCGTCCTGTGGTCCCTGCTGCTGTCGTTCCAGTACAGCGACCTCCTCACCCCGAGCGTCTGGGTGGGCTGGGACAACTACCGCCGGCTGGCCGACGATCCGCAGTTCGGCCAGGCCGTGCGCAACACCCTGGAGTACACGGCGCTGTACGTACCGCTGAGCATCGGTCTGGGGCTGGTGCTCGCGCTGGTCCTCAACCGCCGGATCAGGTTCGCCGGTCTGTACCGCACGCTGCTCTTCGTGCCGTTCGTGGTCTCGGCCGCCGCCCAGGGCGTGCTGTTCTCCTTCATCCTCGACCCGGAGTTCGGCGCGGCCAACTCGCTGCTGCACCACCTCGGAGTCTCCCCGCAGGGCTTCCTGTCCGACCCGGGCCAGGCGCTGGTGGTCCTGGTGGGCATCTCCCTGTGGAGCGGCACCGGCTTCTGCGTCGTGATCTACCTCGCGGCCCTCCAGGACGTGCCCCGCGAACTCACCGAGGCCGCCACCCTGGACGGCGCGGAACGCCGGCATGTGCTGCGCCATGTCACCCTGCCCACCATCGCGCCGGTCAGCGTGTTCCTGCTGCTGTGGCAGACGATCAGCGCCCTACAGGTCTTCGACCTGGTGTATGTGACGACGAAGGGCGGTCCGCTCGGGTCCACCACCGTGATCGTCTACTTCGTCTGGGAGCAGGCGTTCCGCAACTTCACCGCCGGTTACGGGGCCGCTGCGGCCTACGTCCTCGGCGTCGCCCTGCTCGTGGCCGCCGCCGCGCTGCGGCTGGTCCGGCGCCGTGGCGACCGCCGCATCGAGGGAGCCACGTCATGACGGATCCGTCCTCCTCACGGCGGTGGCCGCGGCTGCCGTTCAGCCCGTGGCATCTGCTGCTCGCGCCACTGGCGCTGCTCTTCGCCGTACCGCTGATCTGGCTGGGGCTCAGCTCGGTGATGAGCGACGCGGAGATCAACCGCTTCCCGCCCGCGCTCTGGCCCTCCGGAATCCACCTGGGCGGCTACCGCTTCGTACTCGGCAACGCGATGTTCCCGCGCTGGTTCGCCAACTCCCTGATCGTCTCGGCGGTCGCGGTCGTGTCCAATCTGCTGCTGGGGACGCTGGGCGGCTACGCCTTCGCCCGGATGCGGTTCGACGGGTCCCGGGTGCTGCTGGTGCTGATGCTGGCCACCATGGCCATCCCGTTCCAGCTGACGATGATCCCGACCTTCCTGGTGATGCGGAAGCTGGGGCTCGTCGACACCCTCGGGGCGCTGATCGTGCCGTCGCTGGTGACGCCGTTCGCGGTGTTCCTGCTGCGGCAGTTCTTCCTCTCGCTGCCCCGGGAGCTGGAGGAGGCCGCCTGGATCGACGGGTGTTCGCGGCTGCGGGTGCTGTTCCAGATCGTCGTCCCGCTGTCCCGCCCGGCGCTGAGCACGGTCGCCGTCCTGACCTTCCTCACCACCTGGAACGACCTGTCGTGGCCGCTCATCGCGCTGAACCACGACGCCAACTACACCCTCCAGCTGGGTCTGACCACCTTCCGGGGGCAGCACCACACCCAGTGGTCGGCCGTGATGGCGGGGAACGTCATCACCGTCCTGCCGGTGCTGCTCGCCTTCCTCGCCGCCCAGAAGACCTTCGTCCGGTCGATCACCTCCACCGGCCTCAAGGGCTGACCGACACCTCAATGAGGCGGCTCGGCCCCTCCCTCACCTGTCAGGAACCCGTTATGTCACCCACCTTCGACCTGCTCGTCATCGGGGACGCCAACCCGGACGTCATCGTCGGACCGCTCGACACCGCGCTCGCCTTCGGCCAGCGCGAACAGCTCGTCGACGGCGGCGCGCTCACCCTCGGCGGATCCGCCGCGATCACCGCGTGCGGCGCCGCCCGGCTGGGGCTGCGCGTGGCCTTCGCCGGACGCGTCGGGGACGACGGCGCCGGACACTACCTGCGCGACCGGCTCGCGGCGCACGGCGTCGATGTCAGCGGGCTGCACCTGGACGGCGGCCTGCCGACACCGCTCACGGTCATCGTGACCCGCGGCGACGACCGGGCCATCCTCACCGCGCCGGGCACCCTCGCCGCCACCTCGGGCCGCGACATCCCCCCACACCTGCTGGCCTCGGCCCGGCACCTCCACGCCGCGTCCTTCTTCCTCATGCCCGGCCTCGCCGCCGATCTGCCGGACCTGTTCGACACCGCCCGCGCGGCGGGCGCCACCACCTCGCTGGACACCAACGACGACCCCTCGGGCCGATGGGACCCCGCCGCGCTGGCGCCCGTCCTCGCCCGGACCGACCTCCTGCTGCCCAACGCCGCCGAGGCCCACCGGCTGGCCGGCACCGACGGCACATCCGTCGCGGCGGCCGCCGAACTCCTCGCGCGACAGGTCCCGCTGGTGGCCGTCAAGAACGGGGCGGACGGCGCCCTGTGCCACGACGGCCGGACCCTGCACACCACCGCCGGGATCCGTGTCACACCCCAGGACGCCGTCGGCGCGGGCGACAGCTTCAACGCGGGCTTCCTCGCCGGACGGCTCACGGGCCGGCCGATCGCCGAGGCGCTCGATCTCGCCGCCGCCTGCGGTGCGCTGTCCACCCGCGCCGCGGGCGGCACCACCGCCCAGCCCACCTGGGACGAAGCTCTCACCCACCTCACCGCCAACGGAGACCTCCCGTCATGATCAACCCCAAGATCGTGCTGATCGGCGCGGGCAGCGTCGTCTTCACCCAGGGCCTGCTGGCGGATCTCTTCGCCTTCCCGGAGCTGAAGACCGCGCGGATCGCCCTGCACGACATCGATCCGGAACGCCTCGCCACCGCCGAGGCCGCCGCGCGCTACATCGCCGAGCGGCGGGGCGCCGCCGCGCACATCACCGCACACGCCGACCGGCGCGAGGCGCTCGACGGCGCCGACTTCGTCATCAACCTCGTCCAGATCGGCATGGGGGAGGCCACCCGGATCGACTTCGAGATCCCGGCGCGCCACGGTGTGCGGCAGACCATCGGCGACACCCTCGGCGTCGGCGGCATCTTCCGCGCCCTGCGCACCTTCCCGTTCCTCAAGGCCCTGGGCGAGGACATCGCCGCCGTATGCCCCGGGGCATGGCTGCTCAACTACACCAACCCGATGGCCATGAATGTGCAGTACCTCGTGGCGGCCACCGGTCTGACCCGGGTGGTCGGCCTGTGCCACTCGGTGCACTGGACCATCCACGACCTGTGCGAGCTGCTGAAGGTCCCCTTCAACGAGGTCACCTACCGCGCCGCCGGGGTCAACCACCAGGCGTGGGTGCTCCGTCTGGAGCACGACGGCACCGATCTCTACCCCCGGCTGGACGCGCTGATCGCCGAGAACGCGCAGCTGCGGCGGCGGGTCCGGGTCGACATGTACCGGCGGCTCGGCTACTACCCGACCGAGACCAGTGAGCACTCCTCCGAGTATGTGCCCTGGTATCTGCACCACGACAGCGAGATCGAGCGGCTGCGGCTGCCCGTCGGCGCGTACCTCGGCATCGTGGACGAGAACGTCGCCGCGTACGAACAAACCCGCGACGCCCTGGCGACCGGCGCCCCGATCGACGTCGAGGGGACCATGGAGTACGCCCCGCAGATCATCCACTCCATGGTGACCGGCACCCCCAGGACCGTCTACGGCAATGTGCCCAACCACGGCCTCATCGAGAACCTTCCGTCCCACGGCGTGGTCGAAGTGCCGTGTCTGGTCGACCGGTCCGGGGTGCGGCCGACCCGGGCCGGTGCGCTGCCGCCGCAGCTCGCCGCGCTCAACCGCACCTACCTCAGCATGAACGACCTCGTGGTGCGCGCCGCCCTGGAGGACGAGCCACGCCACATCCGGCACGCGGCCATGACCGACCCGGCGACCGCCGCCGCCCTGCGTGTCGAGCAGATCTGGGAGCTGTGCGACGAGATGGTGCGCGCACACCGCGAACGGCTGCAACCGGCGCTGCGCGCGACCCTCGCCATCTGACTCTCGCCATTTGACCGTCACCATCTGACAATACGAAGAATAGTGTGCCAAGCGACTCACGCAGTGCCGTCGGTCGCCTCGCGGAGCACGTCCCGCACCTGGCCGCGCAGCCATGCATGGGCGAGGTCGCTGTCGTGCCGGTGATGCCAGGTGAGGACCACCCGGGTCGGTGGCAGCTCCAGCGGGAGCCGCCGGGTGACGAGACCGAGCCTCGCCGCGGCGGGGCGGCAGACCCGCTCGGCGACGACGGCCACGGCGTCCGAACGGGACACCACGTCCAGCGCCGCGGCACTCGTCGGCAGGGACGCGATCACCCGCCGCCGCAGCCCGCGTTCGGCGAGGGCGTCGTCGATGGCGTTGTGCAGCCGGCCCCGGCGCGAGACGGTCACGAAGGTCATGCGGACGAGCCGGTCGAGGCCGACCCGGCCCTTGGCGAGCGGATGCCCCCGTCGCAGCGCCAGGACCAGCCGGTCGGCGCCGACCACCTCGGAGGAGATCTCCGGGCGGCCCGGCTCGTTCGCGCCGATCTCCAGATCGACCTGGCCCCGGGCGAGGTCGGGCTGGTCGGCGGCGGACTCGGCCAGCAGGCTCAGATGGATGTTCGGGGCGGTGGCGCCGATCCTGGCGATCAGCGGGGCGGCGAGGGCGGCCAGCAGGGCGTCATGGCCGCGCACGGTGAAGTGCCGGTTCAGGGCGGCGAGGTCGAGCCGGCGTACGGGAGTGAGCACGGCGGTGGCCCGCCGGACCAGGTCGCGGGTCTCCTCGCGCAGTTCCAGGGCGCGCGGGGTCGGGACCATGGTGCGGCCGGCGCGCACCAGGATGTCGTCGCCGGTCGCGCGTCGGATCCGGGCCAGCGTCCGGCTCATCGCCGGTGGCGTGAGGTTCAGCCGGTCCGCCGCGGCGGTCACGCTGTTCTCCTCCAGCAGCGCGTCGAGCGCCACGAGCAAGTTGAGATCCACCTGCGCCACGGTAAGGCAACCGCCGGTGGGATTGCGCACGGCGCCATGTCCCACCCGACCCCGCGGCGTGTGCGGCCCCCGCCGCCGGGCGGGGGCCGCGGAGGTGCCGGGCGGGGGCCGCGGAGGTGCCGGGTGTCAGCGGGTGTACACCTCGGCGCGGTCCACGCTCACGAACGAGGCGCCCGACTGGGCGTTGTGCTCGCCGGTCACCCGGATGCGCAGGGTGTGGCGGCCGGAGGCGAGCCGGGGACTGCGGTACTGGAGCGTCTCGCCGGTGCGGATCGCCCCGTAGAAGTCCACGCGCTGCTCGGGGCCGCCGTCGATGCTGAGGGCGGCGATGCCGTTGCCGGTGTCGCGGACCGACAGCAGGGCGATCCGGGTGCCGGTGAAGGAGAAGGTGGCGGTGTTGCCCGCCCGGTCGCTCCAGTGGTCGTCGCCCCAGAAGCACTGGGTGGCGCAGCCGGTCCCCGAGTTCCAGGAGCCGGTGTAGGACACGCTTCCGTCGCCGCTGGACCGGCCGTCGTCATTGATCCAGTACGTGCCCGCTCCCGGGTCGCCGGACGGCAGGTCCTGGGTGGCGCCCATGGCGAGCGGGCGGCCCAGGTTCGGGCTGCCGTCGGCGTTCCAGGTGATCTTCTGCGCACGGGTGGTGCGGTTGCTGTAGGTGTTCACCGACGTGGTCTTGGCGTGGTAGACGATCCAGTCCTCCTTGCCGTCGGGCGAGCGGAAGAACGCGTGGTGGCCGGGGCCGTAGACGCCGTGGTCATCGGCGCGGGAGAACACCGCGCCGGAGCGCTGGGTCCAGTTGCCGGGCACGAGCGGGTCGGCGGTGGACGGCAGGGACATCATCCAGACCTGGTAGTCCGGCTTGCCGGTGTCGCAGGTGGAGTACGTCATCCAGGTGCGGCCGTTGCGGTAGAGGAACTCGGGGCCCTCGCGCACCTCCGGGCAGCCGCCCGCCGCGTTGATGGCGACCGCGTTGCCCGAGACGGTGTACGGGTTGGACATCGGGGCGATGTTGAGGCCGTTGTGCTGGTACTGGTTGATACCGGAGTAGGCGAGGTAGAGGCGTCCGTTGTGCTCGAGGAGGCCGGGGTCGATGGCGAAGTCCGCGGCGTGGTTGGGCGGCGTCAGCCGGGACTTGAAGTGGTACGGGCCCGCCGGGTCGTCGCGGTCCGACTCCAGCACATAGAGCCGGTGGTGGTCGTCGGTCCCGTCGTCGGCGGTGTAGTAGAGGTACCAGCGGTTGCCGAAGCGGTAGAACTCCGGTGCCCAGATGTGCTGGTTGCGGGAGGCGTCGGTGTCCGTCCACACGGTGATGGGGTCGGCATCGAGCAGGGTGCCCAGGGAGGTGGAGCGCCACATCCGGATGCTGTCGCCCTGCGTGGTGGTCAGGTAGTAGTTCCCGTTCCAGGTGGCCACAAAGGGGTCGGGGCCGGTGTTGAGGGGGTTGCGGAAGGTGCCCGCGGCGGTGGTGTGCGGGGCCGCAGTGGCCGCGGGCGGGCCGGAGATCAGGCCCCACAGGACGGCGAGCAGGGCGGTGAGCAGCGCCGCGCGGCGGCGGGTGGTGCGAGGGCTCATGGGCGCTTCCTTGCGTCGATGCGAGTACGGCTTGTGAGGGTTGGCTCGTGGGGGAGGTGTCACAGGCCGTCCGCGGCCGTCAGCGCGCCGAGTCCACTGGCCTGGGTGCGCCAGTCCACCTGGTTGGGGCTGGTGCCCGCCCAGCGCTGGCCGAGCCGGTTGAGGGGGTCGCGGTCGGTGGCCCAGATCGAGTCGGCCTGCTTCTTGATGTACGCCCGGTAGCCGGCGGATCCGGTGGCGTCCGCGAGGTCGGCGAAGTGGCGCATGAAGACGCCCTTGAACTGCTTCTGGTTGTCGTCGCAGGAGTTGCCGCCGGTGTCGCAGGACTCGGTCAGCACGCCGTCGCGGGTCAGCGCCGCCGAGCTGGTCGCGGCGTCAGCCAGGCGGCGGGCGGTGTCCAGGTACTTGGTGTTGCCGGTGGACCGCCACAGCTGGGTGAAGGCGCCGATGGCGAGGCCCTGGTTGTAACTCCACACGGTCTGGGAGTTGTTGCGGCAGTCGCCGGTGAGTCCGTCGTTGACCAGCCCCGATCCGTTGATCAACCCGCTGCCCAGGTACCAGGTCGCGGCCGTGGCCGCCCGGCCGCCCCACAGGGTGTCGCCGGAGATCCGCCGGTGCAGTGATGTGGTCAGCCACAGGTACAGCCCGTTGGTCACGGCGTTCTTGTAGGTGCGCTCACGGTCCCACCACACACCGCCGCCGCAGCTGCCGGTGTCCCAGTACTGGTGGACGTAAGCGGCGATGGTGACCGCCTCGTCCAGGTAGCGCCGCTCGTGGGTGTGGTCGTACGCGGCCAGCCAGGCCACGCCCCACCAGGCCGCGTCGTCGACGGCGCGGCTGATGAAGTGGCCCTCCACCGCGTCGGAGCTGCGCTCGCCCGGGGCGAAGGTGCCGCGGTTCTGCTCGAAGGTGCGGGCGATGACCCAGTCGTAGTCGTGCCGCCCGGTGCGCTGGGCGAAGTCGATGAGCGAGGTGACCGCGACGGCCGAGTTCCACCAACTGCTGCGCCACCAGCCCTCGTACGGGTGGTACGAGGCCATCAGCGCGTCGGCGGCGGCGCGCGCCCGGCTCGGCGCGGGTCTGACCCAGGCCGTGCAACTGCCCTCCTGGTGGCTCGCCTCGCGGCCGCACGCCCGCACCGCGCCGCCGAACATCAGCCCGCGCGGATCCCGGGTGGCGAACATGGCCGTCCGTGTCGAGGTCTTGCCCGGCGCCACGCTCGTACGGCCGAGGGAGGAGCCCTCGGGCCAGGTGGCGCCGGCGTCCCAGGAGCGGTCCAGCCAGATCTCGTCGCCCGTGCCACCGCTTTCGATGACGCCCCACGCCATCGCGTTCTTCTGGTCGACATGGAGGCTGATGGTGCGCCCGAACAGGGTGGTGGCGGGCACCGGGCGGTCGTCGCCCGCCGCGGTGGCGGGGTCGGCGCCGTCGCAGAACGCGCCGTCGCACACCTTCGGGTAGACCCAGCCGGTGCAGGCGACACCGGCGGCGTCGGCGCAGGCGCGGATCCAGCCGCGCCGGTGGCCCACCGGGTCGGTGAGGTTGTACATCAGGGTGCGGGTGCCGGTCCAGGTGCCGGGGATGCTCGCCTTGCCGAGCAGGCCCTCCCAGGTGGCGCCCCGGTCCCAGGACCGGTCGAGCCAGACCGCGTCGCCGCTCACACCGTTGTCGATGCTGCCCCAGGCCATGGAGTCGGGGTCGGAGACGTGCAGCTTCAGGATCCGGCCATTGAGATTCACCTGCGGTACGGGGAAGGTCTCGCGCTGCGCCTTCGAGGGGTCGAGGGTGTCGCACGCCAGCGCGCAGACCGGGGTCGCGGCACGGGACGGCGTGGGGAGGGCGACCAGTCCGGCCAGGGCGATGGCCAGGGTCAGAAGTCCGTGGAGGACACGGTGGAGCCGCGCTGACATGACGTACCCGCCTTTCCGTGGGGGCCGTGCGCATGAGCGTGGGGGAGGAGCGAAGTGGCGGCTGAACGTGGGGGAGGAGATACGGGCGGCCGCCCGCGCGGGGCGGCCGCCGGAGCGCGCGGGCCCCTTCGGCCGGGGCCCGCGGCGGTCGTGCTAAGCGCTCCGCTGGAAGTGTCGCGATGGGGCGTCGGCCGGCTGCGGTGCCGTCGTGGCTGGTCGCGCAGTTCCCCGCGCCCCTTCGGGGCACTGCCCGAACCGTAGCGGACTTCCTCTGACCTGCTTAGGGAGCCCAGGGCGACTCGATCGCCCAGGTGGTGTCCTCGGTGAAACTGGCCGGGTTGTCCCAGGCGTGGCTGCCGCCGGACTGGGCCAGCCACAGCTCGGCGTTGATATGCCGCAGATACTGTCCGGGGAAGTTGGCGGCCGACATCCGGATGCCACCGTTGCCCTGGGTCGGGCACCAGGTGGCGTCCTCCTTGGACACCGTGGAGCCGTCGCCCGCCTCGCGCCGGACGCGGAAGTCGCGGTGGCGCAGATACTCACCGGGGTAGTTGCGGGACTCGAAGGAGTAGCAGAGCTTGTTCGCGAGACCCTGCCGGACCGTCCAGGTGGCGTCCCGTTTCAGCAGATCGGCGCTGGCCGCGTGCACCACCTCGGTGAAGCCCAGACCGTCGTAGTGGCGGATGTAGCGGTCGGTGTAGCCGGGGGTGGTGACCCGGATCGACACGTTCTGCCCGACGGGCAGCTTCACCGTGGCGCCGGCCGACCGGGAGGCCGCGATGAGGGCCTGGTTGGCGGCCCGGACCCGGGCCTGGTCGACCTTGACCACCTGCCGGTCGTAGGACATCAGCCCGTTGGCCTCGTTCTCCACGTCCGTGATCTGGGTGTAGACGGAGGCCGACAGGCCACCCGCGGGCATGCCGCTCTCCCGGATGCCGTCGAGCAGGCCGACGAGCCGGTTGTTGAGCGCGGGGACGCTCGGCTGGTCCTCGTAGCTGAACCCGCCGCCCGGATACCACTCATGGCCGGGCATCCGGTAGCCCAGGCCGCCGTACTCCCCGAGCACCGAGGCGCGCACCGGCTCCGCCGGGGTATTGCCGGGCCCGACGTAGTTGTGGTTGTCGATGACGTCGCCGTTGCCGCCGTCCTTGGCGGCGCAGCAGTTGACGCCGCTCATGTTGTCGACCAGGCGCGAGGGGTCGTACGCCTTGACCATGTCGGCGATGCGGGCCTGGTCGTACTGGCCCCAGCCCTCGTTCTGGTCCACCCACTGGATGAGCGCGGGCGAGCTGCGGTGCTGGTCGATGATGGCGCGGTACTCGCTCTCCCACTGGGCGCGGGCCGCGGTGTCCGGGGTCTTGCCGCTGTCCATCGAGGGCATGTCCTGCCACACCAGTAGCCCGAGCCGGTCCGCCCAGTAGAACCACCGCTGCGGCTCGACCTTGATGTGCTTGCGGACCATGTTGAAGCCCAGGTCCTTGTGTTTCTGGAGGTCGTACTTGAGGGCCTCGTCGGTGGGCGCGGTGTAGATGCCGTCCGGCCAGTAGCCCTGGTCCAGGGTGCCGGTCTGGAAGACGAACTTCCCGTTGAGCACCGGCCGCCGGACCCCGCCCACGTCCTTCACCGCGATCGACCGCATGCCGGTGTAACTGCCGACCTTGTCGGCTCCGGCGGCGCCGGTCAGCTCGGCCGTGACGTCGTACAGGAACGGGTCCTCCGGCGTCCACAGACGGGCGTTCGGCACCGGTACGGAGAGCTCGCCGCCCACGGTGCCGGTGGCGCTGCCGACCGTCGTACCGCCGCTGGAGACGGTGACCTTGACGCCCGCGCCGTCGGCTCCTCCGGCGCCGCGCACCGTGACCCGCAGGGTGTTGTCCGCCAGGCGCGGGACCATGTCCAGCCGGGTGATGTGCGCGGGGGCGGTGGGCTCGAGCCAGACGGTCTGCCAGATCCCCGACGAGGCGGTGTAGACGATGCTGCGGCCGGGGTGCGGGGTGACGTCCTGGACGCGCTGCTTGCCGATGGCCTGACCGCCGGTCTCCGTGGGGTCGTACACGGAGACGACGACGGTGTTGGTGCCGCCGTTCAGCAGAGACGTGATGTCGTAACTGAAGGCGTCGTAGCCGCCGCGGTGGGCGGCACCCGCCTGCTTGCCGTTGACCCAGACCGTGGTCTCCCAGTCGGACGCGCCGAAGTTGAGCTGGACACGGCGGCCGTTCCAGCCGGAGGGGACCGTGAAGGTGCGCTTGTACCAGAGCTTGTCATTCTGGGTGATCTTGCGCTGGACGCCGGAGAGCGCCGACTCGGGCACGAACGGCACCCGGATCCGCTCACCGAACGTGGCCGGCTGTCCGGCGTCGCGGGAGGTGACCGCGAAGTCCCAGATCCCGTTGAGGGGGGACCAGTCGGGCCGGGTGAGCTGCGGGCGCGGATACTCCGGCAGCGGGTTGTCGACCGGGACCTGGTTCGTCCACGGGGTCGTCATCGGGGAGGGTTTGGGCTCCCAGGCCTGGGCGGCGTGGGAGGGGCCGGCGCCGGAGACGAGCAGACCGGTGGCGGCCAGCGCGGGGACCACGGCGGCGGCCACGCGCCGCCGCCAGGTCCGTCTTGGACGGAGGGCGGGGAAGCGAAGGAACAAGTGTCTCAGCACGCTGCTGCTCCATGGTCCGGTTGGCGCCGCCGCCCGGAGGACGGCGGAACTCTTCCACAGGGAACACTTGCTGCACGCATTACCAGAGCACTCACTCCAGTGTTTGTCCATACCTTGGGACAACGTTGTCGGCGAGGCAGGGTCGTATGCGGAGCGGCAGCGCGCGGGAGGGGGCCCTAGATCGCTCGGGACGGCCCGGAGGCATCCCCAGGTGACCAGCGGGGCCGGATGCCCGCGATATGACAGGTCATGAAGTACAGCGGAATCGGCGGGGTGTACGGCGAGTCGTCCTGGGGGTGGTGGATCAGGCGGGGGAGGCGGGAGCGCCCGGAGTACTCGCCGCTCAGGTCGGTCATCCGCGCCCCGACCGCGTAGCTGGTGAACGGCGGCCAGGCGACGTCGATGTGCGACCCCGACGGCACGATCCACCACCACCGCTGGTCGTCGGCGAAGACACAGCCGATACGGGGCAGACACTTCATGACCCGCCTGCCGATGTCCGTGGGCATCCCCACCGCGTCGTACCCCAGTCTGGCGGGCAGTCCGTCGGGGAGCCGCAGACGTCCGCGGTGGCCTCGCCAGAGGCGCGCCGCACCGAGTGACGGGGCCTCAGGCATCTCGCGTGCCTCAGGCGCCTCGGGGGCAACAAACTGTCGGTCCATGAGTCAGTGACACTCTTCCGTGCGCGACGGCAGCTCGGCCCATACGATCCGCCCCGGCCCGTGCGGGGCGTCCCTGACGCCCCAGGCGCTGCTCACCGCGCCGACCAGCAGAAGCCCTCGCCCGCAGTGCTCATCGGAGTCGGGGGTGCGGGGCGCGGGGAGGGTGTGGGCCCGGATCTCATCCTCGACCTCGAGGCGCAGCAGTCCCGCGCCGACGCTCAGCCTGCACTCCAGATGATCGCTGACCGTATGCGTGATCACGTTGGTGACCAGCTCGGAGACCACGAGGAGCGCGTCGTCGCACACCTGGGCGCTCACGCCCCAGGCGCGCAGCCGCTCGCGCACGGCCGCGCGGGCCGTGCTCACCGACGAAGCGGTGGACGGAAGCCGTAAAGCACATCCCGGGTGGGTGTCCTGCTCCCGGGACGTCCGAAGGGGAGTCAGGGGAAGGGCGAGGGGAGCCACGAGCGGCCGCCTTTCGTCTGCCTGCGCATCATGACCGTGCCGTTCCCGCACTGCGCAGTGCCTACGGACGTACCCACGCAAGCGTTCCCACCGTGATCGGACGGTGTGACCACTGTGACAGGTGCAACGAACGACTTGCAAGCGGTAAGTTGAAAATTGCAAGTTGCCATCGGGGGGATGTCGTTCGCGCGGCCGGCGACCGTGACAGACTTCAGCCGTAGCCCGGTGTGGGGAGGTAGAGCGTTGGCGGCGGAAACCGCATGGGGCGGTGCCCCCTCCGTCCTCCGCATGATCCTCGGCAGGCAGCTGGAGGAGCTGCGGACGCGCGCCGGCCTGACCTACGACCAGGCGGGCGCCGCGATCGGGGTCAGCCACTCCACGATCCGCAGGATGGAAGCCGCCAAGGTGGCCCGGCTCAGACTCGCGGACGTGGAGAAGCTGCTCCAGACGTACGGCGTCACCGACCGGCATGAGCTCGACACCTTCCTGAAGTCGGTCCGCGAGGCCAACAAGCGCGGCTGGTGGCACACCTACCGCGATGTGATGCCGGACTGGTTCGCCGCCTATCTGAATCTGGAGCAGGCGGCGCTTCAGATCCGCGCCTACGAGGCGCAGTTCGTGCACGGGCTGCTCCAGACCGAGGACTACGCCCGTGCGCTGCTCAGCGCCGGAAATCCGCACGCTCCGTCGGAGGCCACCGAGCGCCGGGTCGCCCTGCGGATGCAGCGCCAGGAACTGCTGTCCCGGGAGTCCCCTCCCCGGCTGTGGGTCGTGATGGACGAGACGGTGCTGAGGTGGCCGGTCGGGGGCCCGGCCGTGATGCGCGCCCAGATCGACCATCTGATCGAGGTCAGCGCCCTTCCCCAGGTGACCGTGCAGATCATGCCGTTCGGAAGCGGACCGCATCCGGCCATGCGGGCCGGTGCGTTCCATGTCTTCCGGTTCAGGGCCCCGGAGTTGCCCGACATCGTCTACCTCAGCGGCCTGGTCGGCGCGGTGTATCTGGACAAGGAAGACGACGTGGTGGTGTATCGCGAGGTCCTGGACCGGTTGGGCGCCCAGTCGGTGCCCGCCAGGAAAACCGAGGCCGTCCTCGGCGCAATTCGCAAGGAGCTCTGAAGTGCACCACCACATACGCAGCGGCATGCCCTCCGACGACCTCGGCGCCCTGGGCTGGTCCAAGCCGTGGAGCGACGACGCCGGGGGCGCCTGCGTCGAGGCCATGAAGCTGCACGACGGACGGGTGGCGCTGCGCCAGTCGACCGACCCCGACGGCCCCGTACTGGTTTTCACCACGAACGAGATGACCCTGTTCCTGGCGGGTGTGAAGGACGGCGACGCCGACTTCCTCTGCTAGCCGTCACGACACCACATCCTTCCCGGTCGCGGGGGGAATTTTCTAGCCTCTCTACCAAGGGAAACACCACACACAAAAAGCAACAACAAACGAAATATCCCTCCTCACACTACCACCCCCACCCCCCCCCCCACGACCGGGGGCCACACCAACAGCGAACTGACGATCCACTGGGAGGGGACGCCTTGAGCGACAACGGATGGTCGGCCGACCGCATCGACACCGAGAGCGCGCATTCGGCACGTATCTACGACTACATCCTCGGCGGTAAGGACTACTACCCGGCCGACAAGGAAGCGGGCATCGCCATGTCCCGCGAGTGGCCCGCCCTGCCGATTCATATGCGGGCCAACCGCGACTTCATGAACCGGGCCGTGCGCTATCTGGCCGAGGAGGCGGGCATCCGGCAGTTCCTCGACATCGGCACCGGCATCCCGACCTCGCCCAACCTCCATGAGATCGCCCAGGCGGTGGCCTCGGACTCCCGGGTCGTCTACGTGGACAACGACCCCATCGTGCTCACGCTCTCCCAGGGCCTGCTCGCCAGCACCCCCGAGGGCAGGACCGCCTATGTCGAAGCGGACATGTGTGAGCCCGCCACCATCCTGCGGGCCCCCGAACTCCGCGAGACCCTCGATCTGACGCGGCCGGTCGCCCTGACGGTGATCGCCATCGTGCACTTCGTCCTGGACAAGGACGACGCCTACGGAATCGTCAACCGCCTCCTGGAGCCGCTGCCCTCCGGCAGCTACCTGGCGATGTCCATCGGCACCGCCGACTTCGCGCCGGACGAGGTGGCCCGGGTCGCCCGTGAGTACGCGGCCCGCGACATGCCCATGCGGCTGCGCACCGAGGCCGAGGCCGAGCGGTTCTTCGACGGCCTCGAGCTGGTCGAGCCCGGCCTCACCCAGGTTCACAAGTGGCGCCCGGACGCCACCGCCACCGAGGACATCAAGGACGAGGACATCGCGATGTACGGGGCGGTGGCCCGCAAGCCCTGACGTCGTTGCCCGACGCCGTTGACCGGTGGGCCCGGCGCCGTATCCGGGCCCACACGCCGACTGCTCCTCGCCCTCAGCGGGAGGGGTGCCGTTCGCGATCGGCCGCTCGCCGCGGCTGACCGGACGGGAGGACCGCGCGCCGCTCGGGGCTCCAGGTCTCGCGGGTGGACAGCACCCCGAGGAGTCCCACGAGCGCGATGCACACATAGAGTCCGGCCGGGCCCACCCAGCCGAAGGACTCCGCGAGTAGCACGGCGAGGAACGGCGCGAAACCGGCCACCGACGCCGCGGTCTGGTAGCCGAGGGACGCCCCGGACGTACGGGTGGCGGTGTTGAACAGCTCGGCGAACCAGGCGGCTTGGGTGCCCGTCAGCGCCGCGTGGATCACCCCGATGCCGATCAGGAAGATCAGCACGATGAGCACCGGAGCGCCCGTGTTGGCCATCAGATACATCGGGAAGCCGAAGACCGCGGCCAGCACACACGCCACCAGGTACACCGTACGGCGGCCCACGCGGTCGGTGAGCGCGCCGGAGAGCACGGTGGTGGCGGTGGCGAGCAGGCTGGCGGTGACCACACCGGCGAGCGCCACCCCACGGTCGCCGTCGTCGCGGTCGGTGATGTAGGAGAGGAGATAGGTGGCCGTCAGGTAGTAGGCACAGGACTCCACCACGCGCAGCGCGATGATGCGCAGGATATTGCGCCAGTCCTCGCGCACCACGCTGAGCAGCGGGTTGCGGACGGTAGTGCCCTTCGCCCGGGCGGCCTCGAACTCCGGGGACTCGGTGAGCTTCATCCGGATCACCACTCCGGCCACGATCAGCAGGGCGCTGGCCAGGAACGGCAGCCGCCAGGCCCAGTCGGAGTCGAGGGTGGCGGAGAGCAGGAAGGCGATGTTGGCGAGCGCGATGCCCAGGGGGTTTCCGGCCTGCGGTATCGCCGAGTACAGGCCGCGGCGGGTGCGCGGCGCGTGTTCGTACGTCATCATCACGGCGCTGCCCCACTCGGCGCCGAACGCCAGCCCCTGGACACAGCGGATGACCACCAGCAGTACCGGCGCGGCCACTCCGACCTGCTGATAGGTGGGCAGCATGCCGATCAGGACGGTGGCTATGCCCATCGTCAGCAGGGCGCCGACCAGGACCGGCTTACGTCCGTGGCGGTCTCCGAGGTAGCCGCCCACGGCCCCGCCGATCGGGCGCATCAGGAAGCCGACGCCGAGGGTGACGAAGGCCAGCAGGGTGCCGACCACCGGGTCCGAGTTGGGGAAGAACGCGTCGCCGAAGTAGAGGGCGGACGCGGTGCCGTAGGCGACGAAGTCGTAGTTCTCGACGCAGGTGCCGACGGCGGACGCGAGGGCTGTCCTGACGCGTCCTCGTGCGGCGGGCGGGGGCGGGGGAGACGAGGGTGAGGCAGGAGTGGTCATACCGGTTCCCTTCGAGCGGAGGTGTGCCGGGGACGGGGTGTGCCGGGGACGGGTGTGTGCCGGGGACGTCAGAGGTGGTCGGCGGGATCAGAGGTGGTCGGCGGGGATCAGAGGTGTTCGGCGAGCTCGCGGGCCGAACGCAGCTCCAGATCGCGGAGCTTGGCCACGCGGCGTACGGTGTCGGCGTCGTCGTCGAACGTCGCGCCGAGGAACGCCGCCAGGACCTCCGTGGCCATGGCGGGTCCGATGAGCCACGCGCCCATGGCGAGCGCGTTGGCGTCGTCGTGCTCGACTGCCTGGTGGGCGGAGTACACGTCATGGCCGAGGCCACACCGAATGCCCGCGATCTTGTTGGCGGCCATCAGCGCCCCCGCGCCCGTCCCGCACACCAGCACGGCGCGGTCGGCTTCCCCGCCGCGTACGGCGTCGCAGGTGGCGAAGGTGATGTCGGGGAAGTCCACGGGGGTGTCGGTGTCGGGACCGAAGTCGACCACCTCGTGTCCCAGACGTAGCAACACCTGACGGACGTGTTCCTTGAGGGTCAGCCCCGCGTGGTCGTTGCCGAGTGCGATGCGCATGGTCAGCCTTTCGTCGGTGCGTCGGGCAGGGTGAGCCGCCCCGCGGACGCCACGCCGAGGCGGCGGGACCGCGGGGTGGGCGGGTCCGCGGAGTGTGCGGGTGAGGGGCGGGTTGGGTGTGGGGTCGTCAGACGGAGGGGTGACTGGCAGCGGTGTGCGGTCGCGCCGCCGATGACCGGCGGGGGATCAGCCGCATCGGCAGGACGACCGACTCGGCCGTACCGCCGTCGATGACATCGAGCAGGAGCCGCATCGCGGTCGCCCCTAAGGCGCGGGCATCGTGGGCCACCACCGTGAGCGGGGGATCGAGTTCGCCGAACCACTCGATGTCGTCGAAGGCGACCAGGGCCAGATCCTCGCCGATCCGCAAGCCCCGTTGGCGCACCTCGGCCAGGGCGCCGACCGCCATCAGGCTGTCGGCGGCGAGCAACGCGGTCGGCGGCCGGTGGTGCGCGAGGAGCTTCGCGGCCGCCGTGCCACCGCTCGCCCGGCGGAAGTCCCCCGCCGTGATCAGCGCGGGGTCGTCGTCCAGGTGGTGGCGGGCGATCGCCCCCAGGAACGCGCTGAGCCGCGCCCGCCCGGTGGACACCGACGGCGGTCCGCCGATGTATCCGATGCGGGTGTGGCCCTGTTCGGCGAGATGGGCGACGGCGAGCTCGACGCCCTGTGCGTTGTCGGCCGTCACGCTCGGCACATCGAACCCGTCCACGACGCGGTCCACGAAGACCAGTGGCACCCGCGCCTCTTCCAGAGCGCGCAGATTGCCACGGCCCTCCCCCTGGGGAGCGATGATGATGCCGTCCACCCGCTGGGTGAGGAACACATCCAGGTAGGTGTCCTGTTGTGCGGTGTCCTCGTTGGCGTTGGCCAGCAGTGTGACGTACGACGAGGCGAGCGCGGTCTGTTCGGCGCCGTGGGCGATGTCCGCGAAGAACGGGTTGCGTACGTCGGAGACGAGCAGCCCCACCGCATGGCTGCGCGCCGAACGCAGCGCCTGCGCCCGGGCGTTCACCCGGTAGCCGAGCTCGGTGGCCGCCGCCCGCACCCGTTCGCGGGCCGCGGGTGAGGTGGCCGAGTGGCCGGAGAGCACCCGCGACGCGGTCCCCACGGAGACACCCGCGCGGGCTGCGACGTCCTTGAGGGTCACGGTGGCGTCCACATGCGGCCTTTCACTGGGGCGGGCTCGTGCGGGTGCGGCGAAGTCGCCTTCCTGGTGGTTGAGGTTGGGAAGTTGACGGCAGGGACGGCGGGCCTCGGAATCGATTCCATGGAATCGATTCCAGCGGGGATCTTGGTGGACGCGCCCAGCCGAGTCAAGAGTTCTCACAAGGCTCGTTCGGCCGTCTCGGCCAGTGGTCGCCCGCCCGGCCCGAATTGAGCCGTCGCGCGGACCTTCCGGGGCGCTACGCCCGCCGGCTGTAGCGGCGCTCCGGGCGCCCGGCGGTGCCGTAGCGCAGGGAGACGTCGGCGTGGCCGGTGGCGTGGAAGTACTCCAGGTAGCGGCGGGCGCTGACCCGCGAGATGCCGATGGCGGTGGCCGCCTCGGCGGCGGAGACGGTGCCGTCCGCCTCGCGGAGGGCGCGCTCGACGAGTTGGGCGGTCTCCACGCTCAGGCCCTTCGGGAGGGCGCCGCCCGCCGGGGGCGCGAACGCCCCGGCCAGGACGCGGTCCACATCCGCCTGGCCACGGACGACCGTGGTGAGCAGCCGCCCGCGCTGGGTCGCATAGCGTTCCAGGCGGGGCTGGAGGTCCTCGTAGTCGAAGGGCTTGAGGAGGTAGTCGACCACGCCCTGACGGACGGCGCCGCGCACCGCGTCGGCCTCCCGCGCCGCGGTGATCACCATGACGTCGCAGTCGTGCCCGGCGGTGCGCAGCCGGGGGATGACGTCCAGGCCGAAGAGGTCCGGCAGATAGAGGTCGAGCAGGACCAGGTCGGGCCGGTGCGCGTCGACCGCCTCGATCGCCTGCTCGCCGGTGTGGGCGGTGCCGACGACGCGGAACGGCGCCACCCGCTCCACGAAGGTGCGGTGGACGCGCGCCACCATGAAGTCGTCGTCCACGACGAGCACATCGATCGTGCCGGCCGACTCGGTCATCGGGTCGCTCCTTCCGCCACCGCGTCGGCGGGGTGGCTGACGGACATGCGGGCGCTGAACATCGCGCCCTGGCTGGTGTTGGTCACCGCGATCTCGCCGCCGCGCCGCTCGCAGACGAGCCGGGTGAGCGCGAGTCCGATACCGCGCTCGCCCTCCCTGGCGGCCTTGGTGGTGAAGCCGTGGGCGAAGACCTCCTGGGCGAGTCCGGGGGCGACGCCGGGGCCGGAGTCGCGCACCACGATCTCCACACTGGTGTGGTCCTGGCGCAGCTCGACCTCCACCCACGGCTCGTCGCCGTCCCCGCCGCCGCCCTTGTTCCCACCGCCGTGCTCGGACGTGGCGGCGTCGATGGCGTTGTCGACCAGGTTGCCGACCACGGTCGCCACATCGGCGGCGTCCTCGGGTGTCAGCCGGTCCAGCGCGGTGCGGTCCGAGAGGCGCAGGGCCACCTTACGCTCGGCGGCCTGGGACGCCTTCGCCATCAGCAGGGCGGCGATGGCGGTGTCACGGACCCGGCGGCCGATGGACATGTCGAGCGACTGGCGGCGCTGGTTCAGCGCCCGGATGTAGCGCACCACCTCCTCCTGCTCGCCGATCTGGATCAGCCCGGAGATGGTGTGCAGCTGGTTGGCGAACTCATGCGTCTGCGCGCGCAGCAGCTCCGAGGTGGAGCGGAAGGAGCCGATCTCGCGTTCCAGCCTCGCCAGCTCGGTGCGGTCCCGCAGGGTGGTCACGGAGCCGAGCGGCCGTCCGTCCTTGACCACGGTCATGCGGTTCATCACCAGGACCCGGCCGTGCCGGACCACGACCTCGTCCTTCGGGTCCGCCGACTCCTTCCGCGCCCCCGCGAGGACGTCCAGCAGCCGTCCCTCGATGCCGAGCTCGGCCAGGTTGCGGCCCACACAGTCCTCGGGCAGCTCCAGCAGCCGCCTGCCCATGTCGTTGACGAGGGTCACCCGGTGCTGCGGATCGAGGGCGACGACGCCCTCGGCGATGCCGTACAGCATCGCCTCGCGGTGCTCGGCAAGGCCGGTGATCTCGCGCGGCTCCAGGCCCAGCGTCTGCCGTTTGACGCGCCGGGCGAGCAGCCAGGAGCCGACGACGCCGAGCGCGCTCGCCACGCCGAGATAGACGGGCAGATACGAGGACGCGCCGCTCAGCCGCTGCCACACCGTGGGGGACGCCTCGCCGATCATGACCGTGCCCAGATGCCGCCCCAGGTCGTCCCCCGTCGCGCCGAGCACCGGCACCTGCGCCACCAGCTCCCGGCTGCCGTCCCAGTCCAGCGTGCCCGACCAGCCACGGCCCCGGCCGACCCCCTCGCCCAGCGGCAGCCGGTCGCCGAGCACGGTGGGGTTCGTCGAGCTGACCACGCGCCCGTGGCGGTCGGCCACCGTGACGGACGTCACCCGCGACTGCACCCGCGCCGAGTACACCAGCGGGGCCAGCGCCTCCGCCGGCGACGGCCCCACCAGCCTGCTGCGCACCAGCGGCTGGGCGGCCAGCTGCTCGGCGAGCGCACCGACCCGGCGGCCCTCCACCCGGTTGAAGGTGGCCTCCGACTGCGCGAGCGAGACCGCCGCCACCGCCATCAGCACCACCACGACGATGGCGAGCTGGAGGAGCAGCATCTCGCCCGCGAGCGTTTGGCGACGGAACGCGGCGACCACAATGAACTCAATCTCTCCTGCTGACACAACCTGGGCGCATTGTCCACCAGGCCGCACAATCATGGCGTCCGCCGATGGGAAGCGAAAGGGAGGTGCCATGAGACGTCGCACCGGCACCCGTACCCGTACCCGCCTCCTGTCCGGCGCCCTGGCCGCCGTGTTGTCCCTGCTCGTCGGCGCCTGTGGCACCTGGCCGGGCACCGGGAACACCCGGGACGACGGGCTGCGGATCCTGGTGCCGAACACACCCGGAGGCGGCTACGACACCACGGCCCGGACCGTGGCCCGGGTGCTGGAGGAGACCGGGACCACCTCCGGCACGGAGGTGTTCAACCTGCCCGGGGCCGGTGGCACGGTCGGTCTCCAGCGCACCGTGGACGAGCGGGGCAACGGACGGCTCGCCCTCCAGATGGGCCTCGGTGTGCTGGGCGCGTCCCATGTCGCCCACGCGAAGGTGACCGTGGCGCGGACCACCCCGATCGCCCGCCTGATCGAGGAGCCCGAGGCGGTGGTGGTCCGCGCGGACTCGCCGTACCGCACCATCGGGGACCTGGTCGCGGAGTGGCGGAAGCACCCGGGAGACATCACGGTCGGCGGTGGCTCGTCGCTGGGCGGCCCGGACCACCTGCTGCCCATGGCGCTGGCCCGCGCCGTCGGCATCCAGCCGAAGACGGTGCGTTACGACGCCTACGACGGCGGTGGCGGCGATCTGCTCCCCGCGCTGCTGGACGGCCGGGTCGACTTCGCCACCAGCGGCATCGGCGAGTTCCTCGACCAGATCGCGGCCGGGCAGCTCAGGGTGCTCGCGGTCACCAGCGACCGGCCCGTGGCCGCGCTGCCCGGGGTGCCGACGCTGAAGGCGGCCGGGATCGACCTGGTCTTCGACAACTGGCGGGGGATCGTCGCCCCGCCCGGCATCAGCTCCGCGGACCGCGAACGCTGGATCGCGGTGCTGACCGCGCTGCACACCTCCCGGCAGTGGAAGGCCGAGCTCACCCGCCACGGCTGGACCGACGCCTTCACCACGGGTGGCGCCTTCGCCGCGTATCTAGCCCGGCAGGACAAGAACGTGGCGGTGCTGGTCGGACACCTGGGACTGGACTGACCGAACACCCCGCCGGGGCGCGTTTCTTCGCCTTGTCGCCCTTGAACCACACCCCCTGACCCACCCATGCCCTGGTGGCGTACGAACCCCCCGCATGCCCTGGTACGAACCCCTATGTCCTGGAAAGGCACCGCATGACCGCACACACCTGGTGGCTGCTGCTCATCCTCACGGTGGCGATCGCAGCACTGATCTATCTCATCAACTCACGGTTGCGGATCCATCCGTTCGTCGCGCTGATCCTGGTCAGCGTGGGCACGGGGATAGCGGCCGGGGAGCCCGCCGCGAAACTCGCCGGATCCATCGAGGAGGGCGCCGGCGGCACCCTCGGCGACGTGGGCGTCACCCTCGCCCTGGGCGCCATGCTCGGCCGTTTGCTGTCCGACTCGGGCGCCACCGACGCCATCGCCCGCGCCCTCGTCGCCCGCGCCGAGGCCCGCAGACTGCCCTGGCTGGTGGGTGCCGCGGCATTCGTCATCGGTGTGCCCATGTTCTTCGAGGTGGGCCTGATCGTGCTGCTGCCGTTGATCTTCAGCGTCGCCCGCAGGATGGAGGAACAGGGCGGCACCAAGGGCAGCCCGTACGTGCTCCTCGGCGTGCCCGCCATCGCCTCGCTGTCCACCCTGCACGGCATGCTGCCGCCCCACCCCGGCCCGCTGACCGCCATGACCGGCCTGCACGCCGACCTCGGCCTCACCCTCGGCGTCGGCATCGTCTGCGCCGTGCCCACCGTCATCCTGGCCGGGCCCGTCTACGCCCGCTGGATCGCGCCCCGGCTTCCCGATGTGGCTCCGGACGCCGAACTGGTGGCGCAGTTCACGGGGGTTGAGCGGCAACCCGCTGAAACCGGCACCTCGGCGCCCGGTGCGCGGGCGGGCGCGGAGGTGTCCCGCCGGACCGGTGTGCCGACCGGTCTGGCCGTGGCGGCCGTGCTGGTGCCCGTCGCCCTGATGCTGCTGCGCACCCTGGCCGAGACGGTGCTGGACGAGTCGAGCGGGCTGGGCGCGGCGCTGGTGTTCGCCGGAGAACCGCTGGTGGCGATGCTCGCCGGTTTCGTCTTCGCCCTGGGCGTGACGATGGTCGGCTCCGCCCGTTCGGGTTCCGGCCGCTCCGGTTCCGGCCGTTCGGGTGAGGAGACCCGGGCCTCGCTGACCGACAGTCTGAAGTCCATCGCCGCCATCCTGCTCATCATCGGCGGGGGAGGGGCGTTCAAGCAGGTGCTTCAGGACTCAGGCATCGGCGATGCCATCGCGTCGGCCGCCGAGGGCGCTCATGTCAATGTGATCCTGCTGGGCTGGCTCGTCGCCCTGCTGCTGTCGCTGACCACCGGTTCCGCCACCGTCGGCATCGTCTCCGCCACCGGCATCGTGGCCCCGCTGATCGGCGACGGCGGGGGCCTGGAGGCTTCTCTGCTCGTGGTCGCGATCGGCGCCGGTTCGCTCGGTCTCAACTACGTCAACCACGCGGGGTTCTGGCTGGTGAAGGAGTCGTTCGGAATGGACCTCACCCAGGCCACCAAGACCCAGACCGCCGTGCAGACCCTGGTCAGTGTGCTGGGTCTGGCGATGGCCCTGCTGCTGTCGGTGTTCGCCTGAGACACCGGTAGCCCGCGGTGGGTCCGGCGGCCCGGTGGCTGTCGGACCCACCTGCGAGACTCCGGCTACGCGCGGTACCGGCCTCTACCCCCCTCAACACCGGTGTGAAATCCTTTTCACCGCGGGGTAGGGTGAAGCCTGACCGTACACGGTGAAAGGATGCGGACACAGTTGGTGACGATCCATGACGTGGCGCGAGCCGCCGGTGTCTCTCCGGCGACCGTCTCGCGCGTCTTCAACGGCGGCAAGGTCACACCGGCACGTGTCCTGTCCGTACAAGAGGCGGCGGCCGCCCTCGGGTTCGCGCCCAATCGGGTGGCGCGGTCGCTGCGCAAGCAGCGGTCCAGTGTGATCGCGCTGATCATCCCGGACATCGAGAACCCGTTCTTCACCTCGCTCGCCCGTGGCGTCGAGGACGCCGCGCAGCGCACCAGCCTCTCCGTGGTCCTGTGCAACTCCGACGAGGACACCGACAAGGAGCGCCGCTATCTGGAGGTGGCTCTCGGTGAGCAGATGGCGGGCGTGATCGTGGCGGCGGCGTCCCAGGACGAGACGGATCTGGGGCCGCTGACCGACCGGCGTGTGCCCGTGGTCGCCGTCGATCGCCGTCCGCGCGACGCCGAGGTGGACGCGGTCCGGGTCGACAACCACCACGGTGGCGAGGTGGCCACCCGCCACCTCCTCCAGGCCGGTTACCAAAGGATCGCCTGCATCACGGGGCCCGAAGGCGCCTCCACCTCCGAGGAGCGCCTCGCGGGCCACCGCACGGCGTTGCGCGCCGCCCAGGGCGGCCCGGCCGCGGCCGACGACACCTACGTACGGCACGCCGACTTCCGGGTGGACGGCGGCCGCGCGGCGATGCGCGAACTGCTTGCGCTGCCCGAGCCGCCCGATGCCGTGTTCGTCGCCAACAACCTCATGACCATCGGCGTCCTCGACGCCCTCCGCGAGACCGGCCGCACCCCACCCGACGTCGGTGTGCTCTCCTTCGGGGACGTTCCCTGGGCGTCGCTGGTGCGCCCGTCGCTCACCGCGGTCGAACTGCCCTCGTACGAGCTGGGGCGCACCGCCGCCGACCTCCTCCTCCAGCGCATGGACGGCAGCGTGTCGCCGGTGCAGACCGTGGTGCTGCGCACAAAGCTACAGGTCAGGGAGAGCACGGCCGGGCCTGCCCGGGCCTGACGGGCACCCACCCCGCCCCGGACAACAAACAAAGCGGCGCCGCACCGGCCGTCCAGCCCGTGCGGCGCCACTTCACCTCACTTCACCTCACAGCGCGCTCACTTCAACCCCGACGTCTTGATCGACTCCACAATCTGCCGCTGGAAGATGAAGAACAGCACCAGCATGGGCAGCGCGGCCACCGTCGCCGCCGCCAGGATGTAGTTCCAGTTGGACGTGTACTGCGTCTGGAACGAAGAGATGCCGAGCTGCACCACCGTCAGGTCCTGATCACTCGTGGCGACCAACGGCCAGACGAACGCGTTCCAGTTGGCGAGGAAGAAGAAGATCGCCAGGGCCGAGAGGATCGACCGGGACATCGGCAGGACGATGTTCCAGTAGACCCGCCAGTGGCCGCAGCCGTCGATGACCGCCGCCTCCTCCAACTCCTTCGGCAGCCCCAGATAGAACTGGCGCAGCAGGAAGATGCCGAACGCGTTGAAGATCGCCGGGATGATCAGCCCGGCGTAGCTGTCGAGCAGGCCCAGCTGGCGGGCGACCAGGAACAGCGGGATCAGCACCACCGGCGCGGTGACCAGCAGCGTCGCGAAGATGGCGCCGAAGAGCTTCTCGCGCCCGGGGAAACGCAGCCGCGCCAGCGCGTAGGCGGCCATCGAGTGGAAGAACAGCGCCGCCACGGTGATCACCGTGGAGATGAAGAAGCTGTTCCACAGATAGCGGCCGAACGGCACCTCGGTGAAGACGTAGACGAAGTTCTGGAAGGTGAAGTCCCGCGGGACCAGCCGTCCATCGGTGACGGTGGCCCGCGTCTTGAAGGACGACGTAACCATCCACAGCACCGGAAAGAGGCTGATCAGCGACAGGACGACGGCCAGGAGGGTCAGCTCGGCGCGCGAGGACGGCAGTCGACGCCGACCGGTCGCGGTGGCCGTGGTGTGGGTCCGGGTCGTCAGGGTGTCACTCGCCATCGTCGAACCTCCCGCCTCTCGTGAACGTGAAGAGCAGCGCGGAGATGAGCACCATGATCAGCACCAGGAACGAGCCCATGGCCGACGCATAGCCGTACTCCCCGAATCCGAACGCCTGCTGGTAGATGTAGAAGATGGCGAGCGATGTGCCGTTGGCGGGGCCGCCGTTGGTCAGGACGAAGATCAGGTCAAGGCCGCCGGTGATGGCGGCGACCGTCGACATCAGCAGGACGAAGAAGCTGGTGGGGCGCAGCAGCGGCCAGGTGATGGTGCGGAACGTGGTCCACGGCCCGGCGCCGTCCAGCTTCGCGGCCTCGTAGTACTCCTGGGGGATCTCCTGGAGTCCGGCCAGGAAAATGATCATGTAGTAGCCCATCATCACCCACACCATGACGGCGATGACACAGCCGAGGGCGAGGGACGGACTGCCGAGCCAGGACTCACCGTCGAGACCGGCGGCGCGCATGGCCCGGTTGACGACCCCCGTCTGCTCGTCGAGCAGGAACTTCCACAGCACACCGACCACCACCAGGCTGATGACGTACGGCATGAAGAGCATCGTGCGGTAGACGCCGACCCCGGGCAGCTTCTGCTTCACCAGCAGACCCAGGCCCAGACTCACACAGAACAGGATGGGGACGAGGAACACCACATACAGCCCCGTGATCTTCATCGAGTCCCAGAACAGCGGGTCGTCCATCATCCGCCGGTAGTTGCCGAGCCCGATCCACTCATAGCTGCCGAAGCCGCTGACCTGGAAGAAGCTCAGCCCGATGGACAGCACCATCGGGATCGCGACGAACACCAGCAGCCCGAGCACATCGGGTGCGAGGAACAGCCCGGCGGCCAGCCACTCGCGGTGCTCGCGGCTCAGCCTCGGCCGTCGGCCGGACGTGGCGGGCGACTGCGCCGGGGCCACGGTGGCCCGGCGGCGGCGCTCCTGTGCGGCGACACTGCTCATATCAGGCTCGCCCCCTGGTAGCTCTTGGTGTAGGCCGCGATGGACCGGGCGGCTCTCTCGGCGTCACTGGCCACGCCGTGGCCGGCGAGCATGGTGCCCTGGATGGCGTCGGAGATCGCCTTGTAGACGACCGGGGGATAGCGCGGTTCGGCACGGCCGCCCGGGAAGATCTCGTCCTTGAACTTCTTCATGATCTCGGAGTCATAGCCACCCTTGGCGGAGCCGCGGTCCAGGGCGGTGTCCCGTGGCGCCACATCGGACTTGGTGCCGACGCACCACTCCACCATCCGGTTGATGGACTCGTCCTTCATGGAGCCCAGCGCCCAGACGCAGAACTCGGCCGCCGCCTCGGGGTCGCGGCCCTGGGCATTGGCGCAGAAGGACCAGCCGCCCAGCGCGGTGACGTACCGGCCGCCCGGGGGCGTGGGCAACTTGAAGACGCCGTAACGGTACTTGGGCGCGAACGCCTTGAAGCTGGAGACGTTCCAGATGCCCTGCTGCCACATGGCCACGTTGCCGCCCTTGAAACCGCCGACCACGTCCGCGGCGGCGGGCATGGTGCGCGGGGCGATGCCGTGGCGCACCGCGTCCTGCCAGAGCCCCAGGGCCTGGCGGGTGGCCTTGGAGTCGAAGACCACATCGCCGTGCTCGTCCAGGACCTCGCCTCCGCCCTGCCACATCCACGGGTACCAGGTGAAGTTCTGGTAGTAGCCCGGCCTGGTCTCGAAGACCAGCCCGGCCCGTGTCCTCGTGCGCAGCTTGTCGCCGATGTCGAGCATCTGGTCCCAGGTGGTGGGGATGTCGGCCTCCGACAGACCGGCCTTCTCCCAGACGTCCTGGGCGTAGAACATGGCCAGCGGCTCGATCTCCATGGGGAGGGCGTAGACCTTGCCGTCCACCATGCGGCTGTCGAGCGCGGAGCCGAAGTCGTCGATGGCCGCCTTCTCCATGTGCGGGGTGAGGTCGGCCAGGACGCCGCCGTTGTAGTAGCGCAGGAAGTCGCCGGGGGAGAGCAGGAAGATGTCCGGGCCCTCACCGGTGGCGAAGGCGGACGGCAGCTTGAATCCGTTGAGATAGGTGGGCTGCGGCAGATAGACGAGGTCGATCCGCGCCTTGTGGGTGGCGTTCCACCGGTCGACCATGTCGACGAACCACTTGGCCTGTGCGTTGACCGCGGGGTCCGGCGAGCGCTGGGGCCCGTAGAAGTTCCAGAACTGGAGGTTGCCCCCCTTGGCCCGGGCCGTGCCGCAACCGGTGAGCAGGGCCGGGGCCGCCACGGCCGAGCCCGCGCCCGCCGCCGCGGTGAGGAAACGGCGGCGTGAGGTGCCGGGGGAGGTGGCCGGGCGCCCGGCTTCATTGCCGTGCTGGAGCATGCGTGTGCGCTCCTGTCGGAGTGGGATGGGGACGTATGGATCCGGAGGTGGGTGGACCGCTCAGTCGACTTCGAGCGTGAGCAGGTCCGGTGTGGCCGGGCGGGACGCGGACGACGGGGCGTCCAGGTAGAACAGCGAGGTGCTGGCGATGTCATCGCTGGTGTGCCGGTAGCGGTGCGGCAGCCCGTTGCCCTGCCCCGGGCCGATGCCGAGGCTCTGCACGGTGACGCGCAGGTCCTCGGAGAAGCGGATGGGGTCCAGGACGTGCCAGCGATACATCCCGAACCGCTGCTGGCTGTTGTACAGCCCGTCCGGGCGCAGGACCTGGTTCAGGCCCAGGTACGGGGTGGTGTAGGCGGTGTAGCCCTGGCCGGGGACGTCGAAGTTCCAGGCGCCGCCGAAGTAGTCCTCGGTGCCGGTGCCGCAGAGCGTGGGGAACTCGTCGTCGCCGTCGAGGTAGAACTTCAGCTCGCCCTCGCCCCACCAGCCGGGGCTGTTGACGCCCCACGCCAGATAGGTGCCGACATAGCCGCCGGCGCCGGTGACCGTGTCGAGCAGGGTGTGCACCTCGCCGTACGGCACCGGGTGGCTGCGGCGCCACTGGGCGTGGAACCAGAGGGCGTCGTCCTCGACCTCGTCCAGCTCGTAGTCCACCTGGTAGTAGAGCGTGACCTTCTCGGCGGTCAGGTTCTCCAGGGTGATGCGGGCCGCGCGGCGGAACGGCATCGGCCAGTACGCGTTGAAGCCGCCGTTGGGGTTGGCGGCGACGGGCACGGACGAGACCTGGCTGAAGGTGTTCCAGCCGTTGCAGAAGAAGTCACCGAGCGGGACCTCGACGGCCGGTTCCTCCTCGCCCTCCCAGTACATCCGCAGCAGGGTGCCCCGCCAGGCCCGGTGCGGGTCGGTGGTGCACCACAGGTGGCGGATGGTGCCCGGCCCCTCGATGTCGGCGAGCACCGCCGTCGTGCCGGGGGCGATGTCGATGCTGGGGGAGATCTTCCAGCCCGGACCCAGCCTGCTCGCCGCCACCGCTCCGGTGCCCTCCGTGGCGCGGCCGCCACCCGACTTGGCGCCGGTGGTGTTCTCGGCGCTGATGGAACGGCTCACGGCACGCGTCCTGCGGGAGATGCCGTCGAGTCCAAAGGTCGTCATCGTGTCTTGCCCTCATGGGTGGAGTACGGGACGCGCGCCGACCGGCCGGAAGAGGCGCCGTGGCGCGCGGAGAACGGCGTCACCGGCAGTGCGGCGCAGCGCGTCTGAAATCCATTTCACCGAAACGTAGAGCGGGCCCCAGGGGGTGTCAAGGGGTGAGACATACGGCCACTCACGGGGTGTCCCGGAGTGTCCCTGGGTGCCGACGCACGCTGCTGATATGGCTTTTCGCCGGGGCAAAGGCCATTCGCGTGGTCTCCCTTGACGATGAAATCGTTTTCTGTCAGCGTGCTCGCCATGCCTCGCAACGCAGTCATCGGAGTGGACATCGGCACCTCGAGCAGCAAGGGCGTCCTCGTCGGTCTCGATGGCGCACTGATCCGCTCGGCCACCCGGGAGCACACGCCCGCGAGACCGGGCCCCGGCCACTTCGAGATGAACGCCTCCGTCTGGTGGCGCGAGTTCACCGAACTCGCCCGCGAGCTGACCGCCGCACAGGACACCACCGTGGTCTCCGTCGGGGTCAGCGGCATGGGCCCCTGCGTCCTGCTGACCGATGAGCACGACGCCCCGCTGCGCCCCGCCGTGCTCTACGGTGTGGACACCCGCTCGGTCCGGCAGATCCAGCGCATCGAGGCGCGGCTCGGCGCCGACGAGATCATCCGTCGCGGCGGCTCCGCCCTGACCACCCAGGCCGCCGGGCCGAAGATCGCGTGGATCGCCGAGGAGGAGCCCGAGCTCTACGCGCGGGCCAGGCGCCTGTACATGCCGAGCTCCTGGCTGGTCAGAAAGCTCACCGGGAACTACGTCCTGGACCACCACTCGGCCAGCCAGTGCACCCCGCTGTACGACACGCTCGCCGGCGAGTGGTACGCCCCCTGGGCCGCCGAGGTCGCCCCCGGGATCGAGCTGCCGCCGCTGCGCTGGCCCGGCGAGGCGGCCGGCGCCCTCACCCCCGAGGCCGCCACGGCGACCGGTCTGCCCGCCGGTATCCCCGTCACCACCGGCACCATCGACGCCTGGGCCGAGGCCCTGAGCGTGGGGGCGCAGAACATCGGCGATCTGATGCTGATGTACGGCACCACCATGTTCCTCATCCACACCGTGCCCGAGCCGCTGACCAGCCCGTCCCTGTGGGGCACGGTCGGCGCCCTGCCCGGGACCCGGAACCTGGCCGGTGGCATGGCCACCTCCGGCGCGGTGGCCAACTGGCTGAAGGACCTGTTCGCCGACGGCGGCCACGCCGAACTCACCGCGCTGGCCGCCGAGTCGGGCGTCGGCGCCAACGGCCTGCTGATGCTGCCGTACTTCTCCGGCGAGCGCACCCCGATCATGGACCCCGACGCCCGCGGAGTGATCGCCGGGCTGACCCTGTCCCACACCCGCGGCGACCTCTACCGGGCCGCACTCGAGGCCACCGGGTTCGCCATCCGCCAGAACATCGAGGTCATCGAGGCGGTCGGCGGCGACATCCGCCGGGTGGTCGCCGTCGGTGGCGGCACCCAGGGCTCGCTGTGGACACAGATCGTCTCCGACATCACCGGCCGCCCGCAGGAGGTGCGCACCACCACCATCGGCGCGGGCTACGGCGACGCCCTGCTCGCCGCCCAGCTCGTCGGCGACGCCTCCATCGACGACTGGAACCCGGTGCGCGAGACGGTGACGCCCCGCGCCGAACACACCGGGCGCTACGACGAGCTGTACGCCCTCTACCGGCGGCTGTACCCGGACACCGCCGCGACCGTCCACGCGCTGGCCGCGCTACAGGAGCGCTGAGCGCCCCGCGCGCCCTAAAGCCACCTGCGGCCCGCAGCCGCCCCAGCGCCCCCAGTCCCAGTGCCTTCAGCGCCCCCAGCACCACCCGCGCGCCCTCAACGAAACAACGACGCATCACCAACGGAGACCGCATGACCGCGTACACCCTGCCCGAGCTCCACCGGCCGCCCGCCGCCGAGCCGGCCACCGTCTACACCGTGGCCAGCGGCGATCTGCGCCCCGCCGCCAACGTCACCTGCTGGCCCACCCAGGAGAAGCTGGAGAGCGACCTCACCGCGGCCCTCACGGACCTCGGCTGGAAGGTCCGCCGCGGCCACGCGGTGGACCAGGCCAAGGGGCACGGGTTCATCGACAGCCAGCGCGCCGGTATCGAGGTCTTCAAGCACATACCCAAGGACGCCCCGCTCATCGTCGTCGAGGCCGTCTGGCAGTACAGCCACCACGTCCTCGCCGGTCTGCGCGACCACCAGGGCCCGATCCTGGTGGTGGCCAACTGGAGTGGCGAGTTCCCCGGGCTGGTCGGCCTGCTGAACCTCGCCGGGAGCCTCACCAAGGCGGGGCGCGACTACGCGGTGCTGTGGAGCGCCGACTTCACCGACGCGTGGGCGCGCGAGTCGCTGCGCACCTGGCTGGAGACCGGCACGCTCACCCACGACACCAGCCACGTCCGGCCCCTGCCGCCCCTGCCGAGCGCGAACCCCGAGACCGAACTGGGCGTGGCCCTCGCCCGGCAGCTGCGCGAGGAGAAGGCGATCATCGGCGTCTTCGACGAGGGCTGCATGGGCATGTACAACGCCATCATCGACGACGAGTTCCTCAACCCGCTCGGCATCTACAAGGAGCGCCTGTCGCAGAGCGCCCTGGTGGCCGAGATGAGGAAGGTGTCCGACGAGGAGGCCCAGGAGGTCCGGGCCTGGCTCGACCGGGCCGGGATGACCTTCCACACCGGCACCGACGAGGCCACCGAACTCACCGACGCCCAGCTGCTCAGCCAGTTCAAGATGTACATCGCCGCCGTGCGCATCGCCGACGACTTCGGGCTCGACGCGGTCGGCATCCAGTACCAGCAGGGCCTGAAGGACACCGTCCCGGCGAGCGACCTCGCCGAGGGTCTGCTCAACAACGTCCAGCGGCCGCCGGTGCGGAGCCGCGACGGCTCCCGCGAGCTGTACGCGGGCGCGCCGCTGCCGCACTTCAACGAGGTGGACGAGGGCGTCGCCGTCGACTCCCTGGTCACCAACCGCATCTGGACGGCGATGGGCCTCGACCCGGCCACCACACTGCACGACATCCGCTGGGGCGAGGAGTACGACGGCCGGTTCGTCTGGGTCTTCGAGATCTCCGGCTCGGTGCCCGCCTCGCACAACGGCGGCTACGACAAGTCGTACAGCATGCGCCAGCCCCCGATGTTCTTCCCGCTCGGCGGCGGCACCCTCAGCGGTGTCTCCAAGCCGGGCGAGATCGTCTGGTCGCGGGTGTTCCTGATGGACGGCAGGCTGCACGTCGACCTCGGGCGCGCCACCTCGGTCGAGCTGCCCGAGGAGGAGACCCGGCGCCGGCTCGACGCCACCAACCACCAGTGGCCGATCATGCACGCGGTCCTGCACGGCGTCACCCGCGACCAGTTCATGGCCCGCCACCGCGCCAACCACCTCAACGTGGCCTACGCACCCGACGCGGCGACCGCCGACAAGGCGCTGCGCGCCAAGGCCGCGCTCTTCGCCGAGCTGGGCGTCGAGGTGCACCTGTGCGGAGACGTGGCGGTCCACCCGCAGCCGTAGCCATAGCCGTAGCCACAGCCGTAGCCACAGCCATAGCCGTAGCGCCACAGCCGCAGAAAGCGCACGATTCCGAGGAGTCGCACATGGCAGCTTCATCACCACCCGTCCCCGCCGGAACGGCCGGTGGGGACCCCGCTCGAACCGCCGGTGGCCCCGGCCGCCGCCTGGTGCTCGCCGCCGGTCTGGGCCTGGCCACGGCGGCGGCCGGGCTGACGGCGGGGGCGCCGCGGGCGAGCGCCGCCGCCACCGCCATCACCGGTACGAAGGTCAGAAACCTCACCGGCCCGGCGGAGACGGGCCGGTTCGCCGCGCCCTGGACCGACCTGGGCATCCCCGTCCGCTGCCCCGACGGCACGATGCTGTTCGTGTGCGGCGACACCTTCGACGGAGGTGGCGTGGGCGGCCCCAACTGGCGGGCCCCGGTGGGCCTGCGGGCACGCCACCCCGACCTGAACGCCCTCGTCATCGACGACAGCGTGGGCGGTTCGCAGGCCGTGGGCCTGGTCCCGGAGAGCCACGAGAACAACACCACCGCCATACCGTCGGACGTCTTCACCATCGGTGACACGATGTACATGCATCTGATGCGGGGTGTTCTGTACCAGACCCACCACTCCGACTTCTGGCGTTCGACGGACAACGGCCAGACGTGGCAGTACCTGTGCCAGTGGCCCGGCGACCAGTACGGCGGCCAGTTCCAGCAGAAGACCTACGCGGTGGCGGACGACGGCTACGCTTACGTCCTCTCCAGCGTGTTCAACCGGGACGTGCCCTCCGACCTTCTGCTGCACCGCGTCCCACAGGACCGGTTGGGCGACCCGGCGGCGTACCAGCCGTGGGGCTACGCGAACGGCGCCTGGGCCTGGGGCAACTACCCGACCACCATCACCGCCCGGCGCCGGTTCGGCGAGATCTGTTTCCGGGCGATGGGCGGCAAGTACGCCCTGACCTGGCTGAACATGGAGCCCCTTGACATCCGCGCCCAGGTCTTCCCGCTGCCGACGAGCAACTTGTTCACCACTCCGGAGCAGCCCCTCATCGTCCCCACCACTCCCGGCAACGAGTCCGGCAACGCGGTGGCCAACCCCTACGGCGGCTTCATCGTCCCGGGCTCGACCTTCGGCGACTTCCACATCGCCGTGAGCCAGTGGTACGACGACCAGAACTACCGGGTGATGCAGTACCGGATCAACGGCCTGGCCGCCTGAGCACGCCGCCACCGACACCCGCGAGGAGCACACCGTGCGACGATCCAGAGTTCTGATCACCCTGGCGGCCGGGCTGGCCGTCGTGACGATGGCGACCGTACCCGGCGTCCAGGCGGACAGCACCGGCAGCCGCCACACCGAGCGCGAATCCGCCGCGGCCGCCACGGCCGCGAACGCCCCGGAGAGCGACTACTTCTCCACCGTGGACATCGCCCCCGGCGCCACCATCGGCGCCCCCGCGATCGGCGACAACAAGGAGCACGGCGACCTGTGGCCGTCGTGCTGGTCGAATGACGACAACGTCTACGCCGCGTACGGCGACGGCGTGGGCTTCGGCGACACCTGGCAGGACATCGGCGTGGCCCGGATCAGCGGCTCGCCCGGCAACCTGGCGGGCGCCCAGCGGGCGTCGGGCGACGGCATCGGCCGGATCTGGGGCGCCCCCCAGGACTACTACCGCAAGCCGACCGGCATGGTCTGCGTCAACGGCGACCTGTACCTCGCCGTGCAGGACCTCAAGAAGGGCACGCTGGACAACGCGCCGAGCGCGACGGTCGTGAAGTCCACCGACAAGGGCGCCACCTGGACATCGGACAAGGTCAAGCCGATGTTCTCGGACCAGAAGTTCACCACGGTGATGTTCCTGGACTACGGCAAGGACAACGCCAACAGCCCGGACGGATACGTCTACGCCTACGGCCTGGACTACAACTGGCGCGACACCTTCGACCCCGACCCGGACCCCACCGACCTCTATCTGGCCCGGGTGCCCGCCACGTCCATCATGGACCGCTCCACCTGGCAGTTCTACGCCGGTGACAGCGGCGGCGCCCCGCGGTGGTCCGCCGACATCGACCAACGGGTGTCGGTCCTCCACGACGACCACCGCGTCTACCAGAACGTGGGAACCGCGGGCCGGGTCAAGGACCTCAGCGTGATCAGCCAGGGCGGCGTGGTCTACAACAAGGCGCTGAAGCGGTACATCTACACGTCCTGGACGGAGTACACCTACGAGTTCTACGAGGCGCCCACGCCCTGGGGCCCGTGGAAGCACTTCACCCCCAAGGACTTCGGCGGCTACCCCTGGACCCACACCAAGCACGGCGGCTACGCCACCACCATCCCGTCGAAGTACATCAGCGCGGACGGCAAGTCGATGTGGCTCCAGTCCAACGTCTGCCCCTGCGGCGGCGGTTACCCGGCCGGTGACTTCTGGGCGTACACCTTCTCACTGCGCAAGATGTCCCTCACCCCCTCGGCCCCCAGCACCCCGGACAACACCCCGGACGCCGCCCGCAACCTCGCCCGCGAACCCGGCACCGTGCCCATCGAACGCGCCACCCACTTCGGCCGCGCGATCTACAACGACGGCGACACGACCCAGAACGAGGACGACTGGAACGACGAACGCAAGCCGACCAGCTGGTGGGGCTACACCTGGCCACGTACGTACCGCCTCAACCAGGTGACCTACACCACCGGGACCATGTTCGGCGACGGCGGCTGGTTCAGCAGCCCGCCCAAAATCCAGGTCCGCCGCGACGGCACCTGGACCGATGTCACCGGTCAACGCGTCACACCGGCCTACCCGACCTCCTCGGCCGCCGGCACGAACAAGACCTACGTCTTCGACTTCGACACCACGACCGGTGACGGCGTCCGCGTCATCGGTGGCAGCGGCGGAACGCAGACCTTCACCTCCATCGCCGAACTGGCGGCCCACTACCGCTGAGACTCTGATCAGGCGAATCCACTTCGGTCATGGTGATGCTGGTTCCGGCAGGCTGATCTGGTTCTGGAGCTTGCTCTCTGAACTGGATTCGGTTTTGCTGGGAGGGTCGTCCCATGACCGGAGGGGAGTCGCGTGCGCGCGGAAGAAGTCGATCTGCTGATCATCGGTGCGGGCATGGCGGGGTTGACCGCCGGTGCCCGCGCGGTTCACAACGGTCTGTCCGTCACGGTCGTGGAGATCGGTGAGGACGTCGGCGGTTCCGCGCTCTTCGCGGGTTACGCATGGACCGCGCCGAGCCACGACGTCATGGACCAGCAGAATCCGTATGGAGACACCGCGCTCAAGCGCGCCCTGGTGGAGCGGTTCCCCGAGGGCGTCTCATGGATCCGTTCCCTCGGCGTGGACATCAAGGACGCACAGCGCGTTCTCAGTTTCGGCCGCGGGCACCAGTTCGACACCCATCAGTATGTCGCCACCTGTCGTCAAGCCATCCGCCGAGGCGGTGGCACGCTGCTGTTGGAGACCAGCGCCGAAAGGCTGGTGGTCGAGGACGGTGTCGTGACCGGGGCGGAGCTGCGGCTGGCCGATGGCACCCACACCCAGGTGCGTGCCGGATCCACACTCATCGCGACCGGTGGGTTCCAGGGCGATACGGAACTCCGCACCACGCATGTGCACCCCCGCGCCGGGGACATGGAGCTCCGCTCCAACCCCTTCAGCCGCGGCGGTGGCTACCGTCTGGCCACCTCGGTCGGCGCCGCCACCGGCCACGATGACGCGGGCTTCTACGGCCATCTCATCCCCAGCGGCATCCCTTTCGCCGACCCGGCGGACTTCGTCGACCTGTCGCTCTACTACAGCGAACACGCCCTCCTGTTCAACCTGGCCAACGACCGGTTCGTCGACGAGACGCTGGGGGACCACCTCACGGCCATGGCGTTGCTGGAGCAGCCCGAGGGCCGGGGCCTGCTCATCGCCGACGCCCGGGTGTTCCGTGACTGGGTCGTCGGCAGTTACGTCGAGGGCGCGGTCGCCGTGGACAAGTTCGCCCTGGCCGACAAGCGGGGCGGCCGGGTGGGACTCGCCGAAGACCTCGACGAGCTGGCCTACCTCCCGGAGGAATGGGGGTATCGGGGCGATGCCGTGCGCGACGCGGTCAAGCGGTTCAACGAACACGCCGCGGCGGGGCTGGAGCCCTCGCCCGGCCGGAAACTGGACCGCCTCCCGCTCGACGAACCGCCGTACTACGTGATCGAGGCGGTACCGGCCATCACCTTCCCCTTTCACGGTGTCCGCATCGACGACCGGGCCCGCGTACTGCGCGGGGACGGCGAACCGCTGCCCGGACTGCTCGCCGCCGGGTCGGACACCGGCGGCCTGTGGCGCCGTGCCTACGCCGGTGGCATCGCCTCGGCCCTGGTGTTCGGACTGACCGCCGCGGACACCGCCACCGCGACCGCGACCGCGTCGCACGCGACGGGCTGAGCACGCACAGAGCACGTGGCGGACGGGCACCCGGCTCGTCCGCCACCCGCTCGTCCGCCACCACAGGCGGCGTCCCGTCAGCGTGCCGTCCAGCCGCCGTCCACATACAGCTCGGAGCCGGTCACGAAGCTCGCGTCCTGGGACGCGAGGAACGCGACGGCCCCCGCCACCTCGTCCGGACTGCCGAGCCGCCCCATGGGGGTGCCCTCGACCATCGCGGTGTGACGAGGCGTGCCCCGCCACAGTTCGCGCGAGAGCGGGGTCTCGATGAAGCCGGGGTGGATCGAGTTGACCCGGACGCCGCGGGTGGCCCAGTGCAGCGCGGCGTTCTTCGTCATCAGCCGCACCGCGCCCTTCGCGGCGTGATACGAGAACTGGCTGCCGAAGCCGCCCACCGTGCCGAAGATCGACGCGATGTTGATGATCGAGCCGCCGCCGGAGCGTTCCATCGCGGGGCCACCGTGCTTCATGCCGAGCCAGACACCGCCCTGGGTCACCGCGATGACCTTGTCCCAGGACTCCTGGGTCTCCGTCTCCACGGTGCGCATCTGGGCGATCCCCGCGTTGTTGACGAGCACGGACAGGCCGCCCAGTTGGGAGACCACGCGCTCGACCGTGCCGCGCCACGCCTCCTCGTCGCTCACGTCCAGCGCGAGGCCCAGCGCCGGCGCTCCGTCGGCCGCCAGCTCCTTCGTCAGCTCCTCCGCCAGCCGCTCGCAGCGGTCGGCGTCCACGTCGGTCACCACCACCGTGGCGCCCTCGATGGCCAGCCGCCGCGAGATGGCGGTTCCTATGCCGCCGGTCGCGCCGGTGACCAGGGCGATCTGTCCGGACAGTCGGTCTCGCACGGGCTCTCCTTCGTCTTGCGTGTCAGTGGTCACGGCAGGAGTTCCAGCCCCGAGCGCAGCAGCGCGGGCACCGCGGAGCCGACCCGTTCGAACCCCGTGCCGACCGTCTGTCCCGCCGAAAAGCGGGCGTGGATGCCCTCCGCGATGACGGCGAGCTTGAAACAGCCCAGGGCCTGGTAGTACGGCAGGGCGTCGATGTCCCGTCCGGACTTCTCGGCGTATCGCTCGGCCAGCTCGCGCCCCGATCCGAAACCGGGGTTCGCCGTCGGGACATGCCGCGCCGCGAGGACCGGTTCGCAGGTCCGGTCCCAGTACATGAGCAGCATCCCGAGGTCGGCGAGGGGATCGCCGAGCGTGGCCATCTCCCAGTCGAGGACCGCGGCGATCCGCCCGAAGCCGTCGGGTGCCAGGATGACGTTGTCCAGGCGGTAGTCGCCGTGCACGATGGCCGGGGCGCCGCTCGCGGGCAGCGAACGGGCCAGTCTGCCGTGCAGTTCGTCGAGGTCGGGCAGGCTCCGCGTGGCGACCTTGTCCCACTGTCCGCGCCATCGCCGCACCTGGCGCTCCAGATAGCCGTCGGGCCGGCCGAAGTCGCCGAGCCCGACGGCTGCGGCGTCCACCGAGTGCAGCGTGACCAGGGTGTCCACCAGCGTGTCAGCGGCGCGCCGCGCGTCGTCCGGCGGGAGTACGGCGGCCTCGTCGCCGTCGCGCAGCACCGTGCCGTCCACGAAGTCGACCACGCAGAACGGCGCCCCGATCACCTCCGGGTCCGTGCACGACAGCACGGCCCGGGCGACCGGCACCGCGGTGTCGGCGAGCGCGGCGACGACGCGGTATTCGCGGTCCATGTCGTGCGCCGTCGGTGTCAGCACCCCCAGCGGCGGTCGGCGCAGCACCCACCGATGTGTCCCATCGGTCACCGTGTAGGTGAGATTGGAGCGCCCGCCCTCCAGAAGCGTGACCTCGAGCGGGCCCGCGCACTCGGGTACGTGGCGTGCGAAGTAGCGCTCCAGCGCGGCCACGTCGACACCGGCCGGAGTCGTCCCGGGGAGAGTCACCGAGCCGCCCTCCGCTCCCGCGCCGCCCGCACCGCGCGCTTGGCGATGGCCCAGCGATGGGTCTCGGAAGGGCCGTCGTAGATACGGAACGGACGCACCTCGCGGTACAGCCGCGACAGCGGGGCGTCCCCCGAGATGCCGAGCGCACCGCATATCTGGACGGCCCGGTCGACCACCCGGTGCACCGCCTCGGAGACGTAGGTCTTGGCGATGGAGGTGTGCTGGGCGGCCGGACGGCCCTGGTCCAGCTCCCAGCAGGCCCGCCACAGCACCGCCCGGCCGGTCTCGATGTCGATCTCGGAGTCGGCCAGCATCTGCTGCACCATGCCCAGTTCGGCCAGCGGCTTGCCGAAGGCCGAACGGTCCGCCGCGCGCTCCAGGGCGATGTCCTGCGCCCGCCGGGCCACTCCGAGCCAGCGCATGCAGTGGGTCATCCGCGCGGGCCCCAGGCGTACCTGGGCATACCCGAAGCCCTGGTCCACCTCGCCCAGCACGGCCTCGTCCCCGACCTCGCAGCCTTCGAAGGCGACTTCGCTGTGGCCGCCGAAGAGGCCCCGGTCCAGGGTGTCGATATTCCGGACGATCTTCATGCCGGGGTTGTCGGCGGCGACGAGGAACATCGTCGCGCCGCCCGGGTCGCCGGGGCCGCCGCTGGTGCGGGCCATGCAGATGGCGAAGGCCGCCCCGTCGGCGCCGCTGATGAACCACTTGCGGCCGTCGATCCGCCAGCCGCCGTCGATCCTCGTCGCGGTCGTCGCGAGGGCGCGCGGGTCGGAGCCGGCGCCCGGCGCCGGCTCGGTCATCGCGAAGCACGAGCGGGTCTCACCGGCCGCCAGCGGGCGCAGATACCGCTCCTTCTGCTCCTTCGTGGCCACCACCTCGAGCAGGTGTGTGTTGCCCTCGTCGGGCGCCGCGCAGTTGAGCGCGAGCGGGCCCAGCAGCGAGTACCCGGCCGCTTCGAACACCACTGCCTGTCCGCGCAGGTCCAGTCCGAGTCCGCCCCATTCGGCGTCGACGTGCGGAGCGAACACCCCCGCCTCGCGGGCCGCGTCCTGAAGTCGGCGGCGCAGCGGCTCCGGCCCGGCATGGACATCGCCGTCACACACCCGCTCCTCGGGTATCACCACGTCCCGTACGAACTCGGTGGTGCGCCGCGCGATCTCCGCGACTCTTTCCTCGATCTCGAACCCGATGGGCACGTTGCACTCCCGAGCTTGGCTACTGCCTGCCTGTAGGTCTGCGGCGCGGACGTCGCACGCGGTGCGCCCGCCCCTTATGAGTAAACCGAATCCAATTCAGATCATCAACCGATCGGGCGTGTGTTGCCGCGCTGGCCGTCCCGCGTGGCGCTTCGCCACCGCCTGATCCGCAGGTCGGGCGCCTTATGTGCAGAGCTCTGTGGGTCCGCGCGCCCGATCGTGCCCACGGCGTCCGCCGCGCTCCCCGAGAAAACTCCTGTTCGATGGCTAGCTGTACTGAGTTCAGTTCTGTAGCGTCCCCGGCGTCGGCAGGGCACCGGACCCTGCCGTCGGGAAGGGAGCCGGAACATGAGCACCACACAACAGCCAGCACCTCCGGGGGAGGAGTCGGCGTCGTACGATCCACGGACGGTGCGCCGCGCGATGCTCGCCGGGAGCATAGGCACCCTGATCGAGTACTACGACTTCAGCGTCTACGGCTATCTCGCCGTGGCGATCGCTCCGCAGTTCTTCCCGGGAAACGATCCCACCGCCTCGATGCTGGCGGCGCTCGCGGTGTTCGCCACCGGCCTGGTAGTGCGGCCGATCGGCGGTGTCTTCTTCGGATGGATCGGCGACCGATGGGGGCGGCGCAAGGCGCTGGTCTCCTCGGTGCTGTGCATGGGGGTGGCCAGCAGCGTCACGGGGCTGCTGCCCACCTACGGTCAGATCGGGGTGGTCGCCGCGGTGCTCCTGTTCATCACCAGGCTGGTGCAGGGCATCTCCTCGGGCGGCGAGTCGGTCGGCGCCTACACCTATATCTACGAGTCGGCGCCACCTCGACGCAGGGCCTTCCTCGGCGCCGTCACACCCATCGGGTCCAACCTCGGGTTCATGTTCGCGGCCGCGACGGCCGGAGCGATTTCCGCCTTCACCACCAAGGACCAGATGGCCGAGTGGGGCTGGCGGCTGCCGTTCTTGATGGCCGTGCCGCTCACCTTGATCTGTCTGTGGGCCCGGCTGCGGATCGAGGACACCCCGGAATTCAAGGAGGCCGCACAGCGCGCCGATATCCCCGCGGCTCCGATCCGGGAGGTCCTGTCCACCCACCGTGTGCCGCTGTTGCAGTCCGTCGGTCTGGCCATGGCCCAGGGCGGCGCCATCTTCCTCGGGCTGACGTACATCGGCATCTACATGACCACCAACCTCGGTTTCGACACCACGCAGGTGTACTGGCTGAGCTCGGGCGTCGTGCTCGTCACCGTGTTGCTCATGGTCCCGGCCGGCTGGCTCTCCGCCCGGTTCGGCTGCCGCCGCGTCCTGATGGGCGGCTTGCTGGCCTTTCTGGTGACCGCCTACCCCGCGATGATGCTCATGGGCCGGCACAGCCTGGCCCTGGCCGGGGCGGCGTATGTCCTGCTGATGCTGGGCAGTGCGTTCGTGCAGGTCCCGGCGGCCAGCTTGTGGCCGCATCTGTTCGAGCGCCGGGTCCGCTACACCGGCATGGCGATCGGGTACAACATCGGCACCGTCCTCGCGGGCGGTACGGCTCCGTACATCGCGACCTTCCTCGTGGACAAGACCGGGAACCTGCTCTCCCCGGCGTTCTTCGTCATGCTGGTCTGCCTGATCGGGATCGGTTCCCTGCTCACCGTGCGCAAGGACGTGTAGCGGCGGCCGCGGTGGCCGCCGGCCACCGTGCCGTGTCAGTCCGCCGTCGTGTCGGAGTGGCCGCCGAGGCCGATGGTCTGGCCACCGTCGATGAGGAACTCCCCGCCCGTGGTGTAGGAGGCGTCGTCGCTCGCGAGGAAGAGCACCATGCGGGTGACCTCCTCGGGCTCACCGATGCGTGCCACGGGCTGATGGGCGAAGAGATCGGGTGAGGCAGTCTCACCCATGGGCGTACGGATGACCCCGGGGTGGACGGAGTTGATACGCACCCCGCTGCCCGCCATGTCCAGTGCGGCGGCCTTGGTCATCCCGCGCACCCCCCACTTGCTCGCCACATAGCCGATGCCATTGGCGAAACCCGTCATCCCGGCCGCCGAGGAGACGTTGACGACGGCCCCGTGGCCGCGCTCGCGCATACCGGGGAGGACGGTGTGCATGCCGAGGAAGGCGCCCACCAGATTGACGTCGACGATCCGGCGGAAGTGCTCGGGCGACTGCTCCTCCACCCCGCCGTAAGTCATGATCCCCGCGTTGTTGACCAGGACGTCCACGGGTCCGAGGGTGTCCTCGACCGTGCGGACGACGGACCGCCACTCGGCTTCGTCGGTGACGTCGAGGTGGCAGTACCGCGCATGGGCGAGTTCCCCGGCCAGGGTCTCCCCCTCGTCGTCCAGCAGGTCGCAGACGGCGACCCGGGCGCCCTCCGCGACCAGCTCCCGTACATGCGTGGCGCCCATGCCCCGGGCGCCGCCGGTGACGATCGCCACCTTTCCGTCGAAGCGCATGCTGAACTTCCCTTCCGCATCCATGAGCCCGGCATCCATGAGCCGGAGCCATCGGTTCCCCGCGAATGTGATCAGTTGGGGACGAGCACGGTCCGGCCCCGAGCCGCGCCCCGGCGAAGCCGGTCGAGCGCCTCCGGGGCCGCGGACAGCGGGAGGCATTCCGTCTCGACGCGGAGCGCTCCCGAACGTGCCAGCGTGACCACACCGGCCAATTCGTGCCGCGTCCCCCAGAAGGGCAGCGAGAGCCGGAAGCCGGCCGGGAGGACACCCGGCTTGGCCACCGTCAGGCTGCCGCCGCCGCTTCCGACGACGGCGAGTTCGCCACCGGGGCGCAGCACGCCGACCGCGAGTTCCAGTGTCTGCGCGGTGCCGACGAAGTCGAGTACGGCGTCCGCTCCCACGTCACCGCTGCGCGCATGCAGCGCGCGGGCGGTGTCCGGCCGCATCAGGGTGGAGAAGTGCGCGCCGGAGCGGTCCGCGAGGGCCAGGGCGTCCTCCCGGACGTCGACCGCAAGCACCCGGCTCTCGGTGGTGGCGCGGAGGATCTGGACGGCCAGGTGGCCGAGCCCGCCGACACCGATGACGACGGCGGTGGTGCCCTCGCCGAGTGCGGGCCGCAGCCCGGACACGGCGTGGTAGGAGGTCAGGCCCGCGTCGGAGAGCGGGGCGGCCTGGTCGGCCGGCAGATCGCCGATCGGCACCAGCTGGCGGGCGGACGGGACGAGCAGATACTCGGCCATTCCGCCGTCCCGGCCCAGTCCCGCCCCGTGCCAGGCGAGGGTGTCACGCCGGTCGCAGTAGTTGCCGGAGCCCGCGGCGCAGCGTGCGCAGGAGCCGCAGCCCCAGGGCCCGTAGACCACCACGCGGTCACCTTCCGCCACCCCGTCGGCGTCCGGCCCCAGGGCCGTGACCTGCCCGGCGATCTCATGGCCGAGGGTGAACGGCAGCCGGTAGGGGAGCGCTCCCGGAGGAGCGTCGATGACGTGCAGATCGGAGCGGCACAGCCCGGCGGCTTCGACCCGCACCAGCACCTCGGCGCCGTGCGGGACGGGCCGCTCGACCTCAACCGATGCCGGAGCCTCGCCCCAGGCCGTCAGCCGCAGTGCCTTCATCTTCACCGTCCCGGGTCTTGTCAGCGCCGCGGCTGCCACGGTAACAGAGGTGAAGTCGGTTCAATAGATGGTGTGGGCAAGTGACGGGAGTCGATGTGACACGCGAGGATGTCCGCGCCGGGAGGTTCGCCGGCCGGGTCGCGATGGTGACGGGAGCCGCTTCCGGCATCGGCGCGGCGGTCGCCCGGCAGCTGGCCGCCGAAGGGGCGGGGGCCGTCGTCCTGGCGGATGTGAACGGTGAGGGTGCCGCGGCGGTCGCCGAGGAGCTGCCCGGCGCCGGGTCGATCGCGCTCGACGTGACGGACGCGGCGGCCGTCGACGGCGCCTTCCAGGAGGTGCTGCGCCGGTACGGGCGGCTCGACGTCCTGGTGCACGCGGCGGGGGTGGACGATCCGGAGGCGAAGCGGCGCATCGCGGACGCGGCAGTCGAAGGGCGGCCGGTCGAGCTGACCGACTCCCTCGACGACGCCTCCTGGCGGCGGGTCCTGGGCGTGAACCTGGACGGAACCTTCCGTGTGCTGCGCGCCGCGGTGCGGGTCATGCGGCCCGCCGGGGCCGGGGCGATCGCGGTGATCGGGTCGTCGTCGGCCTTCGACGCCCCCGTCGGCTACCCCCATTACGCGGCCTCCAAGGCGGGTGTGCACGCGCTGGCCCAGGCCGTGGCCAAGGAGGTCATCGCGTCCGGGATCCGCGTGAACGTGGTGGCGCCGGGGCCGACCGAGACGGGGATGGCGGCCCGCACCCCCGAGGCGCTGCGGGCCGGTTTCGCCGACCCGCGGGTGCGCCCGTACGCGACGCCCGAGGAGATATCCGAGATCGCCCTCTTCCTGGTGAGCGATGCCGCGGCGAACCTGGTCGGCGCGGTGCTGCTCGCCAACGGCGGCCGGTTCACCGCCTGAGCGGGTGTACGGGGCGGGCGCGGCGCGGGTGCCGCCCGCGGTGCGGGTCTTGCCCACCCGGGGTTCGATGCCTACGGTCTTGAATTGAGTTCAATTCTTGCACCGTCCGGCCCGTCGTACGAGCACGATGGAGATCCCATGCACCGTCGCCACCCCGAGGTCGCCCCCCAGCTGCTGTCCGAAACGGAGGAACAACGACAACTCCGAACCGTCCTGCGGGACTTCTACGCCGAGACGAGTGGCGTCGAGGATCTGCGCACACATCTGGCCACCCCGCGTGGATACGACGAAGCGCTCTGGGCGCGGCTCGCGCGCGAGATCGGGGTCCATGGGCTGGCCGTTCCGGAGGAGTACGGCGGGTCGGGGTTCACCTTCGCCGAGCTGGCCGTGGCCCTGGAGGAGTCCGGGCGCGCCCTGTACTGCGGGCCGCTGCTGCCCACGGTGGTCCTGGCCGCGCACGCCCTGCTGCTCAGCGGCGACCGTACGGCATGCGAGCGCTATCTGCCCCGGATCGCCGACGGCACGCTCACCGCCACCGTGGCCGGGTTCGACGACGGCGTGCCCGGCGTCGCCGCGGAGCGGGGGAGTGGCGGCTGGGTGCTGCGCGGGCGGACCGACTTCGTACTCGACGGGGCCGGTGCGGAGCTGATCGTGGTGCGGGCCGGAACGCCCGCCGGGCCCCGGCTCTTCGCCTGTGAGCCCGCCCCTGACAGCTGCCGGCGGACTCCGCGCCGCGTCCTGGACGAGACCCGGCGCCAGGCGCTGGTGGAGTTCCGGGGCGCCCCGGCCACCGCCGTAGGCGAGGCTGGCGGCACCGAGGGCACGGCTGGCGGTACGGAGGGCACGGCTGGCGGCACCGAGGGTGCCGCGGACGGCGCCGAGGGTGCGGTGTCGGCCACGTTGGACGCCGGACGGGCCGCGCTCGCCGCCGAGCAGGTCGGCGGCAGCGGCCACGCGCTGGACGCCACGGTCGCGTTCGTGGCGCAGCGCCACCAGTTCGGCCGTCCCATCGGCTCCTTTCAGGCCATCAAGCACCGGCTGGCCGATGTGCTGGTGGCGCTGGAGGCGGCGCGTTCGGCGTCCGCGTACGCGACCGCCTGCGTGGCCGTCGCCTCCTCGCAGCTGCCGGTGGCCGCCTGTGCCGCCGCCGTGGTCTGCTCCGAGACCTTCCGCCTGGCGACGGCCGAGTATGTCCAGCTGCACGGCGGTATCGGCTTCACCTGGGAGCACCCGGCCCATCTGTATGTGCGCCGGGCGCGCGGCGCCGAGGTGCTGTTCGGCACCGCGGACCAGCACCGGGCCCGGCTCGCCGGGCTCGTCGGCCCCGCCGCCCGCACCGCCGGCCGCACCGCCACCCACCCCGCCGCCTGAACCGCGATAGGTATGTCTCGATCAAGGGCTTGACACCGTGCGGCATTGGAATCAGAGTTGTAGTGAATTCAGTTCAGTTTCAGAGGGGTGAGGGATGACAACGGAAGACGAGATCCAGTTCGAGCGCGACGGCCACGTCGCCCGGGTGTGGCTCAACCGTCCGTGGAAGAAGAACTGCGTCACGGTGCCGATCCTGGACCGGCTCGACGAGATCATCACCGAGGTGGACGAGGACCCCGAGCTGCGGGTCCTGGTGGTGCGCGGCCGTGGCGGCACCTTCTGCTCGGGCTTCGACCTGGACAGCCTGAAGGCCGAGTACGTCGGCAAGTCGAACGCGATCGACGTCGCGGTGAAGTCCGCGAAGGTGTGCGACCGGCTGTACTCGATGAAGACCCCCTCGGTCGCGGTCCTGGAGGGCCACGTCACCGCCGGTGGCTTCGAGATCATGATCTCCTGCGACTTCGCCATCTCCGCCGACGACGCGAAGATCGGCGACTTCCACATCCGCCGTGCGCTGTTCGGCGGGGCCGGTCCGATCTACCGGGTGCCGCGCATGATCGGTATCCGTAAGACCAAGGAGCTGATGCTCACCGGCAAGCTGCTCTCCGGGGTCGAGGCCGCGGAGTTCGGGCTGATCAACAAGTCGGCCCCGGCCGACGAGCTGGACGCGACGGTGGAGGAGTTCATCAGCCACCTCGCCGACAAGAGCCCCTTCACGATGTGGCTCACCAAGATGACGATCGACCGCAGCCTGGACGCCGACACCCAGTCGCTGATGGTGATGGAGCACCTCGCCGTGGGCGTGGCGCTCAACTCCGAGGACGCGAACGAGGGCGTCTCGGCGTTCCTGGAGAAGCGCGAACCCAAGTGGCAGGGGCGCTGATCCGGATGACCACGGATCCGCGGAGCGCCGCCGCCGGCGGGCTCCAGGGCGCACGCTGCTCCGGCTGCTCGGTGACGGTGTATCCCGCGGACGACACGTGCCCGCGCTGCGGAGGGCCGGCCGCTCCGGCGGTCCTCCAGGGCACGGGCACGCTGTGGACCTGGACGGTGCAGCGGTACGCGCCCAAGTCGCCGCCCTACCAGGCCCCGCCCGGAGGCTTCACGCCGTTCGCCCTCGGCTATGTCGAGTTGGCGGATGACGTGCGGGTGGCCGCCGTCCTGGACGTCGACGACCTCGACGACATCCGCATCGGCATGGCTCTCTCCGTGACCGCCGGCCCCGGGGTGCCCCGGGCCAGGCCCACGACCCCGAGCGAGGAGGGCTCTTGAGCACCGATGTGCTGATCTGCGGCGCGGGGCGCACCCCGTTCGGCCGGTCCGAGGCGACCGGCCGGCAGCTGGCCGTCGCCGCCGTGAACGCCGCGCTGGCGGACGCCGGGATCCCGTGGTCGCGGGTCGGGGCCGCGTTCGGCGGCAGCGACAGCGCGGGCCTCGCGGACACCCTGGTGGCCCAACTCGGCCTGACCGGGCTGCCGTTCGTCAACGTCAAGAACGGCTGTGCCACCGGCGGCAGTGCGCTGGTCTCCGCCGTGAACGCGATCCGCTCCGGCATGGCCGACGTCGTCCTCGCGGTCGGCTTCGACAAACATCCGCGCGGCGCCTTCGATCCGCGGCCCGAGGACTGGGGCCTGGGAGCGGAGTACGGCAGCGACGGGCTCATGGTGACCACCCAGTTCTTCGGCATGAAGATCCAGCGCTATATGCACGACCACGGCATCACCCCGCGGACCCTCGCCCTGGTGGCCGAGAAGGCGTACCGCAACGGCACTCTGACCCCCGAGGCATGGCGCCGAAAGCCGCTGTCCGCCCAGGAGGTCCTGGAGTCCGGCATGGTCAGCGACCCGCTGACCCGCTATATGTTCTGCTCCCCGGGAGCGGGCGCGGCGGCGCTGGTCCTCTGCTCGCCCGAGGCCGCCCGCGCGCTGGACGGCACGCCGGTCACCCTGCGCTCGGCGGTCGTACGCACCCGGCGCTTCGGCTCGTTCGAGGTGTTCAGCCCGTGGATCCCCGGGGGCGAACTGGCCAGCGTCAGCCGTGACGCCTCGGCCGCCGCCTTCGAGGAGGCGGGAGTCGGCCCCGGCGACGTGGACGTCTGCCAGTTGCAGGACACCGAGAGCGGTGCCGAGGTGATGCACATGGCCGAGTGCGGGTTCTGCGCGGACGGCGAGCAGGAGGGGCTGGTCGCCTCGGGCGCCACCGGGATCGGCGGAACGCTGCCGGTCAACACCGACGGCGGCTGCATCGCCAACGGCGAACCCATCGGCGCCTCGGGGCTGCGCCAGGTCTACGAAGTCGTCCAGCAGCTGCGCGGACGGGCGGGCGAACGCCAGGTCCCGGACGAGCCCAGGATCGGCTTCACCCATGTGTACGGCGCCCCCGGCGTGAGCGCCTGCACGGTCCTGTCCCGCTGAACCATCCGCTGAAAGGAGGTGGCAGCGAAGATGAGCGGCATCCCGGAACCTGATGAGTTCCGCGCCGCGGCCCGGCGGTGGCTCACCGGAGTCGCCCGGCCCCGCGCCGCCGACGGGGAGTGGGGCAGCGGCTCCGACTCCGTCGCCGTGTTCGACAACTGGACCGAGGAGCAGGAGCGCGAGCACACCGCGCGCGTCCAGGAGTGGGAACGCACCCGCTACGACCACGGCTGGTCCGCGTTCAACTGGCCGCGGGAGTACGGCGGGCGGGAGCTGCCCGCCTACTACGAGCAGCTCTACCGCGCCGAGGAGGCGGCCTTCGACCTACCCCACCGCCCCGAGATCTTCCCCGTGACACAGGCACTCGTCGCCCCCGCGATCGGCCTGTGGGGCACCGAGGAGCAGAAGAGCCGCTGGCTCGTGCCCCTGCTGCGCACCGACGAACTGGCCTGCCAGCTGTTCTCGGAGACCGAGGCGGGCTCCGACCTCGCCGCGGTGCGCACCAAGGCGGTGCGCGAGGGCGAGGACTGGGTGCTGACCGGGCACAAGGTGTGGACCTCCGGCGCCCGCGTCGCCACGTGGGGCGTGGCGGTGTGCCGCACCGACGGGGACGTCCGCAAGCACGCCGGCATCACCGTCTTCCTGGTGCGCATGGACGCGCCGGGCGTCACCGTACGGCCCATCCGGCAGATGACCGGTGGCACCAGCTTCAACGAGGTCTACCTCGACGGTGTGCGGGTGCCGGACACCGACCGGCTCGGGCCGGTCGGCGAGGGCTGGCGGGTCACGCTCAGCGTGCTGGCCGCCGAACGGCTCGACTCCGGCGGCCTCGGCCTGGACAACGCCGACCGGGCGCTGGACCTGGCCGCGAACCTGCCGCGCCCGCACACCGGCGCCGAGCGGCAGCGCGCCGCCGACCTCCACATCCGCACCCTCGTCCAGCGGCTCATGGGGCTGCGGGTGACCGCCGCCCTCGTCGCGGGGCGCGAGCCCGGCGCGGAGGCGTCGGTCGGCAAGCTGTACGCCACCGAGACCATGCGGCGCACCAGCGACCTGGTGTCCGAGCTGCTCGGGCCGAGCCTGGTGGCGGATACGGGGGAGTGGGGCACCTACGCCTGGACCGAACACCTGCTGGGCGCGCCCGGCTACAGCATCGCGGGCGGCACCGACGAGATCCAGCGCACCATCCTCGCCGAACGCGTCCTCGGCCTGCCCAAGGAGCCCGTCCGATGAACATGGCCACGCAAGGAACGGAGCTGGCCGCACGGGTCCGCGACCGGCTCGCCCGCCACCACCCGGGCGCGGCCATAGGCGAGCTGCGGGTGCTGCCGGGCGGCCACTCCGGGCTGACGTACGAGGTCGCGGCGGGGGACTCCCGGTACGTCGTCAAGGCCGTGCCACCGGGCCAGCGGCCTGTCGGACGCAACGACGTGCTGCGCCAGGCACGGGTGCTGGGCGCGCTGGCCGGGTCCGCGGTGCCGGTACCGGGCGTGGTGGCCGTAGACGAGACCCAACCCGCCTGGTTCGCCATGGAGTTCGCGGACGGGGAGGCCGTCGAGCCGGTGCTGGACGACCACGAGGTGCCGCCCGCGACGGCCCGCGCCCGGATGCTGGAGATCGCGTCCGTCCTGCGGCGGCTGCACGGCACCGATGCGCACACCCCCGGGCTCGACCCGCCCGCACCGCTCGACCCCTCCGGCGAGCTGGACCGATGGAGCCGCACCCTGCGTGCCGTTCCCCCCGAACTGCGGCCCGGCGGGGAGGAGTTGCTGGTACGTCTCGCCGATGGCGTGCCAAGCGGCCTCCCGCCGGTGCTGCTGCACGGGGACTTCCGGCTCGGCAATGTGCTGTGCGCGGGCGAGCGGGCGGTGGCCGTCGTGGACTGGGAGATCTGGAGCGTCGGCGACCCCCGTATCGACCTGGGCTGGTTCCTGCTCTTCGCCGACCACCGCAACTTCCCCCAGCTGGGACACGCCGTGCCCGGCCTGCCCGGCGAGGCGGAACTGCTGGACACCTACGGCGACGCCGGGCCCGCGCTGCCCGCGATGGACTGGTTCCGGGCGCTCGGCCGCATGAAGATGGCGGCGATCATGGGCCACAACCTGCGCCGCCACCGCGAGGGCAAACACCACGACCCGGATCAGGAACGCCTGCCGCCCACCATCGCCGCGATGATCCGCACCGCCCGCGACATCCTCGGCTGACCCGGCAGCGGTCCGTACCCCACCGAACAGGAGCACTCGTGGATTTCGGATACTCGCCACGGGCGAGTGAACTCCAAGACCGCATGCGGTCGTTCATGGACGAGTACGTCTTCCCCGCGGAAGCCACGTACGACCGGCAACTGGCCGAAGGGGACGATCCGCACGCCCTGCCGCCGGTGATGGCCGAGCTGAAGGCCAAGGCCCGCGCCGAGGGTCTGTGGAACCTCTTCATGGCGCACGGCGACTGGGGCGCGGGGCTCAGCAACCTGGAATACGCGCCGCTCGCCGGGCTGGCGGGCGAATCCATCATCGGTCCCGAGGTGTTCAACTGCTCGGCGCCCGACACCGGCAACATGGAGCTGCTCGCGCTGTACGGCACCCCCGAGCAGCAGGAGCGCTGGCTGCGGCCCCTGCTCGACGCGGAGATCCGGTCGTGCTTCGCCATGACCGAGCCGGAGGTCGCCAGCTCCGACGCCCGCAACATCCGCACCCGTATCACCCGCGACGGCGACACGTATGTGGTCAACGGCCGCAAGTGGTACACCTCCGGGATCCTCGACCCCGACTGCAAGCTGATCATCCTGATGGGCAAGACCGACCCGGAGGCGCCCACCTACCGGCAGCAGTCCATGCTGCTCGTCCCCAGGGACACCCCGGGCGTCAAGATCCTGCGCGACCTGCCGATGTTCGGCTACACCGACCGGCTCGGACACGGCGATGTGCTTTTCGAGGACGTCCGCGTACCGGTGGAGAACGTCCTCGGCGGCGAGGGCGAGGGCTTCGCGCTCGCCCAGGGACGGCTGGGCCCCGGCCGGATGCACTACGCGATGCGCGCCGTGGGCTTCGCCGAGCGCGCCCTGCGGCTGATGTGCGAGCGCGTCACCGAACGCACCGCCTTCGGCGGGCCGCTCGCCGACCAGGGAGTGGTCCGGGAGTGGATCGCCCGCAGCCGCATCGAGATCGAGCAGGTGCGGCTCCTCGTCCTCAAATCGGCCTGGCTGATGGACACTGTCGGCAACGCCGCCGCCCGTATGGAGGTGGCCGCCATCAAGGTCGCGGCGCTGGAGGTCGCGCACAAGGTGGTCGACCGGGCGGTGCAGGCGCACGGCGCGGCGGGGGTCAGTGACGACACCGTACTGGCCCGGCTGTACGCCATCACCCGGGCGCTGCGCATCGCCGACGGCCCCGACGAAGTCCATCTGCGGACGGTGGCCCGCCAGGAGCTCGCGCCGTACAAGAAGAAGACCGATGCGAAGGCAGGGGCAGCGTGAGCGCCAACGGCCTCGACGGCAAGGTGGCCGTCATCACCGGCGGATCCCGCGGCATCGGCCTCGGCATCGCCACCGCCTACCGGGCGGCCGGTGCCCATGTGGTGATCGCGGCCCGTAAACCGGCCGGACTCGCCGAGGCGCGCGAGGAGTTGCTGCGCGTCAAGGGCGACGGCGATGTGCACACGGTGGTGGCGAACGCCGGTGAACCGGAGCAGGCCGAGCGGTGCGTCGAGGAGACCATGGCCCGCTTCAGCCGCCTCGACATCCTCGTCAACAACGCGGCGACCAACCCGTACCACGGCGATCTGCTCGACCTGGACCTGCCGCGCGCGGAGAAGACCGCCCGGGTCAACCAGTACGGCATGATCGCCTGGACCCGCTGTGCCTGGCGGGCCTGGATGGCCGAACACGGGGGAGCGGTGGTCAACATCGCCTCCGTCGGCGGGCTCGTCGTCGATCCGCACATCGGCTACTACAACGCCACCAAGGCGGCCATGCTGCACATGACCCGGCAGCTCGCGTACGAACTCGGGCCGCGCGCCCGCGTCAACGCCATCGCCCCCGGTCTGATCAAGACGGAGCTGGCACGGGCGGTGTGGGAGGTCCGGGAGCCGATCCTCACCGCGAAGCTGCCACTGCGGCGCCTGGGCACGGTCGAGGACGTGGCACACGCGGCGCTGTTCCTGGCCACCGACGCCTCCTCCTGGATGACCGGCCAGACCCTGGTGCTCGACGGTGGCGCGACCGCCCTGCCGATCGGAGTGGAAGGATGAGCGCGCCGCTCGCCGCCGCGGAGCTGTTCTCGCTCCGGGGCAGGACGGCGGTGGTCACCGGCGCGTCCGCGGGGCTCGGCGCACGCTTCGCCGCCGTCCTCGCAGAGGCCGGGGCCACCGTGTTCGCCGCCGCCCGGCGCGTCGAGAAGCTGAACGAACTCGCCGACTCCGACACCCGTATCCACCCCGTCGCCTGCGATGTCTCGCTCGCCGCCGACCGCGCGCGGCTGACCGGGACGGCGCTGGGCGCCACCGGCCGCATCGACGTCCTGGTCAACAACGCGGCCACGTCCGGGGAGACCCGCGCCGAGGACGAATCCCCGGACGCCTTCGCCGATGTGCTCGGCGTCAACCTCACCGCCCCCTTCCACCTGGCGCGCCTGGTGGCCGAGGCACCCGCCGTGGACGGCGACCCGCCCCGCAGCGTCATCAACGTCTCCTCCATCCTCGGCCTGGTCACCGCCGCCCCGCTGGGCGGTGCGAGCTACGCGGCGTCCAAGGCCGGGCTGATCGGGCTGACCCGGGAGCTGGCCGGGCAGTGGGGCGCGAGCGGAACCCGCGTCAACGCGCTCGCCCCGGGCTGGTTCCGTACCGAGATGACCGCGGACCTCTTCGGCGACGAGCGCTCCAGCCGCTGGGTCGAGCGCAACACCCTGCTGCGGCGCGGCGGCGGGGCCCATGAACTGGACGGCGCGCTGCTGTTCCTCGCCTCGGACGCCTCCTCGTACTGCACCGGCCAGGTCCTGACCGTCGACGGCGGATGGACCGCGCGATGAGCGTCGGCATCGAGATCGACGACGGCCTGGCCCGTGTCACCCTGCGCCGGGGCGCGGCGGGCAACGCCATCGGGCTGGACATGGCACACGGACTGCTGGACGCGGCGCGGGCCTGCGCCACCGAGTCCGTCCGGGCCGTGCTGCTGACCGGTGAGGGGAAGTCCTTCTGCGTCGGCGGTGACCTCGGGGAGTTCTCCCGGCTCTCCGGAGAGCCACTGGAGCGGCACCTCATCGCGGTGACCGGCGCGCTCCACGAAGCGCTGCGCACGTTCGCGGCGGGCGACGCGCCCGTGGTGGCCGCCGTCCAGGGAGCCGTGGCCGGTGCGGGGATCGGCCTGGCCGCGTCCGCCGATGTGACCCTTGCCGCCGACGACGCCTCCTTCACCACCGCGTACACCCGGATCGGCTACTCACCGGACGCCGGGGTGAGCTGGTTCCTGCCCCGGCTCGTCGGCTCCAAGCGGGCCCTGGACCTACTGCTGACCAACCGCCGTATCGCGGCGGTGGAAGCCGAGGACATCGGACTGGTGAGCCGGGTCGTCGCCGCCGACCGGCTGGCCGCCGAGGCGCTGCGCACGGCCGACGCTCTGCGCGACGGGCCCACCGCCGCCTTCGGCGCCACCCGCCGTCTCGTGGCCACCGGGCTGACCGCCGACCTCGGTACGCATCTGGACCGCGAGGCCCGTGCGATCGCCGCCGCGGCCGCCTCCGCCACCGGCCGTGAGGGTGTCGCCGCCTTCCTGGGCAAACGGACACCCGACTTCACCTCCGCCGCCCCCAGCACCTGACTCCGTCCCGAAACCCTTGGAGCCCCACCGTGTCGGAAGCATTCATCGTCGGAGCCGTCCGCACCCCCGTCGGCCGCCGCAAGGGCGCGCTCAGCGGCGTCCACCCCGCCGATCTCGGCGCTCATGCGCTGCGCGCCCTGCTGGAGCGCACCGGGGCCGACCCGGGCGCCGTCGACGACGTGTACTTCGGCTGCGTCAGCCAGATCGGCGCGCAGACCGGCAACGTCGCCCGTACCGCATGGCTGTCGGCCGGGCTGCCCCAGCACGTCCCCGGCACCACCATCGACCGCCAGTGCGGCTCGTCCCAGCAGGCCGTGCACTTCGCCGCCCAGGCGGTCGGCTCCGGGACCGCCGATCTGGTGGTCGCCGGCGGGGTGGAGGTGATGAGCCTGGTGCCCATCGCCAGCCCCATGTACGTCGGAGAACAGGCCGGTATGGGCAGCCCGTACGCGGGGGACGGCTGGCGCGAGCGCTTCGGGGACCAGGAGGTCTCCCAGTTCCGGGGGGCCGAGCTGATCGCCGAGAAGTGGGCCGTCTCCCGCTCGGAGATGGAGGAGTTCGCGCTCACCAGCCACCAGCGGGCCCTCGCCGCCCAGGCCGACGGCGCCTTCGACGACGAGATCACCCCGGCCTTCGGGCTCGCCGCCGACGAGGGGCCGCGCGCCGACACCACGCTGGAGAAGATGGCCGGGCTGAAGAGCCTCACCGAGGACGGCCGGCTGACCGCCGCCGTCTCCAGCCAGATCTCGGACGGCGCCGCCGGCCTGCTGATCGCCTCCGAGGAGGCGGTGCGCCGCCACGGCCTGACCCCGCTCGCGCGCGTGCACACCATGGCCGTCGTCGGCTCCGATCCGATCCACATGCTGACCGGTCCGATTCCCGCCACCGAGAAGGTCCTGGACAGGGCCGGGCTGGCGATCGGCGACATCGATCTGGTGGAGATCAACGAGGCGTTCGCCTCCGTCGTCCTCGCCTGGCAGAAGGAGATCGGCGCCGACCCGGAGCGGGTCAACGCCTTCGGCGGCGCCATCGCGCTCGGACATCCGCTCGGCGCCACCGGCGCCCGGCTCATGACCACGCTCGTCCACCAACTGCGCAGGACCGGCGGACGCTACGGGCTCCAGACGATGTGCGAGGGCGGCGGCATGGCGAACGCGACGGTATTGGAGCGCCTTTGAGCACGGCCCATTCACGTCGATTGGCAACTGAGTTCAGCTTGGGGCTACTCTCGGGTACGGACAAGGTGGACTGCGGCCAGGAGACGAGGCATGGCGACGAGAATCGTTGAACCCGAAGCGGGACCGAGGTCCAAGCGTGCCGCCATCCTGGCCGCCGCCGTCGACTGCTTCGGCGAGACGGGGTTCGAGGCCACCAAGTGGTCCACCGTGGCCGAGCGGGTCGGCATCGGGCAGACGGCGCTCTACCACTACTTCGAGTCCAAGACGCACTGCCTGCTCACCATCATGCGGCTGGAGCTCCAGCGCTCCCACGACAAGTTCACGGAGGCGACCGAGGGCGTCGAGGACCCGACCGAGGCGCTCCGGGCGGCCGTCCGCGCGGCCTACGACGTCTCGGACCACGAGGTCCTCCAGATGCGGATCCTGCACAACCACATGGACCTGCTCTCCGGCACGCGCAAGTCCAAGCGGGAGGAGGCCGAGCGGGTCGAGGCCCGCAAGCTGGTCCAGCTCGTCGAGCGGAACTGGACGAACCTGCTGGTGAAGGGCATGTCCATGGGTGCGTTCCCGCTCCGGGACGCGCAGCTGCTCGGCTCGGGGGTGCTCGGCCTGATCGTCAGCGTCTGGCGGTGGTACCGGCCCTCGGGGCCGACACCGCTGTCGGAGGTCAGTGAACTGATCGAGGGCGCCTGCGTGCGTATGGTCGCCACCTGACCCCCTGAGCGGCCCCCTGCCGTTCCGGCCCCCGGCGGATATCCGCCGGGGGCCGTTTCGCGTCCGTACGGGCTCTTGTCAGCCGCGTTTCCCCCGGATTACGATCCAGATCACTGAATTGAACTGAACTCAGGTTGATCTGGGAGCCCCGGTCTCATGGCATTGCGCACGTACATGGCCAGTATGGACAGCCCGCATCCGGAACGGACGCTGGACCTGCTCGAACCCGACTTCCGCTTTCTCATCGCCCTGCCGGGCAGTGAGATCACCGGCGAGTCCAAGGAGGACTTCGCCGCGTACATCGCCGGCCGGAATCCCAAGGAACGGTCGCATGAGATCCTGCGCCACAGCCGGGACGGCGACCTCGAGACCGTGTACGGGGTGGTGACGGAGGGCGGGCGGTACACCGGCTCCTTCCTCTCGGCCGCGGTGATCTCGCCCGGCGGGCTCATCGCGCGCTACCAGTCCTTCTTCACGACCTCGTTCGAACTGGTCGACTGGGCCCCGCGGGGCGACGGGAGTCCGGCATGACGGACGCCCCGGCCGCGGCCCCCTTCCTCACCGCGTGGTTCGAGATCCTCGACGGCGACGAGCCGTCCCGTATCCTCGACCTGATCAGCGACGACTTCTCGCTGTCCATCCTGTTCTCCACCGGCGACGGCAACGCCACCGACTTCGCCGGGGACCGCGCCGCCCTGGTGGGCTATCTCGAACAGCGTGAGAAGGGCACCCGCACCCACCATCTGCTGTCGGCGACCACGCTCGGCCAGGACGAGCTCTTCCTGGGCGAGGTGCGCCGCGCGGGTGTCCCCGAGGCCACCTTCGTCGCCGCCGGGCGGGTGAACGACGAAGGCCGGCTTCAGCGCCTGCTGATCGGGCGCTCATCCGAGATCCGCTTCACCTGACCTCGACCCCATGGAGAGCACTGTCATGTACAACCTGGTCCTGCTGGCGGCCCGGCCCCCGGAGTGGACGCATGAACAATTCATCACGTGGTGGCGCGGCGACCACGCGGAGCTGACCTACCGGCTGCCCGGGCTGCGCGCCTGGCGCCACACCGAGATCGACGCCGCTCTGGAGCCGCGTTCCGAAGGCTGGGACGGGATCTCCGTACTCAGCTTCGACTCCCCCGAGGACCTGAAGAAGGCCCTCGCGAGCCCCGAGTGGGCCGATGCCGTCGCCCAGGTCGGCGACATGAAGGGCCGCCGGATCGCGGTCATGGGACACGAGGCGGAGATGTTCACCGCCTGAGCGTTCCGGGCCGCCCGGCTCGGTCCGGCGGCAGGTCAGACACCAGAGCGTTTCGGCACAACGGAGTTCGGCACAGCGCAGCGAGGGGCAGGATGCGACAGGTAGTGCGGGAGTTCCAGCAGAAGGCGGACGAAGCCGACTTCATCGCCGTGATCGACGACACCGGCAGCCATACGGCCCGGCAACTGCTCGAGGAGGCCGGACGGCTGGCCGGAGCGCTGTCCGCCGACGCGGCCGACGGATCGGTCGGCACGGTCCTGGTCCAGGCGGACAACTCATGGCGCACCGTCGCCGCCACCCTCGCCGTGGGCCTGCGGGGCGGGGTGCTCGCGGTGGTCAATCGGCACACCACACCCGCCGAGTTCGCCGCCGCATGGGAGGACATCCGTCCGGACGCCGTCGTCGCCGAGCCCTCGGCGATGGACGAGTGGACGGTGCACACCCGGCTGCCGGGCCCGGCGCGGACCGTGCTGGACGGCTGGGCGTGCCGGTCCGTACCCGGCGGACACGAGGTGTCGCGCTGGTCGGGCGGCGCCCTCATCGGTCTGACCTCCGGGTCGACCGGGCGGCCCAAGGGCGTCATACAGTCCGAGCGGGCCCTGCGCTACGCCGCCACGAGCACCATCGACGCCAACGGGCTGGCACCGGGCGACGCCATCGCCGCGATCGTGCCGCTGTCGTCCACCGCGGCGTACTGCTTCGGGGTCTACCTCTCCCTCCTGCTGCGCGGGCCGCTCGTCCTCACGGGCAAGTGGGACCGGGCGGTCGCGCTGCGGCGGATGGCCGACGCGGGCGTCCGCTGGACCATGTGCGTACCGACCATGGCGTTGCAGATGGGCGCCGAAGCGGCCGGCTCCGGCATCCTCCGGGGCGTCCGGTCGATCACCGTCGGCGGCGGGCCCATGGACCGCGGGGCGCTGGCCCGGGCCGAACGGTCCCTGGGCACGAAGATCCTCCGCGTCTTCGGCATGTCCGAGTGCCTGGGCCACACCACGCCGAGCCCCGACGACCCCGAGGAGATCCGGCTCGGAAGGGACGGCCGTCCCTTCCCGGGTACGGACGTGCGCGCGCTCACCCCCGACGGTCAGGTGGCCGGACCGGGGGTGACCGGCCGGGCGCAGGTCCGCGGCCCCTCCCTCTACCTCGGATACGCCCGCGAGGGCAGAACCGATCCACCCGCGCTCACGGCGGACGGCTATCTGCCCACCGGCGATCTGCTGATGGTCCACGAGGACGGCACCATCACCATCATGGGCCGCGAGAAGGACATCATCATCCGGGGCGGCCGCAACATCGACATCACCGAGATAGAGCGCGCGGTCGCCAGCCATCCGCGCGTGGCCAGGGCCTGTGTCACACCGGTCCCCGACGATGTCCTCGGTGAACGCGTGGCGCTGCTCGTCGTCGCCGAGGACGGTGGCGGCTTCGAACTGGCCGAGGTGACCGGCCATCTGGAGAGCGTCGGTCTGTCCAAGACCAAGTGGCCCGAGTACGTCTACGACGTCGAGGAGCTGCCCCAGACGAAGGTCGGCAAGCTCGACCGGGGCGGGGCCCGGGACCTGGCCGTCAGGCTGCACACCCGCGAAGGAGGATCATGACAGCGCGGTTCGACCAGGCTCCATGGGCGACGGCCGGAATCCAGACCGTGGGGCCCGGGGTGCACCGCGTGCCGCTGCCGCTGCCCAACGACGGTCTGCACGCCGTGAATGTCTACCTCCTGGAGGATCTGGACGACGACGGCGGCATCGTCATGATCGACGGGGGCTGGGCGATTCCCGAGGCGCGCAAGACGCTCGAGGAGGCCGTGGCCGCCCTCGACCGCGACCTCGGCGACATCAGCCACATCCTGGTCACCCACATCCACCGCGACCACTACACCCAGGCGGTGGAGCTGCGCCGGCTGCTCGGCTCGCGCGTCTACCTCGGCGCGGAGGAGCGCCCGGGCCTGGAGATGCTCCACCGGCTGCGCAGCGACCAGCCCGTGGGCTCGCTGCGGACCCTGCGGGCGGCGGGCGCCGGGGAACTCGCCGACCGCATCGAGGCGATGGACCACGGTGGCTACGACCCGAGTGTCTGGGAGGCCCCCGACCACTGGCTCGGCGCGGAGACGCTGCGCTTCGGCGAGCGCGAACTGCGGGTCGTGCCCACTCCCGGGCACACCAAGGGCCATGTGGTCTTCCTGGACGAACAGCGGGGGCTGCTGTTCTCCGGGGACCACGTCCTGCCGCACATCACCCCGTCCATCGGCTTCGAACTCGCCGAGCCGGGCGGCCACCCGCTCGCCGACTACCTGGACTCGCTGCGGCTGATGACCCGCTACGCCGACGCCCGACTGCTGCCCGCGCACGGACCGGTCGCCGACTCCGCCCACACCCGGGTCGCCGAACTGCTCGCCCACCACGACGACCGGCTGGCCCGGAGCCTGACGGCGCTGGGCGAGGACGCGCTCGACGCCCACGCGGTGGCGCGGAAGCTCGCATGGACGCGCCGGGCCGTGCCGTTCGGGGAGCTGAGCGCCTTCAACCAGATGCTCGCGGTCCATGAGACGGCCGCGCATCTGGATGTCCTGGTGCTGCGGGGCCGGGTGACGGCGGTCCGCGCCGACGGGGTGGATCGGTACACGCGCGTGCGCTGACGACACCGTACGTAAGTCCATCGAATAGATCCGATGACCATGGGGGTGGTGAGCGGCTCATCCCGGGCAGTTTGGCCCTCTCTCTCGACAGTCGGACCGGAATTGCGTATCAATTCATCCGATCACTGAACTGTCGAGAGAAGGAAGGGCCGCATCATGCAGAGACCCGGCTTACCCGCACGCGCCTTCGGCCTCCTGGCCGCGACCGCCGCCGCCCTCGGGGCCTTCGTGGCCACCGGGACCGAGTCCTACGCCGCCCAGCCGGCCGCCCAGCCCGCCGCCCAGTCCGTGACACCCCCCGCCCCGCGCTCCTCCGTCGTCACCTGGGCCTCCAGCGCGTACCCGGCGGGAACCGCCGCCCAGGACCTGACCTACCGGTTCGTCGTCCACACCAGCGTCGGCGGCCGGGACCTGCGGATCCGGCTCTCCAACGCCTACGGCGACCAGCCGGTGACCTTCGGCCACGCCTACGCCGGTGTGCGCGAGTCCGGGGCGGCGGTCGTGCCCGGCAGCAACGGACGGCTGACCTTCCGCGGCGCGTCGTCGGTGACCGTACCGGTGGGCGGCGTCGTGTACAGCGATCCGCTGCCGGGCCGCGTCCAGCCCCAGTCCGACCTCGCCATCAGCCTCTACGTGCGCGGCGCGGGCACGCTCGCGACCGGCCACAAGGGGGCCCGCGCGACCCAGTACGTCGCACCGGCCGGTGACCACGCCGCGGAGGAGGGCGCCGCCGCCTACACCCAGCAGATCACCTCCTGGTACTACCTGGACGCCGCCGTCGTACGGCCCCCGCGCGGCACCGGCGCCGTCGTCGCCTTCGGCGACTCGATCACCGACGGCTCCGCCTCGACTCAGGACACCAACCGCCGCTGGCCGGACTTCCTCGCCCGACGGCTGCTCGCCGACCCCCGCTCCCGGCTCAAGGGCGTCGCCAACGAAGGAATCTCCGGCAACAGGATCCTCGCCGACGGCTCGGCCGAGAGCGCGCTGAAGCGACTCGAGCGGGATGTGCTCTCCCAGGCCGGTGCGCGCACGGCGATCCTGCTGGAGGGCATCAACGACATCAAGGCCACGCCGGGCCCCACCGCCGACGACCTCATCGCCGGCTACCGGCAGATCATCGCGAGATCCCACGCGCGTGGCATGTGTGTGGTCGGGGCGACCGTCATGCCGTACGAGGGCTGGCGGGAGTACGAGACCGTCGACGAGACGGTCCGCCAACAGGTCAACGCCTTTATCCGCACCAGCGGCGAGTTCGACGCGGTCGTCGACTTTGACCAGGCCGTCCGGGACCCCGCGGCGCCCACCCGGATGCTCCCCGCCTACGACAGCGGCGACCACCTCCACCCCAATGACACCGGTATGCGCGTGATGAGCGACGCCATCCCCCTCCCCGCCCTCAACTGCGACCGCTGACCCCCGCCCCGCTCCACCCCGGGCCGTGGCCTCGCGGCACCGGCCCGGGGTGGGGTTCACCCTCGTCGGACAGGAGCTGAGATCTCCGGTCGGGGGGTGTGAGATCGCAATTGCGCTAAAGTAGAAGTGTGAAGTATCTGCCGGCCATCCTCAGCGAAGATCATCCGAGCCTCAGCGCCACCGAGCGCGCATACGCCACCATCAAGCGCCAGATCATCGAGCTCGAGCTGGAGCCCGGCGCTCATGTCACCAAGTCGACCCTCGCGCGCCGGGCCGGCGCCAGCACGATGCCCGCCCGGGAGGCGCTGACCCGGTTGCAGCGGGACGGTCTGGTGCAGGCGCTGCCCCGCTCGGGCTACCGCATCCTGCCGGTCACCCTCAAGGGGACCCGTGACCTCTGTGCCTTCCGTCGGCTGCTGGAGGTCGAGGCGGCGGGTCTCGCGGCGGAGCTCGGCTGCCCCGAGCGCGATCTCGCCCGGATGGAGGAGCTCCTGTCGGTCACGTACGAGACGGGGGACCCGGCCAGTCTCGACGCGTTCCTCCGCGCCAACCTCGAGTTCGACGCGATCATCGCCAACCGGTGCGGCAACGACATGCTGGCCCAGGCGGTCATCCGAGTCTTCGACGAGTTGGAGCGAGTCCTGCGGATCACGCTGAAGTCCCTGCCCTTCTCGGAGCCGGCCGCGCATCAGCGGCGGGAGATCCTCGAGGCCGTCCGGGACCGTGACCCGGCCGCCGCCCGTGCGGCCATGGGCGCCAGAACGCGGACCGCCCAGGAGCAGATCATCGACCAGCTCGTCTCCCATGCGTCGCTCGCCGAGGTCAGCATCAGCGTCACCTGATCCCGGAGGGCCGGGTTCCGTTTCGCGTTCCCCAGGGGTTGAAGTGGTTCTCCGGGCAGATGTAAGATCTCAGTATAGAGATCTAAGATCTTAGATGGGGATGGAATTCCAGACTCCCGCCCGCCGCCACATCGAGATGATCACTATGAACACCACAGCGCTCTGCCGGACCGACCGGACTTTCTCGCTGCCGCCTTCCGCCGCTGATGTGCCCGGGGTCCGGAGTGCCCTGGTGGAGACCCTCCTCGAATGGGGAATGCCGGCGGGAGGTGAGCTGGTCCACACCATCGGCCTCATCGCCTCGGAGCTGGTCACCAACGCCGTGAACCACGCCGGTGTGTTCACACCGAACATCGTCGTCACCCTCAGGCTCGGTGACGACGGAACGCTGGAACTCGGTGTCCGCGACAACTCGCGCGACGTTCCGAGGCCGACGGCCGCCTCCCCGGAGGCCACCCATGGCCGCGGAACGGCGATCGTCGACGCACTGCTCACCGAATTCGGCGGGGGTCTCACGGCCGAACGGCATCCCGATGGCAAGACCGTCTGGGCCCGGTTGCCCGGCGCACCACGATCCGTGAAGGGAACCCCTGATGAAGCTGGAACGTCTGCCGGCGCTCGAACTCGCCGACCGTGCCCGGACGGCGCCGCCGCACCATGTGGCCATGATCCCCTTCCGCGGTGTGCCGATGCTGCCCATGCCGGAACACGTCGTGGAGGCCGCGCGGACCGCCGCCGGTGAGGTGTTCCCCCGGAACAGCCGCGGTTCCGAAGAACTCCGCCAGGCGATCGCTTCGCGCCTGGAGGCCACGTACGGGCTCGCCGTGGACCCGGGGCGCGAACTGCTGATCACCCATGGCGCCCAGCACGGGATGAGCGTGGCGCTGAGGGCTCTGCTGTCGCCGGGCGACGACGTCCTGATCCCCGCTCCGAGCTATTTCTTCGACGGCATGATCCGCCTGGCGGGAGCCCGGCCGGTGTACGTACCGTCCGACGAGAGCCGCGGCTGGGACCATGTCCCGGCGGCCGTCGAGGCCGCGATCACTCCGGCCACCCGGGCACTGCTGATCTGCAACCCCAACAATCCGACCGGTCATGTGCCCAGCCGGGAGCGGCTTTGCCGGCTTCTGGACATCGCCGCGCGCCACGGTCTGATCGTCTTCTCCGACGAGTCCTACGAGCGCTATGTATGGGACGGGCCCGGCTATGTGCCGCAAATGCTGCTGCGCGATCACCATCCGGACCTGGTCACCGTCACCAGCCTCAGTAAGAACTACGCCTTCACCAGCTGGCGGGTCGGCTATGTGCACGCCCCCGCCCATCTGCTGAGGCCGATACACCATGCCTTCGAATGGGACGCCATCAACGTCGGCGACGTGGCCCAGGCCGCGGCGCATGCCGTCATGACCGGCCCGCAACACTGGATCGAACAAGAGTTCGCCACCATGCGGGCCAGGCGTGACATCCTCCGCGACGGGCTGGAGAGCGCCGGCCTCGCTTCGGTGCGCCCCGACGCCGGTGTTTTCGTCTTCGTCGACTGCGCCCCGCTCGGATTCCGCGGGCGCCGGCTGGAGCGGCTGCTGCTGGATCACGGCATGACGGCCATCGCGGGGGACGCCTTCGCGGGGCCGGATACGCATGTCCGCATGGTGTACGGGGGATCCGCCGCCGACCTCGAGGAAGTGGGGCGGCGGCTCGGGGAGTTGAGGCGGGGGAGTGGGGGCGGGGGCGGCGTGGCGCCCCGGCTGTCCGTCGCGGAGTAGCGGGAACGGAAGCCGACGCTCGCGGAACGTCGCGGTATCGCACGGGCGACAAAGAGATCCTACTAGTTCATTGCTGAGATCTCAGATCTGCCTTATGGTCATCGCAACTGCCGGAGGGGTGGCGCGAGAGAGCCCCTCCAGGGCCGCCATTCAAGGAGCCGAACATGTCAGGACCCGCTGTGACCGATCCCGACGGAAGCTGGCGCGTCGCCGCCGACATCGGCGGGACCTTCACCGATGTCATCGCCCTGGGCCCGGAAGGCCGGGTCGTCCCCGTGAAGGTCCTCTCCACACCGCCGGACTTCGGCAGCGGCGTCCTCGGCGGAACCCGGGCCGCGCTCTCCGCGGCGGACGCGCTTCCGCACCAGGTCACGGCGATGCTGCACGCCACCACGGTGGCCACCAACGCCATCCTGGAGATGCGGGGAGCACATACCGCCCTGGTGACCACGCGGGGATTCCGCGACGTACTGGAACTCGGACGCCTGCGCCGCCCCCTGCTGTACGACCTCTCCTGGCAGCGGCCGACCCCGCTCGTTCCCCGGCGCCACCGCTACGAGATCGACCAGCGCATCACCGCAGACGGCCACCTCGAACCCCCGGCGGACTCTGCCGAACTGGCGCGGGTGGCGGACGAGATCCGGGCCGCGGGCATCGAGGCGGTGGCGGTGTGTCTGATCAACTCCTATGTCCGTCCCGAGGAGGAGCGCCGAGTCGCCGCCGAGCTGCGGGCCCTCCTGCCCGGCACCTATGTGACCGCCTCCGTCGACATCACGCCGCAGATGCAGGAGTACGAGCGCACCAGTACCGCGGTCGTCAACAGCTATGTGGGGCCCCAGGTCCATGACTATGTCACGGCGCTCGGCGAGGGGCTGCGGAAGGCGGGCGTCTCCGCGCCCTTGATGATCATGCAGTCCAGCGGTGGCCTCCTCGACGCACCCTCGGTGGTGGGGCGCCCGGTACAGATCATCGAGTCGGGGCCCGCCGCCGGCGTCATCGCCGTACGGAAACTCTCCCAGCTCATGGGGATCGACTCGGTGGTCGCCTTCGACATGGGCGGCACCACGGCCAAGGCCTCCCTCATCGAGCACGGGGAGCCGTTCGTCGCCGGTGACTACGAGGTCGGCGGGGGCATGAACATCACCCGGGGCATGGGCAAGGGGGCGGGATACGCGCTGCGCGTGCCCTCCATCGACATCGCCGAAGTGGGCGCGGGCGGCGGCAGCGTCATCTCCACCGACGTCGCCGGATCCCTGCGGGTCGGACCGGAGAGCGCCGGCTCCCGGCCCGGTCCCGCCTGCTACGGCAACGGAGGGACCAGCCCCACGCTGACCGATGCCAACGTGGTCCTGGGCTACCTCAGCCCGCGGGCACTGGCCGGCGGACGCGTGGCCATCAAACCGGACCTCGCCCGGCGGGCCATCGCCCCGGTGGCCAAGGACCTCGGCGTCGACATCCCGGCGGCCGCGCGCGGGGCCTACGAGGTCGCCGTGTCCAGCATGACCAAGGCCGTCAAGGCCGTCACCAGCGAACGCGGCCGCGATCCGCGGGAGGCGGTCATGGTGGCCTTCGGCGGTGCCGGGCCCCTCTATGGCGCGGCCATCGCCCGGGAGCTCGGCATCGACACCGTCATCGTCCCCGTGCACACCGGGCTGTTCAGCAGTCTGGGGCTCCTCGTCGCCGACACCGAACGGCAGGCGGTGGTGCCCCACCGGGCGGACCTCGACGCGCTCGACCTGCTCGGCGCGGAGTTCGACCGCATGGCCAAGGAGGTCACCGAGGCCCTGCGGGAGGCCGCCCCCTCGGTACACACCGAGGTACAGCGGGTCTTCGACATGCGCTACCGCGGTCAGCGGTTCGAGCTGTCCGTCACCGTCCCCGACGGGACGCTGGACTCCGGCCTGATGGCCTCCGTACGGCAGCGGTTCCACGCCGAGCACCACCGCACCTACGGCCGCGCCGGCACCGACGAGCTCGTGGAGATCGTCAACCTCCGCGTCCGGGGGCGGGTGCGCAACGCCGTCGGCGTCGAGCGGCTGCTGAGCCTGCCGCCGTCGGCGCCCCGGGCCGAAACGACCTCGGCGCCCCGGGCCGAAACGACCCGGGAGTGCCGGTTCGACCGGACCGAGCCGACCCCGGTCATTCCCCGCGCCGCACTGTCGCCGGAGCCCCGGCAAGGCCCCCTCGTCATCGAGGACATGGACTCCACCACCCTCGTACCGCCGGCGGCCACCGCCCACCGCGACCGCTTCAACAACATCGTCATCAGCTGGACGACCGCAGCCCCGGAGGCAGCCTCATGAGCCCGCGCCCGATCAGCGACGCCGCCACGTTCGAGGTCTACCGGAACGCGGTGACCGGACTCGCGGACGAAATGGCGATCACCATTCTGCGCACCGCGCACTCCCAGATCGTCGCCTCCAGCATGGACTTCTCGGCCGCGCTGTGCGACGCCTCGGGACGGGTGATCGCGCAGGCCAACACCTGTCCGGTGCACCTCGGCTCCATTCCCGAAGCCATGAGCGCCGTGCTCGCGGCCTTCGGCGACTCCGTCCGCCCGGGCGACGTCTATCTGCTCAACGATCCCGACCTGGGCGGTATGCATCTGCCCGACATCTTCGCGATCGCCCCGGTGTTCACCTCCGGCCAGCAGCTGCTCGGCTACTCGGTCACCGTCGTCAACCACGTGGACGTGGGAGGCTGGGCCGCGGGATCCATGGCGGTGCAGTCCACCAGCATCTTCGCGGAAGGCGTGCAGATACCGCCGTCCCGGCTGTACGACGCGGGCACGCTCAACGAGACCTTCCTCGCGCTCATCCTCCGCAACGTACGGGAGCCGGAGCTGCTCCGTGGCGATCTGGAAGCACAGCTCGCCGCGTGTCACGCGGGCGGGGAGGGGCTGAGGGAACTGGCCGAACGCCATGGCACCGACGGGCTGGCCGCGCTCAACGAGGAACTCCTCGCCTACTCCGAGACCCTGCTGCGCGCGGCGCTCGCCGAGGCGCCCGACGGTGCCTACGCGTTCGAGGACTTCATCGACGACGACGGCATGGGTTCGCCGCCCATCCCCTTCCGCGTCACCGTCACCATCACTGGCGACACCCTGCACGTGGACTTCACCGGGTCCTCCCCCCAGGTCGCCTCGGCCCTCAACGCCACCGCGTCCTTCACCCGGTCCGCCTCCTACGCGGCCATCCAGGGCGCCCTGGGATCCGACATCCCGGCCAACAGCGGCTTCTACCGGCCCCTCACCTTCACCATCCCCGAGGCCTCCATCCTCAACGGCCGAAGGCCCTCGGCCCGTGGCGCCCGGGGGCTGGTCGCCTACCGCATCATCGACACCGTCCTCGGCGCGCTGGCTCCTGTCTTCCCCGACCGGGTCCCGGCCGCGGGCGACGGCGGTCCGGACTCCGTGGCCATCGGCATCACCGGGGAGAACGGAACCACCAACGTCCTGTGGGACATCCTGTGCGGGGCCTGGGGAGCCCGTCCCGATCGCGACGGTGTGGACGGTGTCAGCCCGCTCGGCGCCAACCTGGCCAACGTACCGGTGGAGGAACTCGAACAGTCCGGCCATGTGCGCATCGACGGCTACGGCTACCTGCCCGACACCGGCGGCCCCGGCCGGTGGCGCGGCGGCCTGTCGACCTTCCGCGACATGACGGTGCTCGCCCCCGCGGTGTCCGTACAGATCCGCTCCGACCGGCGCACCCACCTGCCCTACGGCCTCGACGGGGGAGCCCAGGGCACGCCGTCGTCCAACATCCTCAACCCCGGCACCCCGCTGGAGCAGATACTCCCCGCCAAGGTCGTCCAACTCCTCGCCGCCGGCGAACGCCACCGGCACGTCACCGCCGGGGGCGGCGGCCACGGGGACCCCTTCACCCGGGATCCCGACCGTGTCCTGCAAGACGTACTGGACGGGAAGGTCACCGCCTCCGGCGCGATCCGCGACTACGGAGTCGTCGTCACCCCGGACGGCGCGGTCGACACGGCGGCGACACGGCGGCGGCGCGCCGCCGGGCGCCACTAACCCCGTCCCCGTCCCCGTCCCCAACTCACCATTCCCACCCCCCACCTCACCATCCTCGGACCCCGCTCACCGAGAGGACCCCGTCATGGCCGAGGTCACCGCCCCGACAACGACAGACGATGGCATGCGTCGTGTATGGCGCAAAGTAGGCATCCGCATCATCCCGCTCATCGGCCTCGCCTACGTGATGAGCTACATCGACCGTGCCAATCTCGGCTATGTGGCGCAGTCGCTCAACAAGAGCCTCGGCATCACCGCCGGACAGCTGGGCCTGGCCTCCGGCCTGTTCTTCATCGGCTACATCCTCGTGGAAATCCCCAGCAATATGATGCTGCGCCGGTTCGGAGCGCGGAAATGGATCACCCGGATCCTGGTCTCCTGGGGCCTCGTCACCATGGGAACCGCGGCCGTGCAGAGCGTCGCCCAGCTCTACGTCATGCGAATCCTGCTCGGTTTCGCGGAGGCCGGGCTGGCCGCCGGAATCCTGCTGTACATGACCTTCTGGTTCCCCAGGAGACAGCGGACATGGGCCATGTCGATCTTCTTCATCATGATTCCGCTGTCCGGCATCATCGGATCGCCACTCGCCGCGGCCATGCTGTCCTGGGGTGAACAGCTCACCGGGTACGCCGGGTGGCGGTCGTTGTTCTTCACCGAGGGCCTCTTCACCGTCCTGTCCGGAACCCTGATCTACGGCCTGCTGCCGGACCGGCCCGCCGACGCGAAGTGGCTGACACCCCAGGAGAAGGACGCCATCCAGCACCGACTCACCCTCGAAACCGCCCAGCAGAACGCACATGGCGCGCTCACCGGGATGCGTCAGGCGCTTTCCAGCGGACGCGTGTGGATGCTGGCCTTCGCCTTCTTCGCCATCGTCTTCGGCCTGTACCCCATCGCGTTCTTCCTGCCGACGATGATCTCCACGCTCACCGGGAACGCGTCCACCATCTCGGATGTCGGCAGCGTGCTGCTCGCCGGTATCCCCTCGGCCATCGCCATCGTCGCCATGCTCGCCTGGGCCAAGGTGGCGGCGCGCCGGTCCGTGGTGTTCTCCACGGCGGTACCCCTGGCGTTCGGTGCGGTGGGCCTGCTGCTGGCCACCTTCACCCACAACGACGTCCTGTTCATCGGGGCGTTCTGCGTCAGCGTCTCCGGCGTCTTCACCGCCATGCCGCAGTTCTGGCGACTGCCGCCGCTGTGTCTGACCGGTGCCGCCGCGGCCTCGGGCATCGCGCTGATCAACTCGGTGAGCAACGTCAGCGGCTTCATCGGCCCCTATATGACGGGCGCCATCGCGGACGCGACCGGCGACTTCACGTACGCCCTCCTGGCCATCGCCCTCATGCTCGCCGCCGGATTGGTGATCCTGCTGACGGCCGGGCGAAAGGCGGAACAGTCAACCGCCCAGGATCCACTGCCCCAGCGCCACGACTCGGAGAAGATCGGGTGACCGGCCGCACCGACACCGCACTCATCATCGGTGATATGCAGACGGGCATCCTGGCCAGCTATCCGTTCAGCCGAGCGCCCGTGCCTCCCATGCGGGAGTCGGTACGCGCCGCTCGCGCGCACGGCTTCCTCGTCGTCCTCGTGCGCACGGAGCTGCGGGCGTCGGGAGCCGATGTCTCCGAGAACAACACCCTGTTCACCGCGTTTCACCAGGCCGGCTCCCTGTTTCATGAGGGATCCGGGGAGACGGACATCATTCCGCAACTGGCACCGCGACCGGAGGACGTCGTCATCACCAAGCGCCGCACCAGCGCGTTCGCCGGAACGGAACTCGACCTGGTGCTGCGCGCCCACCATGTCGAGTCGATCGCGCTGACAGGCGTGGCGACCAGCGCGATGGTCGCGGGAACGCTCTACGACGCCCTGGACCGCGACTACCGGGCCACCGTCCTGAGCGACGCCTGCGCGGACGCCGAGGCGGACGTCCATGACTTCTTCATGGAGCGGGTCTTCCCCGCACGCGGCGCGCGGGTCATGACAGTGGAGTCCTGGCTCGGAGGACTGTGAGGATCCGCCCCAGGACGCCGGGGGCCTCGCCCCCGGCGTCCTGGACGACGAGTGGTTACGACACGACGGCGCCACCGGCGGGCTGCTCGTCGCTCTCCGGCTCCTGTGGCGGATGGCTGAGCTGTTCGCGCACGTAGTTCCAGGCCACCGCGATCAGCGCGGCCACCGGTACGGCGAGCAGACTGCCCACGATCCCGGCCAGACTGCTGCCCAGTGTCACCGCCAGCAGGACGACCGCCGCGTGCAGGCCGAGTCCACGGCTCTGGATCATCGGCTGGAACACATTGCCCTCGAGCTGCTGCACCACGATGATGATCGCCAGCGCGATCAGCGCGTCCGTCGGACCGTTGAACACCAGCGCGATGAGCACCGCGACCACACCCGCGAACAAGGCCCCCACGACGGGAATGAACGCGGAGATGAAGGTCAGGACCGCAAGCGGCAGCACCAGCGGTACTCCCAGAGCCCACAGCCCGAGCCCGATGAGGATGGCGTCGAGCAGGCCGACCAGCGCCTGGGAACGCACGAAGGCCCCGAGGGTGTCCCAACTGCGCGCGGCCACGGCGGGGATGTCGATGGCGAGGCGGCCGGGGAGCTGACCGGCGAGCCACGGCAGGAACCGCGGGCCGTCCTTGAGGAAGAAGAACATCAAGAAGAGCGCCAGGACGGCGGTGATCACACCGTCGACCACGGTGCTCACTCCCGCGACGACAGCGCTGACCAAGCTGCCCGCACTGCTCTGCAACCGGGCGGCCGCGCCGTCGGTGGCCTGCGCGATCTGGGCATCGTCGATGTTCAGCGGCGGCCCGGCGGCCCACTCACGCACCCGCTCGATGCCTTCGGTCACCCCGTCGGCCAGTTCACCGGACTGGGACGCCACGGGCACCGCGATCAGCGCCACGATGCCCGTGGCGACCAGGAGGAACAGCAGGGTCACGACCGAGGCGGCCAGCGCGGGAGGCCACCCCCACCCGCGCAGAAGGCGGGCCAGGGGCCAGGTCAGCGTCGTGAGGAGCAGACCGACGACGAGCGGCCAGATGACCGACCACATCTGGCCCAGGGCCCATAGGACCGCCGCGGCCATGACGAGGATCAAAAGCAATTCGAGGGAGATACGCGACGATTCGCGGAGCGCGGCGCGGGTTTTCGTGGAACTCAACGTGCGTGGCATGGGGCCACCCGTACCTCATCAGGGCTTCCCGGCGCTGCCTTTCAGGAACACCCTAGCCAAACTCCCAGTGCGATCACCGGGGTTGGGGGCGGGAGGGCGAGGGATCCCGTGCGGGGCGCGGGTGAGAGCCGGGCTGGGCGGGCGTCCGGCCGGTGCCACGTCGGCCGACGCGGGTGGGCCGGCCGAGGACGACTCCGGCCAGTACCAGAACCAGTCCGCACAGTTGCTGACCGGTCAGCACCTCCGTGGCGACCGTTGTGCCGAGCAGCACGCCCGTGACGGGGTTGAGCAGCCCGATCAGACCCACGGTCCCCGCGGGCAGATGCCGCAGCCCGGTGAACCAGGCGGTGAAGGCCAGCGCGGTGGCGGCCAGGGAGACATAGCCGAAGGCCACGAGCGCCGGTGTGGAGAGTGCGGGCGGAGGTCCCTCCACCACCGCGGCGGCCGGAAGCAGGAACAGCCCTCCGGCGGTCAGCTGCCAGGCGGTCGAGGCGAGCACATCGGTCTGGGCGCTCCACCGCTTGGTCAGGATGTGGCCGAAGGACGACACCAGCATGGCGGCTGCCGAAGCGAGAACCCCCGGCACGCTCACCCCCTCCGCTCCCGTGAGCAGCATGAGGCACACCCCGGCGAGCCCGACCACGGCACCGGACAGATGGGCGGTGCGGGGCCGTTCGGACACCAGGGGCCAGGCGATGAGCGTCATCGTCAGCGGGGACACCGCCATGACGGTCGCCGCGACGCTCGTCGGCAGCAGCTGGGAGGCGACGTAGACGAGGACGAAGAACACGCTCACGTTGAGCGATCCCAGGACCGCCGACCGCCACCACCACGCACCGTGCGGCCGACGCCACCGGCACAACGCCAGCAGGACGAGCCCCGCGGGCAGCGCCCGCAGAGCGGCCCCGTACAGCGGGCTCCCGGCGGGGAGGAACTCGTGCGTGACGAAGTAGTTGGCTCCCCACGCCACCGGCGCGACCGCGGTCAGCGCCACCCAACGCGCATTAGCTTCCATGGAAGACAAATATAGCTTCCCGGGAAGCTATATTTGTCTTCCATGGAACATCGGCAACCGCTGGACCGCGTGGCCCGCATCCAGGCCGACTGGCGCCGCGAACGGCCCGACGTCGACACCTCTCCGCAGGGAGTGATCGGCCGGCTGCACCGCCTGGCCGGTCAGCTCACCGAAGAACTCTGCCGCGTATACGGCCGCTACGACCTCACCGAGGGGGAGTTCGACGTCCTGTGCGCACTGCGCCGCGCTGGCGAACCCTATGAACGCGCCCCTGGCGAGCTCGCCGCGCACACCATGGTCACCACCGGCGCGATGACCAAGAGAATCGACCGCCTCGAACGAGCCGGACTCGTCACCCGCCGCCGCTCGGACGACGATCAGCGCGGCCGGATCGTCGCCCTCACCGAACCCGGACGCGAACTGATCGACCGGGCGTTCACCGACCATATGCGCAACGAACACCACCTGCTGAACCTGCTGACGCCCGCCGAGGCCGAGACGCTCGAAGCGCTGCTCACGACCTGGCTCTCCCGCCTGGAAGACCCGCGTCCTCCCCGCCACGAGTGACCCGCCCCGCGCGGACCCGCACAGCCGCCTGCTCGACTCCGGCCTCAGTACGGGCGTCCCGTAGCCCGCCTGATACCCACTTCACGACGACGGAGCCCGGAACCGTCCTCTCTGGAGGCGGCCACTGGCCCAACCTATGGGCTCGGATCCGCTGGGATGCGCCGCCGGGCCAGCGGATACTGGGGCGCATGCGTATCGACTTCGAGCCCGAGACCATGGGGACCACCCCCTTCTACAAGCTGCTGACCTCGGTCATCGTGCCCCGGCCGATCGCCTGGGTGTCGACCGTCGGCCAGGACGGTGCCGCGAACCTCGCCCCGCACTCCTTCTTCACCGTCGCGGCCGTGGCTCCGCCCGTCGTGCAGTTCACCTCCGTGGGGCGTAAGGATTCGCTGCGGAATGTCGAGGACACCGGGGAGTTCGTGGTGAACCTCGCTCCCGAGGGGCTGTTCGAGCAGGTCAACGCGACCGCGACGGACTTTCCGCACGGGGTGAGCGAGTTCGAGGCGGTGGGGGTGGAGCAGGAGGCCAGCTTGCGGGTGAAGCCGCCTCGGGTGGCGGGGTCGCCGGTGGCGTTGGAGTGTGTGGTGCACAGCACGATGGGGCTCGGGAACTCGACGGTGGTCTTCGGACGGGTGGTGCACGCCGCGATCGACGACGCGGTGATGGTCGACGGGCATGCCGAGGTCACCAGGCTGCGGCCGCTGTCCCGGCTGGGGAAGAACGAATGGGGCACGGTCGGTGAGGTGCTGGATCTGGCCCGGATCCGGTACGCGGACTGGGAGGGCCGGGGGCCGGAGCAGGTGTGAGGGTCGCGGGCATGGGAAGCGGGCCGTAGGAAGGGGGCGTGGTGGTGGAGAGCGTGGTGTTCGACATCGGCTCGACCCTCGTCCGTGAGGACCGCTACTGGGGTTCCTGGGCCGACTGGCTCGGGGTGCCCCGGCACACCCTGTCCGCGCTGGTGGGGGCCGTCGTCGCGCAGGGACGGGACGACGGGGACGCGATCCGGCTGCTGCGGCCCGGCGTGGACATCGACGCCGAGCGGCGGGCGCGGGAGGCGGCGGGGCGGGGGGAGTGGCTGGACGAGTCCGATCTGTACCCGGACGTACGGTCCGCGCTCGGCGCGCTGCGGGAGTCCGGGCTGCGGGTGGTCCTGGCCGGGAACCAGTCGCTGCGGATGGGGGAGCTGCTGCGGGGAATGCAGCTTCCGGTCGACGCCGTGGCGACGTCCAGTGGCTGGGGGGTCGTCAAGCCCGATCCGGAGTTCTTCCGGCGGGTGCTGGAGCTCGGCGGTGCCGCGCCGGGGGACACGGTGTACGTGGGCGACTACCCGGCCTTCGACATCCGGCCGGCCAAGGCCGCCGGGCTGCGGGCCGCGCATATCCGCCGGGGGCCGTGGGCGTATCTGTGGAGCGATACGGCCGACGCGGCGATGGCGGACTGGCGGATCGACTCGTTGGGCGAACTGGTGGAGATCGTCACCGGGCCGTCGGGGGCATGGTCCCCGTAAGGCCGCAGTTCAGGGCAGGGGTGTGCGCTGGGTGAGGAATTCACACCCGGTGTGATGCGAGTGCTTGCATATATCTACCGCACACCCTTCCCCGCCGCCCGGCATGGCGCTTGACTCGTGCCATGCCGCTCAGGGGCGCCAGACCTGGGCGAAGGGGCCGCCGGACTCCTCCCTCCTCGGCCGGCGGCCCATCTCCCTGCCTGTCCGGCGGATGTACGAGCGGATGTCTGGGCGGATATCCACTCGGATATCCGAGGAGTGCGTCAGCCTGCCGACTCGGCCGCGTGCGCGCTCAGCACACTGAAGCCGACGAGCGCGAAGAGCGCGATGCCCAGCAGGATCCGGTAGATCACAAACGGCATAAAGCTCTTGCTCGAAATGAATTTCATAAACCACGCGATCACCACATAGCCGACAACGAAGGCGATGACCGTCGCGAAGATCGTCGGGCCCCACTCCGTATGGCCCTCGGAGGCGTCCTTCAGCTCGAAGGCGCCCGAGGCCAGCACCGCCGGCACCGCGAGCAGGAAGGAGTAGCGGGCCGCGGCCTCGCGGGTGTAGCCCATCAGCAGTCCGCCGCTGATCGTGGCGCCCGACCGGGAGACGCCCGGCACCAGCGCCATCGCCTGGCAGACCCCGAATATGAGCCCGTCCCGGATGCTCAGCTCCTGGAGCGTCTTGCGCTGGTTGGCGACGCGATGGCGGCCGCCCGTCTCATCGCGGGCCGCACGCCGGTCCGCGAAGCCCAGCACGACGCCCATGACCACGAGGGTCGTGGCTATGAGCCGCAGATCGCGGAACGGACCCTCGATCGCGTCCTGGAGGGTGAGCCCGAGCACACCGATGGGCAGCGAGCCGACGATCACCAGCCAGCCCATCTGGGCGTCGTGGTTGCCGCGCCACTCCTTGCTGAAGAGCGAGCGGAACCAGGCCGACACGATGTTGACGATGTCCTTGCGGAAGTAGATGAGCACCGCGAGCTCCGTGCCGATCTGGGTGATCGCGGTGAAGGCGGGCCCAGGGTCGTTCCAGCCGGCGAACGCGGCCGTGAGCCGCAGATGGGCGCTGGAGGAGATCGGAAGAAACTCAGTCAACCCCTGGACCAGCCCGAGGATGAATGATTCAAACCACGACATTGAGTCTTCGCTATCCAAGGCTGATCGTGCGCTGCTCGGTCCCTGGTCTCAGATGTCCAGGCATGACCGATTCAGGCGGGGCGGTCAGTGGGAAGCCGACCGTCGAGGATCAACGGCCGGTTGTGGGGGCAGCGTAGCGTCCCCGGGTGCGCGGCCCATCAAGGGCCTGGTCAGACCATCGGTTCAGCGCTTTGACCTCGGGTACTCGGCAGTCGCCGCCCGGCCGCGGGCGTGTGGTGAGGACCAGCCGTGGACAGCCGTGGACAGCCATGGACAGCCGAGGAGCCGAACCGTATGACCGCGATCGGGCACGACGGAGGGCAGGGCGGCCGACGGGACGGGGCCGGGGGCGGCGCCGGGAACGGGCCGGGCAGGACGATCACCACCGACGTCCCGGCACGGCTGGACCGGCTGCCGTGGTCACGCTGGCACTGGATGATCGTGATCGGTCTCGGCACCGTATGGATCCTGGACGGTCTCGAGGTGACCGTCGTCGGCAATATCGCCAGCCGTCTCTCCGAGCCCGGCAGCGGGCTGCCCATCACCGACGCGCAGGTCACCGGGGTGGCGGCGGCCCTCTATGTGGCCGGGGCCTGCACCGGGGCGCTGGTCTTCGGCTGGCTCACCGACCGCTACGGCCGCAAGAAGCTCTTCCTCATCACGCTCGGGGTCTATCTGGCCGCCACCGCGCTCACCGCCATCTCCTTCTCCGCCTGGTGGTTCTTCCTCTTCCGCTTCCTCACCGGCTTCGGCATCGGCGGGGAGTACGCGGCCATCAACTCCGCGATCGACGAGCTGATCCCCAGCAAGTACCGGGGCCGCGTCGACCTGGTCATCAACGGGAGCTTCTGGCTCGGCGCGATGGGCGGCTCGCTGCTCTCCGTGCTGATGCTCAACACCAACTTCTTCGCGCTGAACGTCGGCTGGCGGCTCACCTTCGCCCTCGGCGTCGTCCTCGGCCTGGCCATCCTGCTGGTCCGGCGGAACGTCCCGGAAAGCCCGCGCTGGATGTTCATCCACGGCCGGGCGGAGGGCGCCGAGGAACTGGTGGCGGCGGCCGAACGGCGGATCGAGGACGAGACCGGGCGGCGCCTCCCCGAGCCGGACCAGGCCATCACCATCCGCACGCGGAAGAGCACCGGTTTCATCGAGATCGCCCGGACGCTCTTCCGGGCGTACCCCCGGCGCGCGTTCCTGGGGCTGGCCCTCTTCATCGGGCAGGCGTTCCTCTACAACGCCATCACCTTCGGCTTCGGCTCGATCCTGGTGAAGTTCTTCGGCGTGCCCAGCGGCGACACCGGCTACTACTTCACGGTCATCGCCTTCGGCAACTTCCTCGGGCCATTGCTGCTGAGCAGGCTCTTCGACACGGTCGGCCGCCGGCCGATGATCTCGGGGACGTACGTCCTCTCCGGTGTGCTGCTGTTCATCACCGCCTGGATGTTCGGCAACGGCTGGCTCAACGCCACCACGATGACCGCCTGCTGGTGTGCGGTCCTCTTCTTCGCCTCGGCCGGTGCGAGCTCGGCGTATCTGACGGTCAGCGAGGTCTTCCCGATGGAGACGCGCGCCCTGGCCATCGCCTTCTTCTACGCCATCGGCACGGCGGCCGGGGGCATCAGCGGTCCGCTGATCTTCTCGGATCTGACGGCGAGCGGAGTCGTCGCCGACACCGCGCTGGCCTTCTCCATCGGGGCGTCGCTCATGGTCGCGGCCGGGCTGGCCGCCGTCTTCCTCGCGATTCCGGCGGAACGGCGCCCGTTGGAGGACATCGCCGAGCCGCTGTCCGCACGCGCCGCGGCCACGTCGGCCTCCGCCCCCGGACCGGCCGGCGGCTGACGGGCCCCGCGGCTGACGGACGCCCCGTCGGCGGCTGACGGACCCGGTCCTCGTCAGCCTCGCGGGGCCGCCTGTCAGCCCCGCGGCGCCATCTCGTCCGCCGCCGTGTCCTCCACAGGTCGTACGGGCCGCACGGGCCGGATACGGCCGCGTTTGCGCCAGGCCACCAGCGCCCCCGCGACGGCGGGCACCGTGATGAAGGCCAGCGCGAGGAGGAAGACGGGCGAGGTGGGGGTGGTGGCGCGGCTGCCCGCGACCACGTACGCGGCGGTGTTCGGCACACTGCCCACCCCGGTGGCCAGCAGGAACGACGGCCAGCTCATCCGGGAGACGGCCGCGCAGTAGTTGGCGGCGGCGAACGGTACGCCCGGGAACAGCCGGATCGCCAGCATCGACCGGAACCCGTGGTGGCTCAACTGCCGGTCCGCCGCCAAGAGCCAGCGCCCCCGCAGTAGCGGCCGCAGCGCGTCCTGCCCCAGCAGCCGCCCGAGGCCGAAGGCGATCCCGGCGCCGATCACCGTGCCGCCGATGGCCGTGGCCAGCCCGTACTGGATGCCGAAGAGCGCACCGGCCGCCAGGTTCAGCAGCGGCCGGGGCACCAGCGCGGCGGTGCCCACCCCGTACGCGGCGGTGAACAGCACCACGGCCGTCCCGCCCGACAACTCCGGCCAGCCACCGTGGGTCAGCAGCCGCTGCGGCTGCCACAGCCAGACCGCGATCGCGGAACCGGTGAGCAGCGCGGCGAGCAACCCCAGCCGCGACCACGGCGAGAGGAGCACGGCGCGGGCGCGGCGCGTGGCCGGTTTCGCGGGCGGCGGGGCGATATCGAGCATCGGTGGAGCGTAACCGACCCGGCCCGGTGGACGCCGCGATGTCGTCGGGTTGTCGTCCGATTGTCGGCAGACCGTCGACAGACGGTTCCGAACCCGGTCGGCAGATGGTTCCGAACCCCGTTGAGAGACGTTCCGAACCCGGTCGGCAGCGGTTCCGAACCACCCGAACCACCCGCCCCACCCACCCCACACGCATCCAAACGCACCGAAAACCATTCGACGCGGACCGAACAGTGCGCGAAGATCACAGCATGTTCCGGCTCGCCTTCCTCACGCCGACGTCCGCGGTCGCGGACGCGCCGAAGGCTGCCGTCCCCTCTCCCGCTCCGGCCGCGGTCGCCGCCCTCACCACGGACCCGCCCGCCGCCGCTCCCGCCGCCTGCCTCGACGGCGCCCGAAGCTGACCCTCCTCGGACAACTCCGACGGATCCCCCAGGGGGAGGGTCGGCGAGGTTCTGGGGTCCGCGCTTCCCACCCCCGCTGACGAGGAGAGACCGTCGCATGTCCAAGCAGACCTATGTGCGCACCAAGCCGCATCTGAACATCGGCACCATGGGCCATGTCGACCACGGCAAGACCACGCTGACCGCCGCCATCACCAAGGTGCTGAGCGAGCGCGGCACCGGCGGCGCCTATGTGCCGGCGGACCGCATCGACCGGGCGCCGGAGGAGGCCGCGCGCGGCATCACCATCAACATCGCGCATGTCGAGTACGAGACCGACACCCGGCACTACGCGCATGTCGACATGCCCGGCCACGCCGACTTCATCAAGAACATGGTCACCGGCGCCGCCCAGATCGACGGGGCGATCCTGGTGGTCTCCGCGCTCGACGGTGTGATGCCGCAGACCGCCGAGCATGTGCTGCTGGCCCGCCAGGTCGGCGTCGACCACATCGTGGTGGCCCTCAACAAGGCCGACGCGGGCGACCCCGAGCTCACCGACCTCGTCGAGCTCGAGGTGCGCGAGCTGCTCTCCGCGCACGGCTACCCCGGCGACACCACGCCCGTCGTACGGGTCTCCGGGCTGCGGGCGCTGGAGGGCGACCCGCGCTGGACCGGGGCGATCGAGGCGCTGCTGGACGCGGTGGACATCTACGTACCGACGCCGGTGCGCCACACCGGGGCGCCGTTCCTGCTGCCGGTGGAGAACGTGCTGACCATCACCGGCCGCGGCACGGTCGTCACCGGCGCCATCGAGCGCGGCACGGTACGGGTCGGTGACCGGGTCGAGGTGCCCGGCACCGATGTGGCCACGGTGGTCACCGGCGTGGAGACCTTCGGCAAGTCCATGGAGTCGGCCGAGGCGGGCGACAATGTGGCGCTGCTGCTGCGCGGAGTGGCGCGGGACGCGGTGCGCCGCGGCCATGTGGTGGCCGCGCCCGGCAGCCTCGTACCGCGGCGGCGCTTCACCGCGCGGGTGTACGTCCTGTCGGCGGCCGAGGGCGGTCGGCGGACACCGGTGTCCACCGGCTACCGCCCGCAGTTCTACCTCCGTACGGCCGATGTGGTCGGCGCCGTGGACCTCGGGGCCACCGCGGTGGCGCGCCCCGGTGACACGGTCACCATGACGGTCGAGCTCGGCCGTGCCGTACCGCTGGAGCCGGGCCTCGGCTTCGCGATCCGCGAGGGCGGCCGCACGGTGGGCGCGGGCACGGTGACCACCGTGCTGCCGTAAGCCATCACCGGCCCCGCTCGTCCGCCTTCCCCGTGTGGGTGGGGGGGCGGGCGAGCGGAGGCCACGGCCTGCGCGCGACGGCACAATGAACGGCACAATGAGAGGGTGAACGAGAGGGTGAACGAGCCGATACCCGTGAGCCGTGCCGTGGACGGCGGCACCGCCAAGCTGATGCCGGACCTGGACCGCCCGCGCGCCTGGCTGCTCACGGTGGACGGCGCCCCGCAGTCGTACGTCGACCTGGACGATCCGGGCCATCTCGAATTCGAGTACGCGCGGCGGATCGCCCATGTCCTGGACGCGGCCGCCGATCCCGGCGCCCCGCTCGACGTACTGCACCTGGGCGGTGGGGCGCTGACGCTGCCTCGCTATCTGGCCGCCACCCGCCCCGGCTCCCACCAGGTGGTGATCGAGGCCGACCGGGGGCTGCTGGAGCTGGTCGCCGAGCACCTTCCGCTGCCGTCCGGGGCGGGGATCACGGTGCGGCCGGAGGACGCCAGGACGGCGCTGGAGGCCGCGCCCGAGGGGTCCGCCGATGTCATCGTGGCCGATGTCTTCGGCGGTTCGCGGGTGCCCGCGCATCTGACCTCCGTCGAGTACGCCCGCGCCGCGGCCCGCGCGCTGCGGCCGGGCGGGTGGTACGCGGCGAATCTGGCCGACGGGGCGCCGTTCGCCTTCCTCCGCTCCCAACTGGCCACCTACCGCACCGCGTTCGCCCATCTCGCCCTGATCGCGGAGCCGTCGGTGCTGCGCGGCCGCCGGTTCGGCAACGCCGTGCTGGTGGCCTCCCAGGCCGAACCGCCGGTCGCCGTGCTGGCCCGCCGCACCGCGGCCGACGCCTTCCCGGCCAGGGTCGAGTACGGGGAGGCGCTGGAGCGGTTCATGGGCGGCGCGGCGCCGGTGCGGGACGAGGACGCCACGCCCTCGCCCGAGCCGCCGGACGGGGCGTTCAGCGTGGGCTGACCGGCTCCGAGGCGGTGTCCGGGGCGGTGTCCGTGGCGGCGGCCGGTCCGCCCTCGGCGACGGGCTCGGTCTCGCGCCGGCGCAGCCGCCGTACGTCCGGGACCGTCAGCACCGCCAGCGTCAGCGCCAGGATCAGCGCCGAGCAGCCCCACAGCGAGCCCGCCCGGCCGAACGCCTCCTCGGCCGGGCCCGCGAGCGCCGTGGCCAGCGGCACCATGGCGACCGAGCCGAACCAGTCGTACGCCGAGACCCGCGACAGCTTGTCCTCGGGGATCTCCTGGTGCAGCGCGGTCATCCAGGACACCCCGAACACCTCGACCGACACCCCGACCAGGAACATCACCACGGCCAGCGGCACGACCGGCACCGGGACGGCGAGCGCGGCCGACGGCAGGGCGAGCGGCAGTACGCACAGGGAGCCCGCGAGCAGCATCCGGCGCGGCCGCCAGCGCACCATCAGCAGACCGCCCAGGACGGTGCCCGCGCCGAACGCCGCGAGCGCCAGCCCCCAGGGGCGCGCCCCGCCCAGATGGTCCTCGGCCACCAGCGGGCCATACACCGCCTCCGCCGCTCCCACCACCGCGTTGACGACGGAGAACTGGACGACGATCGACCACAGCCAGGGCCGTCCGACGAATTCGCGCCAACCTTCGCGCAGATCCCGCAGTATGCCGCCGCCGGGCTCCCGCTGGGCGACGGCGCTGACGTCGAGGAGCGAGCGCAGGGCGCCCGCGACCGCGAACGCGGCGGCGTCGGCGGCCAGCACCCAGCCCGGGCCGACCACCGCGACCAGTGCGCCGCCGAGCGCGGCCCCGCCGATCTGCGCACCGTTCATGCCCACCCGGAACAGCGCGAAGGCGCGGGCGGCCTGTTCGCCGTTGACGCTGGAGAGCAGCATGCCCTCGGCGGCGGGGGAGAAGAACGCCTGCCCGGTGCCGCCGAGCGCGGACAGCACCGCCATCTGCCACAGCCGTGCCTCGCCGGACAGGACGAGCACGGCGAATGCCGCCTGTGAGAGGCAGTTGAGGCTGTTGGCCGCGACCATCACCCGGTGGCGGGGCAGCCGGTCCGCCACCGCGCCGCCGATCAGCAGGAAGACGACCAGCGGAAGGGTGCGGGCCGCCGCCACCAGCCCGACGTCGCCGCCGTCCCCGCCCGCCTCCAGCACCGCGAACGCCGCCGCGATGAGGGCTCCGGCGTTCCCGAGGCCCGTCACCACGGCGGCGGTGGTCAGCAGTGTGTAGTTGCGGCCGGCCCACGCGGGGCGGCGCGGTCGGAGGCGCGGGGCCGGAGGAGTCGTCACATCCGGACTATCCCTGGGGGCGGGCCCCGGCGTCCAACCGAATTCCGGCCGCCATGGCCGGAGCGGTCAGCGGGTCAGGAGACCTCCGACTTCACCGGCCGCAGCGAACTCATGATCTTCTTGATGGTGGAGTCCGGGACCTCTTCCTTGGTGCCCTTGACCGAGTACAGGACCCAGGTGGCGAAGTCGCCGTTGGTGTCCGTGTAGGTCACGGTGACGGACTTGCCGTCGGTGGTGCACTTGTCGGTCTTCTTCACCCCGGTGACGGTGGCCGACGCGGTGTAGCCCTCGAGGCCGTGGGCGCTCTTGAACTTCTTGGCGTCGGTGACCTTGCGGGTCCCGGTCTGCTTCTGGTCGAAGGCGGCGAAGACCCAGTTCTCGGCCTCGATCTTGGCGGCCGACGCCTCGCTCTTGGCGCCCTGGGCGCCCTTCGAGCCCGCCCCGGCGGCGTGGCTCTTGTCGACGTAGCCGTCCTTGTCCTTGACCGAGCAGTAGTCCTTCTTGTACCGCGCCGGAGCGGACATGACCACGAGCGGCTTGCCCTTGTCGTCCTCGAAACCGGTGCTCAGGCCCGGCGATTCGATCGTCCAGTCCGGGGGGACGTCGAAGGCGTTGTGCCGCTTGGGGCTGACCACCGGCTTCCAGCCGGGTATGACCGCCTTGACGTCGGTGGTGTCACCGCCGGCGCGCGGGTTGTCCGCACCGCCGCCGCCCGGGTCCTCGGTCGGCTCCTCGGAGGCCGGGGCCGAGGTGGAGGCGGGCGTCTTGTCCTTCCCCTTCGACTCGTCACCGCCGCCGCTGTCGCCCTTGCCCAGGACCAGCACACCGGTGATGGCCGCGGCCGCGACGACCGCGATGGCCGCGACGATGGCGATGGTGGTCGTGCGCTTCTTGTTGTCGCGCGGCGGCCGCGGTGCGCCGGGCGGGCCGGACGGAGTGCCCCACTGCTGGCCGGGCGGATCCTGCGGCGGGCCGAAACCGGGCTGCTGCTGCCCCGGCTGCCCCGGCTGGCCGGGCGGCACCGGCTGCTGCTGGGGCGGCTGCTGATAGGGATTCGGCTGTTGGTATCCCGGCTGCTGATACGGGTTGGGCTGGTTGTATCCCGGCTGCTGGTACCCCGGTTGCTGATAGGGGTTCTGGTCGTGCGGGTTGTTCTGCTCGCCCCCGGGCGGCTGCTGTCCTGGCCACATGGCCAGTAACGATAGAGGGGGCCGACGACACCTGCTACGGCTGCCCCTTGAACTGCCCCTTTCCCCGCTTGCTACTGGGTGGTAACTTCCGGGGCATGTCAGAAACCCTGCCTTCCGTCGGCGAGATGCTCACCGCCACCGTGCCCATGGTGCGCACCCTGAACCTGGAGTTCCGCGAGGCGTCGCCCGAGCGCGCGGTGCTGTGCCTGCCCGATCAGCCCGACTTCCACAACCATGTCGGCGGCCCCCACGCGGGCGCGATGTTCACCCTGGCGGAGTCGGCGAGCGGCGCCATCGTGCTGGCGGCGTTCGGCGATCAGCTCGGCCGTGCCGTACCGCTGGCCGTGCGCGCCGAGATCGACTACAAGAAGCTCGCCAAGGGGCCCGTCACCGCGACCGCCACCCTCGGCCGGTCCGCCGCCGAGGTGGTCGCCGAGCTGGACGCGGGGGAGCGGCCTGAATTCCCGGTGAACGTCGCGATCACACGCGAGGACGGTGAGGTTACGGGCGAAATGTCCATCGTGTGGACCCTGCGCCCCCAGTCCTGAGCCCGACCTCCCCAGCCCGAGTCCGGCCCCGAGTCCGGCCCCGAGTCCGGCCCCGACTCGTCCTCCCTTCGCCGGAGCCGACGCGAGCCGGAGCACGACTTGGGGATGATGGCGACCGCGCGCCGATTGAGTAGGCTTCCCGGCGTGCGCCGCGTCCCTGGTCCGGCGCACGCCGGGAAGCGGTCGCCACATGGGGAGGAACCGGCGTTGCATATCGAGGAATGGCTCGAGACCGTGCCCGCGGTCAGCGTGTATCTGCTCGTGGGTATCGTCATCGGCCTGGAGAGCCTGGGAATTCCGCTCCCTGGCGAGATCGTCCTCGTCAGCGCGACGCTGCTGGCGGCCTCCCAGGACCACATCAACCCCTACATCCTGGGGACGTGCGCCGTCGCGGGCGCGGTGATCGGCGACTCCATCGGCTATCTCATCGGCCGCAAGGGCGGACAGCCGCTGCTCGCCTGGCTGGGCCGTAAATTCCCCAAGCACTTCAGCGCCGAGCACGTGGCCACCGCCGAGCGCTCCTTCCAGAAGTGGGGGATGTGGGCGGTCTTCGTCGGCCGGTTCATCGCGCTGCTGCGCATCTTCGCCGGGCCGCTCGCGGGCGTGCTGCGCATGCCGTACTGGAAGTTCCTCATCGCCAATGTGCTCGGCGGCATCGTCTGGGCCGGTGGCACCACCGCGGTCATCTACTCCCTGGGCAAGGTCGCGGAGGACTGGCTGAAGCGCTTCTCCTGGCTCGGGCTCGTGCTGGCCCTGCTCTTCGGCCTCGGCTCGATGCTGGTCATGAAGTGGCGCTCCAAGAAGGCCAAGGCCGCGGCGGTCACGGCGGCCGATCCCGAGACCGCGGAGCCGGAGCCGGTCCCGGCCGGGGACTAAGCGGCCTCATTGAAGTGCGGTGCGGTTCGGGTGCGCCCCGAAGGGGCGCGGGGCTGTGTCGATATGCGGCTCCGCCGCGCGGGCGCGACCAGCCACGACGGCGCCGCGGACGATCGACGACAGGTCAGGGCACTTCCCGCGGAGCGCTTAGGGCTCTGCCGGAGCCATCGGCCGGGGCACGGGACGCGAAGGGGAACGACCAGGTGGGAGAGACGGTGCGCGCCTTGATCTTCGGCATCGGCGGGAAGGAGCCACAGATCGCCCCCGACACATTCGTGGCCCCCACGTCGGTGGTGATCGGCGATGTCGTGCTGGCGGCGGGATCCAGCGTCTGGTACCAGGCGGTGCTGCGGGGTGACGGCGGCCCCATCGTCCTCGGCGCGGACAGCAACATTCAGGACAACTGCACGGTGCATGTCGACCCCGGATTCCCGGTCTCCATCGGCGAGCGGGTCTCGGTCGGGCACAACGCGGTCGTGCACGGCTGTACGGTCGAGGACGAGGTGCTGATCGGCATGGGGGCGACGGTCCTCAACGGCGCCCGGATCGGCGCGGGGTCCCTGGTCGCGGCCCAGGCCCTGGTGCCGCAGGGCATGGAGATACCGCCCGGTTCCCTGGTGGCCGGGGTGCCGGCGCGGGTGAAGCGCCCCCTGACCGACGAGGAACGGGAAGGCATCAGACTGAACGCCCAGGTGTACGCGGACCGGGCGAAGCAGTACCGGGAAGCGCTCAGCAGCGGCGAGTAGCCGGATGTGATCGGATGGTGGGCATGGACTGGGAAGCCTTTGCCGAGCGTATGGCCACCATGGCGAGGGATCTGCTGGCGCAGAACTCCGTGGAGGCCACGCTGGATCGGATCAGCGCCTGTGCGGTGGACATCGTGGAGGGCTGCGACGCGGCCGGCATCCTGGTGCTCCGCGGCAACCGAGTGGAGTCCCTCGCCCCCACCGAAGGGCTGGTGGTGCGGTCGGACCGGCTCCAGAGCCGGCTCCGCGAGGGGCCCTGCTTCGACGCCGCCCGTCGGCTGGACGGCGAGCGGGTGTTCCGGATCAAGGACTTCACCGAGCCCGAGGAGCGCTGGCCGGATTTCGTCAGCGAGGCCCGTGGACTCGGCATCGGCAGCATGATGGGGTTCCTGCTCTACACCGAGCAGGAGAACCTCGGCGCCCTGAACCTCTACTCACGGCGCCCCGCCGTCTTCACCAAGGCCAGCGAGACGGCCGGCTGGCTGCTCGCCTCGCATGCCGCGGTCGCCTTCTCCAGCGCCCGCACCGCCGATCAGCTCCAGCAGGCGATCCAGACCCGGCACACCATCGGGGAGGCCATGGGCATCCTCATGGAACGCCTGAAGATCACCGAGGACGACGCCTTCGCGCTGATCCGGCGGGTGTCCCAGGAGCGCAACGTCAAGCTGCGGGACATCGCCCGGCAGATCTGCGAGAGCGGGGGAATCGACGACTGAAGCGTCGGCCCGAACCGACGCGTCAGCCGAAGCGGCTCTTCCGGCCCGCGGTCTGGACCGGAAGGGCCTGGCCACCGTGGTCCCCCGGGGGCTCACTCCGATGGCGTGACGCCCAGGTACCCGGGACCTGACGGTGGTAACCCCACCGTCACCCGGATTTCGGCAGGGCCCGTGGGGCGCGGATCTCCTCCTCCGGCCGCCCCTCCTCCGGCCGCCGCTCCTCCGGCCGCCCCTCCTCCGGCCGCCGCAGTGTGCGTACGCGTGACCCGTGCGTCCTCCGGGGCGTCCGCACGGGCCGCCAGGTGGTGACGAGGGCCACGGCCAGGAGGAGCTCGGCGAGGTCGCCGCCGTAGTACATGATCTCCGCGCCGCCCCGGACCTCGGCGATCGGGGCACGCACCTCGACCCAGAACCCCCCGTACATCAGCTGGGCGATGACGGCGTGGGCGGCGATGGCGACGCCGAGGACCACCAGCCGGGCCGGCACCCCCGACCGGGCGGGTGCCGGATCGGGACCGGCGATGACATACGCGAACAGCCAGCCCGAGAGCAGGAAGTGGGCGTGCGTCAGCCAGTGCCATCCGGGGTGGCCCGTGGTGGCGTCGTAGACGGGGGTGAAGTACAGCGGCACCAGCCCGCCGGTGGTCAGCAGCAGGGCGGTGACGGGGTGGCCCAGCAGCCGCGCGGGGCGGGAGCGGAGCACGGCGGTCAGCCGTCGGCCGCGGTCCGGGGGCAGTGCGCGCAGCAGCAGGGTGACCGGGGCCGCGAGCGTCAGCGCCAGGGGCGCGTACATCCCGAGCAGCAGATGCTGGGCCATATGGCCGCGGAAGTCCTCATGGGCGAGCGGCGCGAGCGGCGGCAGCAGCGCCATGGCCACCAGGACGAGCCCGGCCGCGAAGCTCAGCGTCCGCGCGAGCGGCCAGCCCTTGGCGGGGTGACGGCGGCGGGCGCGGCGGACCATCAGCGCGTAGCCGGCGGCGCACCCCAGCAGGGCGAGGGCCGGCAGCCATACCTCCAGGGGGCCGCCGCCCCCACCGTGCCCATGGCCGGGATGCGCCGCGCCGGCGCCCATCACACGCGCCCGGCGGCGCGGGGCGCCCCGGGACCGGAGGGCGCCCCGCCGCGCTGCAACAGATAGCCGCCGGCCACCAGAAGGGCGCCCAGGACGAGGAAGCCGGCGTCCCACCACGGCTGCTCCGGGCCGCCGTGGACATGGTGGATGCCGAGGATCTGGTGGTCCAGCACGCCCTCGACGAGGTTGAACAGACCCCAGCCGACCAGCATCCAGCCCCACAGGACGCGGGAGCCCCACACCCGGCGCCGGTCGTGGGTGACCCGGGCGTAGAGGATGGCCAGCCCCAGCAGTACCGAGATCCAGCACACGGCGTGGAAGACGCCGTCCCACACGGTGTTCATCCGCAGACCGGAGACGGTGTGCGGGTTGTAGAACCGCACCCCGATGCGGTCGTGGTCGGTGCTGCTGAGCATGTGGTGCCACTGGAGCAGCTGGTGCAGCAGGATCCCGTCGAGGAATCCGCCGAGCCCCACCCCCAGTACGATCCCCGGCAGCCGGATGACGCGCGACGCGGGTGGACCGGTCCGGGCTTCCTCCGCCGTGGTGGTCATCACCGCTCTCCGTCCTGACGACAGCGTGTTCCCCCCGCTCTCCGCCTCCACGACTTCCCGGCCGGACCGGCTTCGTCACGCGCCCGGGTCGTCTTTCCGCCATCTCGCCGAGCCGGGCCGGGGTGCCGAGGCGGGCCGGGGTGCCGAGGCGGGCGCGTCCGCTCAGGCCGCGGTGACGGTGAACAGCCCCCCGTCGGGGTCGCACAGGATCGCCTGACGGCCCGTCGAAGAGGCGTCCGGCGGGAGGGCGACCGTGCCACCGGCGGCGCGGGCCGCCGCCACGGCGGCCGTCACATCGGGGACGCGGAAGTGGACGTACCAGCGCGGCCGGACCCGTGGGTCGGGGGCCTGCTCGACGGCGCCGCCGTGGACCACCGCCAGCTTGCGGCCCTCCTCGCGCACGACCACCTCGTCGTTCTCGTACTCCACGGAGCAGCTGCCCTCCGGTGCCGCCCAGCCGAAGACCTCGCCGTAGAAGAGGGCGGCCGCGAACGCGTCACGGGTGCGCAACTCCAGCCAGGCCGGGGCGCCTTCCGCCGGACCCGACGGCCGGCCGGGCAGCGTCTCTCCCGTCCAGAAGCCGAAGACGGCGCCGTCGGGGTCGGCGGCCAGCGCGGCGCGGCGGCCGGTGCCGAACGGGAGCGGGCCGACGCCGACGGTGCCGCCCCGCTCACGGATGTGTGCCGCGGTGGCGTCCGCGTCCGCCACGGCGAAGAACGGCGTCCAGGCGGCCGCGCCCCTGAGGCTGTCCGCGAGCGCCCCGACCCCGGCCACCGGCGCCCCGCCGAACAGCGCCGTACGGAACTCCTCACCCAGCCCGGTGGGGCGCCAGGTCCACCCGAGCACCGCGGTGTAGAACTCCTGCGCCGCCTGGAGGCTGGGGGCGGCGAGACTCACCCAGCAGGGGAATCCCGGCCGTGCCTGGCCGATCGGCTTCATGGGCACCACTCCTCACAACTCCGCCCCGACACCACCGCGGGGGACTGCACCGGTGTACCCCGCCGGCCGGTCGCTATGCGCGGGCGGTGACGCGGGGCCAGGTGTCCGGGGCGATGTCGTGCCAGATGTTCTGGGCCTGGATCAGCAGGGTGCCCAGGACGGCGGCGGTGCCGGGGGAGACGTGGCGCTCATCGGTGAGCTGTTTGTGCAGGGCGGCGTGGCGCCGCTCCACGGCCTCCAGCGCCTCGTCCAGTTCGCCGCGTGCCTCGTCGAGTTCGCCGCTCGCGCCGGCGGGGGTGGCGGGCTCATGGGCCATTTTGGCCCGGGCCTCGCAGGCCGCCGCGAGATCGGCGAGAAGGTGGCCGTAGTCGCGCAGCGGCTGCTGATCGGGGGCGGGAATGGCCCGGTTCTCGTCGGCGATGTCGACCATCGTGCTCACGACCGCGCCCACCTGGGCGACGATCGCGCTCCACCGCTGGTCCTCGCTCTCGGGGGGAAGCGTCGGCGGCAGCTTCTCGCGTGACGTCCACGGCAGCCTGGGATTGAGCCGGAGGCTCTCATGGCTCCACAGCCGGGCGGACCGCAGGCTCTCCTGCCGCTGCCTGAGCTGGTCGGCCAGCCGTCGCCAGTCGGCGGGCGTGTCCTCGGTCCAGTCCCCCTGGGCCAGCGCCTCGGCGATGCTCGCCAGTGTCTCCTGTGTCCCGTGCGCCAGACTGCTGAGGTTCTCCCGTACGTTCCGCAGATGGACCGGCGGCAGAACCAGCGCGTTGACCGCGATGCCGATCGCGGCGCCCAGCAGGGCCTGGAGCAGCCGGTGGGAGACGGTGAGGCTGGACACCGGAGCCGAGGTGAGGGTGAACAGCGCGGTGGTGGGGCCGTAGATGCCCTGGTCGCCGAGGCGGGGCCAGTTGCTGAGCAGCATCACGACGGGCAGGACCATGGCCACCGAGATCAGGGTGTTCCCCGTCAGGGCCTCGGCCCCCGCGGCCAGCAGCGTGCCCACGGCGATGGCCACCAGCTGCTGCAACCCCTTGAACAGCGAGCGGTAGACGGTGGCTTGGACCAGGACCACCGCCACCCACGGCGCCATCAGCGCCACCGGGTCCTTCAGCCACCACCCCGACACCGCCCAGGCGAGCGTGGCCGCCCCGGCCGCCTTCAGCGACTGCACGAGCAGGTCCCGCTCCCGCCCCGGCCCCTGCCACGCCCGCGTCGCGGCGTCCACGATCCCCCGGGCCTCGGCCCGCAACACGTACAGCTTCTCGTTTACGTGCCCCATGGCGTAGTGGGTTCCTGGAGCACGTCGGCTTATGCATGGCGGCTTTGGGCCGGCCGCTTGGGCAGGGCCGCTTACGCATGGCAGGGCGGGGGCCGGGCCGCGGTCCGCTCAGCCCGTGGTCCGCTCAGCCCGTGGCCAGCAGCAGCGTGCCCACCAGGGCGAGTCCGGCGCCCGTGGCCTGGACCACCCGCAGCCGCTCGCCGAGCAGTCCGCGGGCCGCGAGGGCGGTCACCACGGGGTAGAGGGAGGCGAGCACCGCGGCGACGGTGACCGGGCCGTGGTGCGCGGCGAGGTTGTACGTGCCGTTCGCCGCCACGTCGGCGAGGCCCACGAAGGCGAGCGCGGGCAGCGACGCCCACACCACGCCCATCCCGCCCTCGGGCAGCCCGGGGTTGCCGCGCCGGACGGAGACCAGCAGCGCGCCGCCGCCGACCGCCACATTGCACACCCGCTGTACGAACAGCGCGAGGAACAGCCCGGTCAGCGTGTGCGACGCCTCGGCGATCAGCGCCATCACCGAGCCGAAGCCCAGCGCGGCCACCAGGGTGAGCAGCAGCGTCTGCCGCTGGACGGGCGCCCCACCGGTCTGCGGACCGCTCGCCAGGACCACACCCGCGACCGCCACCACGACCCCCGAGACCTGGAGCAGCCCGGGCCGCTCGCCGAGCACGAGCGCGACACCGAGCGGCACGATGACCCCGCCGAGCGCGCCGAGCGGGGAGACGACGCCCATCGGGCCGAGCGCGAGGGCGCGGTAGAAGCACAGCATCGCGGCCGGGCCGACCACACCGGCCGCCGCGGCGAACCACAGCTGCGGGCCCGCCTCGGACCATCCGCCGGTGGCGACCACGATGGCTCCGAGGACGGTGACCGCGATGATCTGGGAGACGACGACCACGGTGAGCGCGGGTGTGCGCCGGGTGAGCAACCCTCCGCCGAAGTCGGCCAGCCCCCAGAGCAGGCTGGTGGCAAGAGCGAAGAGTGCGGACATGGTGGAACCTCGCCGTACAGTGTGGTGGACGTGGGAGTACAGCCCACAGTAGTTCACTGCACTCGACTATGCCATTCACTATTTTGGACGGATGGACGGACCGGAACGTGACGGACCTCGACCAGCTCACGCAGTCGCTCGCCCGCAACCTCAAGCGGTGGCGCAATGAACGCGGCTTCACCCTCGACGCTCTGGCGGCCCGCGCCGGGGTCAGCCGGGGCATGATCATCCAGATTGAGCAGGCCCGTACGAATCCGAGCGTGGGCACCACCGTCAAGCTCGCCGACGCGCTCGGCGTGAGCATCACCACGCTGCTCGACTACGAGCAGGGGCCGCGGGTGACCTTCGTCCCGCCCGACCAGGCGGTGCGGATGTGGTCCACCGAGGCGGGCAGCTACACCGCGCTGCTCGTCGGCACCGAGGCGGACGGCCCGCTGGAGATGTGGGGATGGCGGCTGATGCCCGGCGACGAGAGCAGCTCCGATCCGCATCCGTCCGGCACGGTCGAGCTGATCCATGTGACGGCCGGCGAGCTCACCCTGGTGCTCGGCGGTGAGTCCCACACCGCCCCGGTCGGCACCTCGGTGGCGTTCGAGGCGAACACCCCGCACACCTACCGCAACGACGGGACCGAGCCGGTGGAGATGACCATGGCGGTGTCGGTGCCACCCGCGCGCTGAGGCCGCCGGGCCCGGCCCTCGTGCCCCGCTCCGACTGCTAGTTTGGCGGCATGAGTACGCCGATGGATGCCTTCGACGAGGTCCGTCCCGCCGTCGAGTGCCTGGACCTGCTGACCGCTCCCGTCGCCGAGGCGCTGCGCACCTGGCGCGGCTCGGAGCCGGTGGAGCGGGTGCTCTTCGTGGACACCGACCCGGACAAGGCCGACACCGCCGTACTCGTCGAGAACTACGGCTCCTGGCTGCTGGAGCAGTCCGCCAACTGCGTGGTGGTCGCGGGCAAGCGGGGTGGCGAGACCACCCTGGCCGCATGCCTGGTCCTGGCCCACACCCGCGCGGACGTCAACGGCGTGGTGCGCCGCCACCTCGGCGCCCGCAAGGCGTCGTTCGCCCCGATCGACACGGCCACGGGCGAGAGCGGCATGGAATTCGGCGGCATCACCCCGATCGGACTCCCTGCCGACTGGCCGCTCCTGGTGGACGCCGCCGTGGCCGACATCCCGTACGCCCTCATCGGCAGCGGCAGCCGACGCGGCAAGCTCATCGTGCCGGGCAAGCTGCTCGCGGGGCTTCCGGGCGCGGTGGTCCTGGAGGGCCTGGGCGCCTGACGCCGCCCGAGGCGCTCAGCCCAGCCGGGGGATCTCGATGGCCGGGCAGCGGTCCATGACCATGGCCAGCCCGGCGGCGCGGGTGCGCTCGTACGCTTCCGGGTCGATGACGCCGAGCTGGAACCAGACGGCCTTGGCGCCGATGGTGACGGCCTCGTCGGCGACCGGGCCCGCCAGATCGCTGTTGACGAAGACGTCGACCACATCGATCGGGAACGGGATCTCGGCGAGCGAGCCGTAGCCGCGCTCGCCGTGCACCGTCTCGGCCTTCGGGTGCACGGGCACGATGCGCTTGCCGAAGCGCTGGAGGACGCCGGCGACGCCGTACGCCGCGCGCCCCGGGTTCGTCGACAGGCCCACGACGGCCCAGGTGTCGCCCAGCTCGGTGAGGATCTTGCGGACCGTTGCTGAGTCGCCGTACACGCTCGGCCTCCTTGGGGTTCGGGCAAAGGTTGCCGTGTACGACAACGGTGGGCGGGAGCGAGGTGATTCCCGGGCGAGCTGGGTACGGTTACGGCCAGCACTCGGACGCCCCGGTGCGCACCCACTCGCCCGCGTGCTCCTGGACGAATTCGGCGAAGGTGCGCGGCGGACGGCCGGTCAGGTCCAGCACCGCGGTGCTGACCTGGTCTTCCCGACCGGCCCTGATGCTGCTTTCCACAGCGGCGAGGGCGGCGGCGAACTCGGCGGACATGCCTGCGGCCCGGTAATGGGCCGCCTGCTCGTCGGCCCCGATCGTCACCACTCGGACCGACCGCCCGGTGCGGGCGTTGATGATCGCCGCCGCGTCCTGGTAGCTCAAGCCCTTCGGCCCGGTGAGCAGATAGTCGCGCCGGTCGCCGGGCTCGATGTCGGGGTCGGCCAGCAGGGCGGAGGCCGCGGCCGCGATGTCCCGCGCGTCGATCCAGCCCACTCGGCCGTCACCGGCGGCGGTGCGGATCTCGCCGTGCCGCCGGATGCGCTCGCCCACCGGGTGTGGGCTCAGGAAGTTCTGCATGAACCCGGACGCGCGCAGCACGACCCACCCGGGCCGGGCCCGCACCCGCGCGGCCAGCTCCAGCGCGCCGGGAGCGTTCGGCAGCACGATGGCGGAGCCGAGGAGCACCACCCGGCGCACGCCGAGGCGTTGCGCCTCGGCCAGGAACGGCCCGACCGGCGGCATCGGATCCATGCTCTCCACCGGAGGTACCAGGAAGACCCGGTCCATCCCGCGCAACGCGGCCGTATGGGTGGCCGGGGCGTCCCAGTCGAACCGGATCGCGTCAGGATCACCGGCAGGCGGGGTGCGGCTGGCCACCCGGACCGGGACACCGTTGCCGCGCAACAGTTCGACCAGCGCGCTCCCGGTTTTCCCGGTGCCGCCGGTTACCAGTACACCCGTCATCCGGCGGCTCCGGAGCGCAGCGAGTCGAGCAGCTCGGGCAGTGTCCCGGCCGCCTCGGCGACGGCCAGCGGGTTCCAGTAGTCCCGGTAGTGGGTGATCAGGCCGTCCTGGACGGTGATCACCGCGATGTAGTCCAGCTGATAGGGCTCTCCGGTGCGCACCGTGTGCCCGTTCCCGGTGAACTCCACCACGATGGTCTCCGGCCGCTCCGTGTGGTGCACGGTGACCGCGGGAATCCCTCGCACGTCCATCAGCTCCGGGAGGGCGGCCATGTAGCCGCGGACCTCTTCCCGCCCGGCCAGTCGGCGCGGTGAGCTTCCCGTGGCGAACGGGAACTCGGCGGTGCCGTCTTCCGCCCACAAGTCGGCGACGGCGTCCGTGTCCTTGGCCAGCATCCGATCCAGCAGTCGCCGGAACGCTTCTTCGGGAGTGCTCGGCACGATGTCCTCCAGTGTTCGACGAGGTGTGACCGGTCCACACTGGACGCGGACCCGCCGCCGGGGAACGGACGGCTGAGCCCCGGACCACCAGTCCGTGGCTATGCCGGGCCCCTCGTGCCACCATCGCGGGGTGAGCAGAGGCGAACTGGCTGACTTCCTGCGCCGCCGACGGGAGGCACTGCGCCCGGACCAGGTGCCGGCCACCGTCACCACCCACCCGCCGGGCCGGCGCGCCCGGCGCACTCCCGGGCTGCGCCGCGAAGAGGTGGCCGAGCTGGCCGGGGTGTCGGTCAACTACTACGAGCGGCTGGAGCAGGCCCGCGCACCGCGTCCGTCCCCGCAGGTGCTGGCCGCGCTGGGTACGGCGCTGCGGCTCACCGTCGCGGAGCGTGAGCACTTGGCGCGGCTGGCCGGGCAGGTCCCGCCCGGCACGGACGCCGACCGGGGCCCGGTGCCCGGCGAAGCGCAACGGCTGCTGGACCGGCTCGGGCCCATCCCCGCCTATGTGCTCGACGAGCGGCAGTCCATCGTGGCCTGGAACGACGCGGCAGTCGCGCTGATCATGGATTTCGGGCTGCTGCCGGTCGAGGAGCGCAACATCGTGCGGCTGTCCATCCGGCTGTGCGAAGTCCTCTGGTCGGCACCGGCGGGCGCGGAGGGTGAGTTCGCCCGGCAGGTCGCGGCGCAGCTCCGCGCGGCCAGTGTGCGTTATCCGGCGGACCGTGCGCTCGGTGAGCTGATCAATGAGTTCGCCGCGCACAGCCCGGACTTCGCCGCCGGCTGGCGCGACCACGATGTGCGCCCCATAGCGACGCTGCGCAAGTACGTGTGCCACCCCGAGCTGGGCAAGCTGGAGCTGGACTGCCAGACCCTGCTGCTGCCGGGCACCGACCTGCGGCTGGTGATGTACACGGCGGAACCGGGCAGTCCGAGTGCCGCCGCACTCGCCCGCCTCGGAGCCCGCGGCGAGTGACCCCGTCGGCCCGAAGGGCTTTTCCGGCGGAGTCGCGTCCCGCTGTGCCGGGGTGTCAACCCCGACCAACGTCAGGGGTCTGACCTGGCCGTTTGCCAGAGGTGGCGGGCCGTCGCCGTTTCTACGGTCACTGGCCATGGATTCAAGGACGCGATACGGCTTCGGCCGTCGACTGCTGCTCGCGGTGGCGCTGTGTGCCGCCGGGGCGGCAGCGGTGATGTGGCTGTCGCCCGGTGGGCTGGGCGACGCGGAGCGGGTGGAGGTCACGGGCGGCGCCTCGGTGTCGGTGTACCGGGCGGTGGCCGCTCCACGTCCGGCGGCAGCTCGCCGGGCTCGCCGTCGGTCCTCAGCCGGACCGCGAGACCCGACGCCGACGCCCGTTCGACCAGCTCCGCCACGCCCGCGCCACCCGGCTCCGGCGGTCGGCCCAGGTGATCCAGGACGGCACCACGGCGACCCCCACCATCGCGCCCGCCACCACCCCGGTCAGCCCCACCGCCGTGGACCACGTCCGCCCGGGCCGCCACCCCGCCGCGAACGCGCACAGCGCCGTGGGCACCACCCACCACAGGCTGACCACGCTCAACCCGGCGGCGGCGATGGTGGCCGCCAGTGGCAGGTGTCCGCCCCAGGACGCCCACGGGCGGCTGCCGGGTCCGGTCGTGTGTGTCCGTGTCGTCATGTCCCCCACCCGCGTCCCCCCGTGTGATCAGCCCGCGCAGAGGTGACCTTACGAAGACCGGGGACCGGCGGACACTGCCGAAAGACCAATCCCGTGGAATCCGCACACCGCACGGCATCCGGCCGACGCCCAGGAGACGCATGCTGGTTATAGGGGAGGAAGCGAGGGGAACCCGACTCCTGCGGTCGGCGATCTCGAGCCGCCGGCCGCTACCGACCGAGGGGGCGGAAGGAGAGGAAGACACCATGCCCGCAGGATCCAGCCGTAAGCGTGAACGGCAGTACGAGCACATCAAGGAAGGCGCCGAGCAGCGTGGCGCGTCCACCGGCCGGGCGAAGGAAATGGCCGCCCGTACGGTCAACAAGGAGCGCGCCCGCTCGGGCGAGTCCCGGGCCGCGAGCAAGACCTCGACCCAGGACCCGAAGTCCGCGCCGCAGCGTGGCGGACAGCGTTCCGGCAACCGGACGGGTCCCAAGGGCCCGACGCGCGACCAGCTGTACAACGAGGCCAGGCAGCGCGGCATCGAGGGCCGCTCCAACATGACCAAGGACCAGCTGGCCAAGGCCCTGGGCCGCTGACCCGGACGCCCGTCATGGCGCTTCCCAGCGGGACGCCGCCCTTCCCGCCGATCAGCGGGGCCGGGCGGCGTCCGTGCGGTCGGGGGCGTCCGTGCGGTCGGGGGAGGGCGGCGGATTGGATGCGTCGGCCACGGGTACTCAGGGGCGATCATGCCAGGCACCACACTCCCCACCTACACCGCTCTGCACCAGCTCGTGGAGCTGATCGAACAGGGCCCTCCGGTCTTCGTCCGCTGGTCCCGGGGGCCCGAGGCGGACCTGGAAGGCAGTGCGGTCAGCCGGGACGGGCTCACCGGCATGAAGATGCCGGGCCTGTCGGCCAACCCCCTGGTCTTCGAGGAGTGGGCGAAGGACCTGCCCACGACCGTCTGGGTCGCCCGGAGGCTGTGCGACTACCTCCACCTCCGGGACGACGACCAGGGCCCCGCCGATGTCCGCCCCTGGGTGCTCAAGGGGGAGGAGACCGGCCGGGGGCCGGACAACGAACCCCTGGTCCGCGAGGTGGAGCCGGTCGCCTGGATCGCCGAGAGCGTGATCGCCGAAGCCGAGGACGTGGTGGCACGCCAGCGGGGCGCGTGGGGGCCCTTGCACCGGCCGGCCCGGTTCGGCCGTGGCGGAAACGGCGGAGAGGGCTGACCGGGCGCGGTGGTCAGCCGTCCTTCCCCATCGCCTTGCGGACCGTGTCACGGGTGCGGTCGATGGTGGCCGCCATCGGCCCGAGCGCGATGTTCTTCGCCGCCGTTTCCACGCCCGGATGCGGACGGGTCGGGGCCATGGCCTCGGCCGCCCGCACCGCCTTGGCCATCGTGGCGAGCTGCCCGGGGTCGGTGCGCCGCCGCAGATGGACGAACTCGTAGCGCTCCTCGGCCCGCGCGTGCGCCATGACCTCGGTGCGCAGCTCCATGAGCAGCGGCAGGAACCCGGCGCTCTCGGGGTCCATGCCGTCGAGCCGGCTGAGCTTCTCCTTCGCCTCCTTCTCCTCCCGCAGACGGTCCTCCACCACTCCCTCACCGCCGTCGAAGGCCCGCCGCGCCACGGGGTGGACCACCTCCTCCTCCGCGGTCTCATGGACGGCCATCAGCCGGACGAGCCTGCGGAAGGCGTCCCGCCGCTCGTCCCCCGTGGTCCGCTCCACCTCGTCGAAGAGGTTGCGGATATCACCGTGCTGACGCGTCAACAGCGCCACCACATCGTCCTCGCCGCCGATGGCGCCGGATCCGGATCGGTCTGCCACGATGTCTGTCCTCCGTAGGGCCGGGAATCGATCAGCCGTAGGGCCGGGAATCGATCAGTCGCGTGAGCGCAGGGACGGCTCGGGGTGCTCACCCTCGGTCTCCAGCCGGTACTCCCGGCCGAACATGTCACGGTGCTGCGCCATCACCCGCTCGCTCGGCGGCTGGTCACCGTCGTTGAGCAGCGACTGCATGGCCTGGAAGCGCTCATGGGCCTCGCGCACATAGCCGGTGCCGAGCGTGGTGAGGTCGATCTGCGTGTCCAGCAGTTCGCGGATGTACCCCTTGTTGGGCTCGAAGGTGAGCACGTTCGGCAGCTCCGGGGCGACGACCTCCTCCGGCTCGCGGCCGTCGTTGCGGCGCATCAGGTCGCAGGCGATGCGCAGATGCTCCAGCTCCATGTTCAGATGCAGCTCCCAGACGGACTTCACCTTGGGATCCGACTCCTGCTCCATGAAGGAGTAGTAGAGGTAGCACTCGTTGTACTCGTGGTTGACGAGCTGTTCCCACCAGGTCTCGCCCGGGTCGACCAGGGACTCGTAGTGGGTGACGTGCTCCTCCTCGATCAGCCCGATCTCCTGGTAGAGCTGCCGGGCGATCGGCTCCATGTAGGTGGGCCCGACGTTCATGTAGAAGTTCATGGTCTGCTGCTCCGCCGACATGATCGTCAGCGCGTGCAGTTTGGAGAGCGGGTCGGTCCGGTTCCGGTCGTAGGGCTCGCGGACGTTGTCCACCGGATCGCGGTGGTGGTACTTGGTCGGGCGGCCCGGCATGATCTCCGTCAGCCCCTGGACGATCTCCTCCGCCTTGCGGTGCTCGATCATCTCGTAGAGGTTGGCGTACCGGTACAGATGGTCGAAGTCCTCCAGCACCCCGAATTGATACGCCTGCGTGAGGTACGGGTCGGGCTCCATCCGGGCCACCCACGCGGTCAGGTCCACCGCCACCTGCTCATAGGCGATCGTGGTCTCCAGCACCGAGGCCAGCCCCGGCAACAGCCAGTTGACCGCCTTCTGCTGCTGCGCCTCGACGGAGCGCGTCTCGGCCAGCCGCCGCTTCACGTCCATGTCCTCGCAGTGGCGGGCCATCTGGTGGCTGAAGAGGATCGCCTCGATCTCGATGCCGTTCATCGTGATGATCCGGCACCGGGTGTAGGGGTCGCAGCGGTCCGGGTCGATCGGGGAGACGTCCAGCTCACGCCAGGTACGCCTCTGGCGGTCCAGCGGGATTCCACGCTGCTCCAGCGGGTTGAAGGACATACGGGCTCCTCTGAGGCGGGAACCAGATCCGTACCCGGGCCTTCGATTCGATCCGTGCTGGTGGTGGCTTTCCGCCCGATTGGCGGCGCACACGCGTGACCACCGCGGCCACGTACGCGTGACCACCGCCGCCGCACACGCGTGACCAGCACGCGAGAGCCGGGACATAGGGTGGCCTGATGCAGGAGCGGTACCGGACGGTCGCGCGCGAGGGCGTGCACGAGATCGAGATCAACAGATCGCGCTTCCTCTGCACGCTCGCGCCCGCCGCGACCGAGCAGGAGGCGCAGGACGTCATCCAGCGGGTCAGGAGGGAACACCCCACCGCCACCCACAACTGCTTCGCCTACGTCATCGGCGCGGACGGCGGTGTGCAGAAGGCGAGCGACGACGGGGAGCCGGGCGGCACGGCCGGGGTGCCGATGCTGCACATGCTGCTGCGCCGCGAGATCCGGTACGCGGTGGCCGTCGTCACCCGCTACTACGGGGGCGTGAAGCTCGGCGCGGGCGGTCTGATCCGGGCCTACGGCGGCGCGGTCGGCGAGGCGCTGGACGCGCTGGGCACCGTCACCCGGCAGCGGTTCCGGCTGGTGACCGTCACCGTGGACCACCAGCGGGCCGGAAAGCTGGAGAACGATCTGCGGGCGACGGGGCGGGCGGTCCGCGAGGTGCGCTACGCCGAGGCCGTGACGATCGAACTCGGACTGCCCGACGCGGATGTGGACGCCTTCCGCGACTGGCTGGCGGACACCACCGCCGGCACCGCCGCACTGGAGCTCGGCGGCGAGGCGTACCAGGACGCGTAAGGACGGCGTGGGCACGGCCTGGGCACGGTCTTGGAACAGCCCGGGTACGCCCTGGGCCTACGCCGGTGAGCGCACCGAGGGCGGGGACGGAGCGGACCCCGGTGCGCTCCGGTCGCCCCGGACTCTCCGGGGCAGGCCGATTCTGGACGGGCGGCCCTGGGAAGTGCGGCCCTGGGCCGCACGGTGCGCGGGCCGCAGCCGGATCGCCGCGTCGAGGCCGCCACCGGGCGCCCGGGCCAGGGTGGCCTCCCCTCCGCTCGCATGGGCGAGCCGCTGCACCAGCGACAGACCCAGACCGGTGCCGCCCTTCGGGGCGTCGGGGGCGCGCCAGAAGCGGTCGAAGGCGCGACGCCGCTGATCGGCGGTCATGCCGGGCCCCTCATCGATGACGTGCAGCTCGATCCAGGCGGGCCGCGCGGGGAGATGGCGGCGGTCGGCGGCCGAACAGCGCAGCACCATGGTGACGGTGGAGCCCAGGGGTGTGGCACGCAGCGCGTTGGAGAGCAGATTGTCCAGGATCTGCTCGATGGCTCCAGGCACCGCGAGTACCTGGCCGACCCGGTCGCCGAGCAGCGCGAGCTGGGCCCCGTGCTGGTCGAAGAGCGGGCTCCAGGTGAGCAGGCGCTCGGCGCACACCTGGTCCAGATCGACCGGTTCGGGGGTGACGGCGCTCTCCTCCAGCCGTGCCATCGCCAGCAGCCCCTCGACCATCCGGGCCAGCCGGTCGGTCTCGGTTATCGCGGCGCCGAGGCTGTCCCGGGCGTGCCCGGTCATCTCCGCCTCCAGATTGTCCAGCCGCAGCCGCAGCGCCGCCAGCGGCGTCTTGAGCTGGTGGGATGCCTCGGCGGCGAACGCGCGCTGGGAGGCCAGCAGATGCTCCAGCCGGGCGGCGGTCTGGTTGAAGGTGGCGGCGAGGCTGCGCACCTCGGGCGGGCCGGAGGTCACGGGCGCGGGCGTGGTGAACCGGCCGTCGGCGAGGCGGTGCGCGAACCGCTCCAGCTCCAGGATCGGGCGGCTGGCCCAGCGGGCGAAGACCAGCCCCACGGCGGCGACGGCCGTGAGGATCGCGAGCCCGCCCACGGCCAGCAGCAGCCAGGTCCGGTGGACCCGGGCCTCCACCGCGTCGGTGGGCACGGTGAGCCGCACCGCGCCCTGCAACTCCTCGCCGTGGACGACGGGGGCGGCGACCGAGAGATAGCGGACGCCGCCGATGGTGGAGGTACGGACGTCGATCGCGTCCCGGCCGCGCAGCGCGGCGGCGATCTCGGGGCGCGACGCCAGGTTCCGCGACTCGGCGGCGGACAAGCGATGTGAGGTCGCCAGCAGCCGGCCGTCGTCGCCGACGATGACCACCCTGCCCCGGATGCGTTCGGCACAGTGGCGCGCCCGGTGCGGCAGCTCGCGCCGCTCCCGTCCCGCCATGATGGACAGCGAGGCGAACGCGGACACCGACTCGGCCTCGTCCTCCGCCGAGGAGATGATCTGCGCTCGCTCGGCTCTGCCGTAGACATAGCCGAGCGGTATGCCGAGGCTCAGCAGGGTCAGTACGGCGAGGCTCAGATATCCGAGCAGCAGACGTCGGGTCACGGCCGGGCGGCCTCCGGGACCCCCGAATGGCTCCCCGCCGGGACTCCCGCTGGAGCCCCCGCCGGGGCTCCCGAGTGGACGGCAAGACGGAAGCCGACCCCGCGCAGGGTCTGGATCCAGGCCGGATCGCCCAGCTTGCGGCGCAGAGTGGCGATATGCACGTCCAGGGTCTTGGTCGGCCCGTGGAAGTGGGGGTCCCAGACGCGGTCGAGGATCTGCTGGCGCGAGTACACCGCGCCGGGGTCCTCGGTGAGCAGGGCCAGCAGCTCGAACTCCTTGGGGGTGAGGCTGACGGGTGCGCCGCCCACCCACACCTGACGCGTCCGGCGGTCCACGACCAAGGGCTCCTGCTCCCGGGGCGGCGGCTGGGCGGCGGGCGGCGGGGTGACGGCGGGGGCCGGTGCGGTGGCGGCGGGTGCGGCCGGAGCGGGTGCGGCCGGAGCGGTGGGCGCCGTGGCGGTGCGTTGGGAGCGCCGGGTCACCGCGCGGATCCGGGCGATCAGCTCCCGCATGCTGAACGGCTTCGCCAAGTAGTCGTCCGCGCCCAGCTCCAGCCCCAGGACCCGGTCGGCCTCCTCGCCCCGCGCGGTGAGCATGATGATCGGCACATCGGACACCTGCCGGATACCGCGGCAGACGTCGATGCCGTCCATGTCCGGCAGCCCCAGGTCGAGCAGAACGATGTCCCCGTACGGCCCCTCCAGCCCGGCTGCCCCCGTGCTGACATGACCCACCATCAGTCCATACCGCCCCAATCCCTCGACGAGGGGTTCGGCGATCGTCTCGTCATCCTCGATGAGCAGCGCTCGTACGGTCATGGGGACCTGTGTACCGCAATTTCGGAATGGCTTCCTGGTTTTTGTAATGTTGCGAGCGCGGAACCGAATATTGGAGAAGAACTTGTCATGCTCTAGTGTTCGTTTAGCCTTCGCCTGGTACGGCCCTCCCTACGGTGATTCGCATCTGGTCCAACCACCCGTCAGGGAGGCACGATGAGGGCTCCGTGCGAATACCGGAAACTGGCCGACGAGCAATTTCCCGAATTCCGGCCGCGCACCTCGGGCAAGGAACTCGGTCGCGATAACGACGGTGACGTCCGGGCGTACTCATGACGAGCGGACGACATGCCCGTGGCCGGATCCAGCCGGTTTCCTCGCCGCCGTACGACATCGACGAGGTGTTCCCGCCGGAAGGGGCGCGCGACGCCCAGTCGACGCAGCCGATGCCGTATGCGCCCGCCGCCGGAACCGTAAGAGAAACGGCCGAGGCTCCTGGCTTCCATAAGGCCGACGGCGAGGCGGGGGACATCGCCAGGGGCGAGAGGAGAGGCAAGAGCGAGGGAAAAGGCAAGGGCAAGCTCGGCGGGATCCTCCAGGGCGCCGACCTCGGCACCGAGATCACCGCCTCGCTGGTCGTCTTCCTCGTGGCCCTGCCCCTGTGCATCGGTGTCGCCGTCGCCTCCGGCACCCCGGCCGAACTCGGCATCATCACCGGTGTCGTCGGCGGGCTGGTGGTCGGGATGACCCGGGGCAGCGCCCTCCAGGTCAGCGGGCCCGCCGCCGGGCTCACCGCACTCGTGGCGGAGACCGTCGAGGCCCATGGCATCGCCATGCTCGGGGTGATCGTGCTGATGTCCGGGCTGCTCCAGATCGGCCTGGGGATGATCCGGCTGGGCCGTATGTTCCAGGCCATCTCGATCGCCGTGGTCCAGGGCATGCTCGCCGGGATCGGGCTGCCGCTGATGTTCAGCCAGTCCTATCCGCTGGCCGATGCCACGGCCCCCGGCACGGCCGTCGAGAACATCCTCGGCTTCCCCGCGCATGTCCTCGACACCTTCACGAGCGGGCAGACGGCGATCGCCGCGCTGCTCGGCATCGCCACGGTCGTCCTCAGCTTCGTCTGGAAGAAGGCGCCGGGGCCGGTCAGCCGGATTCCCGCCGCGCTGGTGGCCGTCGCCATCGGCATCGTGGTCGCCGCGCTGCCCGGTGTGGAGGTGAAGACCCTTCAGGTCGGCGATCTGCTGTCCGCCGTCCAGGTGCCAGGCCCTGAGCAGTTCGCGGGGCTGGCCGATCCGGCGGTGCTCACCGCCGTCCTCACCTTCACCGTCATCGCCTCGGCGGAGAGCCTGTTCACGGCCGCCGCCGTGGACCGGATGCACGACGGTCCGCGCACCCGCTACAACACCGAGCTGATCGCCCAGGGCGCGGGCAACACCGTCTGCGGCATCCTCGGCGCGCTGCCCATGACCGCTGTCGTCGCCCGTAGCTCGGCCAATGTGCAGGCCGGGGCCAGGACCCGGCTCTCCCGCACCCTGCACGGCCTGTGGCTGCTGGCCTTCGCGCTGCTGCTGCCGAGCGTTCTCGCCCTGATCCCGATCTCGGTGCTGGCGGGTGTGCTGGTGCACAGCGGCTGGAAGCTGCTCGCGCCCGAGCAGTTCCCGAAGATGTGGCGCCAGGACCGCGGTGAGTTCGTGGTGATGGCCATCACCACGGGCACGATCGTCGCCACTGCGCTGCTGGAGGGGGTGCTGGTCGGGCTCGCGGCCGGGATCGTCCTGGCGGCGCTGCGGATGTCGCGGACCTCCATCGAGCACCGGGTGGAGGGCGACACCGCGAAGCTGGTCATGACCGGCAACGCCACGTTTCTGCGGCTGCCCAAGGTGATCGACGCGCTGGAGGCGGTGGGGTCGGCGGGGACGCCGCGGATCCGACTGGACCTGATGGGGGTGACCCATCTGGACCACGCCTGTCGCAGCCAGATCGAGGAGTTCGTGGCGCAGAAGCGGGCGCCGGGCACGGTACGGGTGGAATTGCTGCTGCCCGACCTTCCGGGACCGGGGCGGGGGCCGGGGCGGAAGCCGAGGCCGGGGCCGAAGCCGAAGCCGAAGCGAAGGTCCGGCCTCGGGCTCTCGCCCGAATCCCCGCCGACGTCCGCGTCCGCGCCTGTGTCCGCGCCTGTGTCCGCGCCCGTGTCCCCGTCGTGGCCGCCGCCACAGCCACATGAGCGGTCGTCGTCCGGTGCGCTGTACGACGCGTTCTACGGCCCGTCACAGCCGGGCCCGTCCGCGGAGTGGTACTACCTCGACACCCGCCCCTTCGAAGGCCTCCAGGACTCCGAGGACGCGCGGTGGAGGGACCACCAGGGCTAGCCATGGCCGGGAAACGGGCCGCCGTGTGGGCGACACGGGCGGGAAATACGAGGTCCGTGAGAGACCGGGCACCGACCGCGGCTAACGTGGTCGGTGCCCGCACCGCGTACGCGCCGCGGGTGTGATGCTGGCCACTGGGGTGGGAGGAAGGACAGAAGTGCAGGTCGGAGACCACTTGTGAGAATTCTGCACACCTCCGACTGGCACCTCGGACGCTCCTTTCACCGGGTCAGCCTCCTTGCCGCGCAGCGGGAGTTCATCGACCACCTCGTCACCACCGTGCGCGATCGGCGCATCGACGCGGTGGTCGTCGCGGGCGACATCTACGACCGCGCCGTGCCGCCGCTCGCCGCCGTCGAGCTCTTCGACGACGCCCTGCACCGGCTCGCGGACCTCGGGGTGCCGACGGTCATGATCTCCGGCAACCATGACTCGGCCCGCCGTCTCGGCGTCGGCGCCGGGCTGATCGACCGCGCCGGGATCCATCTGCGTACCGACCCCGCCGGCTGCGCCACGCCCGTCGTCCTCTCCGACGACCACGGCGAGGTGGCCTTCTACGGTCTGCCGTATCTCGAACCCGGCCTGGTGCGGGAGGAGTTGGGCGCCTCGGCGGCCGGGCATACGGCGGTGCTGGGCGCCGCCATGGACCGAGTGCGCGCCGACCTCGCCACCCGGCCGTCCGGCACCCGCTCCGTCGTCCTCGCGCACGCCTTCGTCACCGGTGGCACGGTCAGCGACAGCGAACGGGACATCACGGTCGGCGGCGTCGCCTCCGTACCAGCCGAGGTCTTCGCCGGCGTGGACTACGTGGCGCTCGGCCATCTGCACGGCTGCCAGACCATCACCGAGCGCGTCCGCTACTCGGGCTCCCCGCTCGCGTACTCCTTCTCCGAGGCGGCGCACCGCAAGTCCATGTGGGTGGTGGAGCTGGGGGCGGCGGGCGGGGCGCCGTCGTGCGAACGGGTGGAGTGCCCGGTGCCCCGGCCGCTGGCCCGGATCCGCGGCCGGATCGAGGAGTTGCTCGCCGATCCGGACCTCGAGCGCCACGAGGAGGCGTGGGTCGAGGCCACGCTGACCGACGCGGTGCGGCCGCATGAGCCGATGGCCCGGCTGGCGCGGCGCTTCCCCCATGTGCTGACGCTGGTCTTCGACCCCGAGCGGCCCCCCGAGGATCCGCTCGCCTCGTACGCACAGCGGCTGCGCGGCCGCTCGGACCGGCAGATCGCCGAGGACTTCGTGGCCCATGTGCGGGGCGGCCGCGGCCCGGACGAGGTGGAGCGTGCGTTGCTCGGCGACGCGTTGGATGCGGTACGGAGCGAGGCGCACGAGGGCGTCGTGGCGGGCGAGGGCGTGGTGCCGGACGAGGGTGTCGTGCCGGGCGAGGGTGTCGTGGAGGGTGTCGTGCCGGGCGACGAGAACGGCGCGGGGGCGACGACGGCGGGTGCCGTGACCGCGCGGACGACCACGACCGCGGGGGAGGCGGCGCGATGAGGCTGCACCGGCTCGCCGTCACGGCCTTCGGGCCGTTCGGCGCCACCCAGGAGATCGACTTCGATGAGCTGTCCGCCGCCGGGCTCTTCCTGCTGCACGGGCCGACCGGCGCCGGTAAGACGTCCGTCCTGGACGCGGTCTGCTACGCGCTGTACGGCCAGGTGCCCGGCGCCCGCCAGGGCAGCGGGCTCTCGCTGCGCAGCGACCACGCCGAACCGCTGACCCCGACCGAGGTCGTTCTCGAATGCACGGTCGGGGAGCGGCGCCTGGAGATCACCCGGCGCCCCGAACAGCCGCGCCCCAAGAAGCGGGGCACGGGGATGACGCGGGAGAAGGCGCAGACCCTGCTCCGCGAGTACGTCCCACCGACATCCTCGGCCGGCGCCGGGGCCGGGACGTGGAAGGCGCTCAGCCGCTCGCACCAGGAGATCGGCGAGGAGATCGCGCAGCTGCTCGGCATGAGCCGGGAGCAGTTCTGCCAGGTGGTGCTGTTGCCGCAGGGCGACTTCGCCCGCTTTCTGCGCGCGGATGAACTGGCGCGCGGCAAGCTGCTGGGCAAGCTGTTCGACACCGGCCGCTTCGCCGCCGTCGAGGAACGGCTGGCGGAGCAGCGGCGGGCGGCGGAGAAGCGGGTCGCGGCCGGGGACGAGCGGCTGCTGGCGCTCGCCCACCGCATGGCACAGGCGGCGGGCCGCACCACGGAGCTGGACGGCCACCCGCTGCCCGAACTGACCCCCGGTGAGCCGGGGCTGGCCGACGCCGTCCTGGAGTGGGCCGCCATCGCGCGTGCGGGCGCGCGCGAGCGGCTGGACATCGCGCTGTCCGCCGTACGAGCCGCCGAGGAGGCCCACGACGCCGCCCAGCGGACCGCCGACGCGACCCGCGAACGGGCCGAACTCCAGCGCCGCCACACCGAGGCCCGCCGCCGGGCGGACGACCTCGAACGGCAGCGACCCGACCACGACCGCCTGCGCGAGCTGCTGGAACGCGCCCGCGCCGCCGACGCGGTGGTCCCCGCACTCGACCTCCGCACCGCCGCCGCCCGCGACCACCGCACCGCCGAATCCACCGAACGCCAGGCCCGCACCCGGCTGTCCGCCGAACCCGGCCTGGCGGCCATGACCCTCGCGCCGACCCCGGACATCCCCGACCAGCGCACACCCCCCGGCCGGGCCACGTCGCCTGCCGTGTCCCTGCCCGCGCAGGGCTCCGGAGCCCTGGATGAGGCCGCCGCGATGGGTACGGCGGTCGAGCGTGGCGAGCACGGACGGACCGCCCAGGCGGGGCCGTCCGACGGCGAAACCGCCGTCACGGAGGCGCGGGGCGCGTCGTCGCGTGCGTCCGGGCCGACGTCCCGGGGCGAGGGCGCGTCGCACACCGATGTGGCGGGACAGGTTGCGCCCGAGGCGAGTCGTGGCGGGGCGGCTCCGGGCCCGGGCGGTGCGTACGGCGAGCGGGACCGGCGGGCCGGGGCGCAGGGTGTTGACGCCTCGGCGGTGCTCGCCGAAGCCGATGCCGAGTGGCTGGGGCAGGTTGAGCGGCGGGTGCGGGAGGAGCTCGGGGCGTTGGGTGCCGCGCGGCGGGGGGAGGCTCGGGCGGAGGCGATCCTCCGCGAGATCGCCGCGCTCGATCGGGAGGCCCGTGCCGATGACGAGGCGGTCGAGGAGGCCGCCGAGTGGCTCGCGGGGTGGGAGGAGACCCACCGGGCGCATCAGCGGCGGGTCGAGGCGGCGCAGGAGGCCGTGGCCAGGGCCGAGCAGCTCGGCGGGCGGATCGAGCCCGCCGAGCGGCGGCTGGAGGCCGCCCGGCGGCGGGACCGGCTCGCCGGGCAGGAGGCCCAGGCGCGGGAGGAGTTGCTGCGGGCGCGGGAAGGGGCCGCCGCCGCGCGGCAGAACTGGCTCGACCTCAAGGAGGCCCGGCTGCGCGGCATCGCCGCCGAGTTGGCGGCCGGGCTGCGCGCCGGAGAGCCCTGCGCGGTGTGCGGGGCGACCGAGCACCCGGGCCCGGCCCGGCCCGGGGCCGGGCATGTGGACCGTACGGCGGAGGAGGCCGCGCTGGCGGACTACCAGCGCGCCGAGGAGGTCCGCGAGGAGGCCGAGCGGGCGCGGAACGCGCTGCGGGAGGCCCGTGCGGGCGCCGAGGCCACGGCGGAGGGCGAGGACGCGGCCGAACTCGACCGGGCCCTGGCCGAGTTGCGGACCGCCTACACCGAGGCCCGGGACGCGGCGGCCGACGCACACCCCGCCCGCGAGGCCCTGGACCGGGCCGAGGGCGAGCACACCCGCCGTACGGAACAGCGGCAGGAGGCCGAGCGGCGGGCGGCCGCCCGCACCTCGCACCGCGAAGCCCTGGCCCGGGAGCGGGCCGCGCTGCTGGCCGAGCTCGAGCAGGCGCGCGGCGCGGACGCCACCGTCGCGCGGCGGGCGGCGCGGCTCGAGCGGCAGGCGGGGCTGCTGGCCCACGCCGCCGAGGCGGCGCGGGCCGCCGACGCGGCCGCGAACCGGCTGAAGGAGGCCGACGCCCGGCTCGCCGACGCCGCCTACCGGGCCGGGTTCGAGACCCCGGAGCAGGCCGCCGAGGCCGTACTGCACCCGGACCGGCAGCGCGAGGCGCGCCGCCGTCTCGACGCGTGGCAGTCGGAGTCGGCGGCGGTCGCGGCCGAGCTGTCCGACCCGAGGGTGCTCGCGGCCGCCCAGGAGCCGCCCGCCGACCCCGCGGCGGCGCAGACGGCGGCCGACGCGGCCACCCGCGCCCTGCGCGAGGTCTCGGCCGCGGACGCCGCGGCCCGCACCCGCTGCGAGGAGCTCGACGCGCTCTCCGCGCGGGCGGTCGCCGACGCCCGCCGGCTCGCCCCGCTGCGCGCGGAGCACGACCGGATCGCCCGTCTCGCCTCGCTCGCGGCGGGCACCTCCGCGGACAACGAGCGCAGGATGCGGCTGGAGGCGTATGTGCTGGCGGCCCGCTTGGAGCAGGTCGCGGCGGCGGCGAGCGTACGGCTGCGCCACATGTCCTCCGGGCGCTACACCCTGGTGCACTCCGACGCCCGCTCCGGCGGGCGCGGCCGCTCCGGCCTCGGGCTGCATGTCGTCGACGCCTGGACGGGCAGCGAACGCGACACCGCCACCCTCTCCGGCGGCGAGACCTTCTCCGCCTCGCTCGCCCTCGCGCTGGGCCTGGCCGATGTGGTCACCGACGAGGCGGGCGGGGTCCGCCTGGACACCCTCTTCATCGACGAGGGGTTCGGCAGCCTCGATGAGCAGACCCTGGACGAGGTGATGGACGTGCTGGACTCGCTGCGCGAACGCGACCGTACGGTCGGCATCGTCAGCCATGTCGCCGATCTGCGTCGGCGGATCCCCGCCCAGCTGGAGGTCGTCAAGGGCCGCCAGGGCTCGGCGGTACGCCACCGCACGACGGCCGTGCAATAGGGGCGTCCGGCGGATGTGACGCCTGCGGCGGGCTGTTTTCCCCTACCCGCCCCTTCCCACAACTGGGGCTCCGCCCCAGACCCCGGGATCCAGGGGTGAAGGCCCCTGCCATGCGCCGGACACCCTGTAGCGGGGCGGGGGGGGGACCCCCCCCCTCCCTGCTCCCCCCCCCCCCCCACCCAAAAAACCCCCCC